>NZ_CP099567.1:1828602-2133369 GCF_022530855.2 Candidatus Vondammii sp. HM_W22 | reverse complement strand
AAGCACTGCTGGCTGGCGAACAGCAGGCGCTTTTGACTGTTAATCAACAGATGGAAAAGGAGACGGCAGAAGAGCGTGTGCAGTGGGCACTGCAACATCTGCCGGGCAGCCATCTCTTATCGTCAAGCTTTGGAATCCAGGGGGCGGTAATGCTGCATCTGGTAACGCAAGCTGCACCGGAGATTCCAGTGATGTTGATCGATACCGGTTACCTGTTCAGTGAAACCTATCAGTTTATCGATGAGTTGACTGATCGTTTGCAGCTGAATCTGATGGTCTATCGGGCGCAGCGTTCGGCCTCATGGCAAGAGGCTCTCCTCGGCAAGTTATGGGAGCAGGGTCGAGAGGGGATTGAACGATACAACCAGATTAACAAAGTGGAGCCGATGCAACGTGCCCTACGCGATCTTGAAGTGGGTACTTGGTTTGCCGGACTGCGTCGAGAGCAGTCAGAGAGCCGGGCGGGACTGCCTGTTCTGCGACTCCATGATGGACGCTTCAAGCTGCATCCGATCATCGACTGGAGTAAGCGGGATGTACACCACTATCTGAGTCACCACAGCCTCCCGTATCACCCGCTCTGGGAGCAAGGCTATGTCTCAGTGGGTGACAGGCACACCAGTTGTCCGCTGACACCAGGGATGCTGGAAGAGGAGACCCGCTTCTTTGGTCTGAAACGTGAATGCGGACTGCATGAATAACAGGCGGTCGTCGAGGCAGAGGCCGGCAACTTGATTTGAAAGCAATTGGAGTATGAAGCATATGAGCAACAATATTATTTGGCATTCTCACCCGGTGGATCAACAGACCCGGGCCAGCCAAAAATCGCAGAAACCACTGGTGATCTGGTTCACCGGACTCAGTGCCTCGGGTAAATCCACTATTGCGGGTGCCCTGGAACAGATTCTATCCCATCAGGGGTATCACACCTATTTGCTGGATGGTGACAACGTGCGACACGGTCTGTGCAGTGATCTTGGTTTCAGTGATCAGGATCGTAAAGAGAATATTCGCCGTGTGAGTGAAGTGGCAAAGCTGGCTGCGGATGCCGGCCTTATCACCCTGACTGCGTTTATCTCACCATTTCGTGCCGATCGCCGCATAGCGCGTGAGATTCTGCCCGAGGGGCAGTTTGTAGAAGTGTTTGTGGATGCTCCGCTGGATGTCTGCAAACAGCGTGACCCAAAAGGATTTTACGCCAGGGCAGAGCGTGGTGAAATCAAACAGTTCACCGGTATAGATAGCCCCTATGAAAAACCAGAGTCACCGGAAGTGAGGATCGATGCCAATCGCCTCAGTGTGACAGAAGCGGTCAATCAGCTGTTGGCATACCTGGATCAATCCGGCGTATTGAAGGCAGGCTATCAACCTCTGGCGGTGAGCGCCTGAGATCTATAAATTAGCAGTGGAGGTATCACCTTGTTTATTGATTCATTGGCACTACGAAAAGAGAATCAACCGGCCCCTCAGGTCCTGAAGGATAGGCCTATTCGCAGCTGGGCTAAGGCACTTTCCTGGCGGGTAACGGGATCATTGGACACCATGCTGCTCTCCTGGTTCTTTACCCAGGATGTGGTAGTGGCCATGGCCATAAGTTCAACTGAGGTGCTAACTAAAATGGTTCTCTACTATCTGCACGAACGGGCTTGGAATCGCATTTCATTAGGTCGTGGTGCCAGCTTGGAATAACTTATCGTTTATCAACTGACCCTCGCACTATTGAGCGCATGGTAACCCTCCCCTCCGAATGAGGGTCAGTTTTTCATTGCTCCAGTTACTGCTAACTGAGACTCATAATTTATTGCTCCTGGGTTTGGGTCCTGGTAGGTTAACCAACAAAAAAAGGGGCTGTTCTAGATAAATTATTTTAGGATAGCAAAGTGAGAAAGAGCAGATTTAAGTAGGTACAAACAAAGTCGATTAATGGGGAATGCTACTTACTTAAGCAATAATCTACTGATATAACGAATAAAAAAAGGCTGGTTCAGATGATAAGATGCTAATTGCCAAACCATCAAGCAGGGAAGCAGCCTTAATGCATCCTGATCAACGCGCCTGCATACATCAACAAAAAGGTATCACAACCTACACTACAGCCAGTGATTCCTATGCTTTCTTTAGTCTGCTAACCGGCCCAGAGTTTCTCAATCAAGTCGAATCGTTGCTACCGGAACATCGGGAAAGGCTGTTTCCGCCAACAGAGACGCTGTCGATGTTTCTGGCTCAAGCAATGAGTGCTGATCGTTCTTGCCAGAACATAGTTGATGCTGCTGCAGTCAAACGATTGATGGGTGAGCTGCCAATCTGTAGTACGCATACGGGAGCATACTGTCGCGCACGGAAACGGCTGCCATTGGACATGGTCTCTACGCTAGCCCGTTACACGAGGCGTATGATGACTGAGCACACCCCGGATTCCTGGCACTGGCGGGGACGACCGGTCAGACTGGTGGATGGCGCTATCGTTACGTTGCCCGATACAGAAGAGAACCAGACTGTCTATCCTCAACCCCGTAGCCAACAACCCGGATTGGGTTTCCCTCTTTGCCGGGTGGTTGGTATCGTCTGCCTCGCCAGCGGTGCTGTACTTGATGCAGCATTGGGACCTTGTCGCGGAAAAGGAAGCGATGAGCAGTCATTGCTTAGAGCCATGCTTAGTACCTTGGACGCTGGTGATCTCCTTCTGGGGGATGCTTTTTATGCCACCTATTTTCTGTTGTGTGCTCTTCAGGCCAAAGGAGTGGATGGCGTTTTCGAGCAATATGGTTCACGGCGGGGCAGCACGGATTTTCGCCAAGGAGAGCGTCTGGGCCCGCGAGATCATCTTATCGAAATAGACAAGCCAAAAGTCAAACCTGCCTGGATGAGTCAGGCAGAGTATGATCAAACCCCCGATAGATTGAAAGTGCGGGAGTTGCGTGCTGGCGGTAAGATCCTGGTGACAACACTACTTTGCTCAAAAAGTACGAGCAAAGCCGCCCTGAAGGCACTCTATCGGAACCGTTGGCAGGTAGAGTTAGATATACGCAATATCAAGACCACTCTGGGAATGGAAACATTAAGTTGTTGCACACCGGAAATGGCGAAAAAAGAGCTGTGGGTCTATCTTTTGGCTTACAACTTGATCCGTTTACGCCTGGCTCAGGCGGCATTACTGGCTGACATCATTCCTCGACAACCTAGCTTCAAGCATACTTTGCAGCTATGGATTGTGTGGCAAAAAAGCGGTCGTTACGACATTGACAAAATTGACGGCCTTTTTATCCTCATTGCACAGCAGCAGGTTGGAAAACAACCGGGACGTATGGAGCCGCGAGCTATAAAACGAAGACCCAAGCCATTCCCGCTACTTACCAAACCCAGGGCTATTACGCGAGAGAATATTCGGAAAAATGGCTACCCAGAAAAGTTTAAGTAAGTAGTCGACCCTGAAATATTCATTCCAGGCACTTAATAATACTGTTGTTTCTGTTTTGCAAACAGGAACAACAGTATGGACATGATATTTTTCAGCACAAAAAGAACCTCCCTCATCCATTTTCTGAAGTTGAAGGTAGCCGCCGCCATAAGCAAGTTAATCTGATCCCCGGCAAAGCCTTTAAGAAAGTTCCTTTTTAGCCTGTGGTCACTCTTTAAGTGACCACAGGCTCAATGCCAGCTCGTCTTCTGAAACGTTTTCTGGCTAATGCCATGGCTTCTCCTGAGGTATTCTTCCTAGCAGGCCTTGGCGTTACTATCTGGGTGTCATTAACCTTTGATTTGCCCCGATAACCTCGATCAGCAATACCCACTTTGGGTACTCGATTGATGAGACGTTTCACCTGTGCCAAGACCTCAGGTACGGTGTGACCATCAAATACATTCTTCTCAAAAGCCAGGGCACCAATCACAATGCCCGCGTCCCTTGTGGTGGTGATTGATGCCTTGGTGCCAAACTCATAACGCTGCTGGGCCTTGCCTTTGCTCATACAGTAAACATGAGGTTCATGTAGGCTGTACAACTTGTTTTTATCAGCACGCTTCTGATTCAGCATGCGCTGGTACAGGGCGAACTTTTCTGCATAGAATTTCTGTTGTTCTGCGGTCATCTTACGCTGTATTTCACGCAGTAATCGGCCGCTGATGGTCTTTAATCGCTTGACGGCCTTACGTGCCTTTTTACGATTCCTCGGATGTGTGGCAAATCGGGTGGGGAGCTTGAGAATTTTTACTTCCTTCTCATGGCTTCGACTGAGCACGATACCTTCTGCTCGGGCCATCTTGAGTAACTGCCCGTGTATCTTTCGGTACTGCTTTGCATCAGTTGGAAAGGTAATGTTTTTCTCTTGTACGGTAGTGTCGATACACATTTCATCTTCGATCGCCTTTTCTTGATGTAAGGCGATAGAGGCAGCCAGGACCTTTTCAAAACCTTCGTTGCCAATACGCTTTCTGAAGTAAGTCAGGTCGGAGGGGTCACAAGGAAGTTGCCATTGGAATTCGATCTCACCCGTAAAACTCTGGTAGTAGGGATTTTGTATCCAGCGTTGAATCAGAACCTCGTCACTGAGGTCTTCCAGATGCTTGAGTATCGAGAGGCCCTCCATTAGGCGGATGGGTTTTGAGGGCTTTCCAAGATGAGAATAAAGCGGGGCAAATTCAGCATCAAAATATGACCAGTCTATCTGTCTGGCCAGTAGCAAAAGTGGATGCTTGGGGATCAGCTGATCCAGTAAGTTCTGGTGCAGGAAACTTTGCTGGTTGGGATTGGCTGTCTTGGGTTTGCTCAATTATCCACCTCTGTTTCGTCCAATTTTTTTCTGCTTTTACCCCTTTCACGGACGTTTATTTTATCAAGTTTAGACGCTTATTTTATATAAATCATTGTGTTATGAATATTTTAGGGTCGACGAATTAGTGTCTTTCCCTGCGACTTTAACGAGCATAGTAAATCGCGAGTGGCGCTCTACTAACGTAGCTATATGAGTATTGGAAGAACCTGAGATCAAATCGCCTTCCCAGTGGCCAGGGACGGCCCGGTCTTCAATTTCAGGTGGGCGATTATGAAAATACCATCAATAATGCCACTTCTGGGTAGCCCTTTAATATTACTATGCCTGGACTGCCGAAAGACTCTTTGCGTTCTAAGATGTCTTTGAAGCTCTTTTTTCAATACGCAACGAGACTGAATGAATAGGCTTTTGTAGATGGTTTCGTGTGACACACGTAACTTCTCTCATTCTCTGGATAATTTCGCTTTAGCCAGCTAGATATCTGCTCAGGAGACCACTCTTGAAAGCTTATCTGCTACGATTTTACGAAGATTATCTCACTGGGCAAGTCTACACAGCTTTAGCCTACGAGCACGATCCCAAGCTTTACTATCAGCAATATTTGCACGATAGCGGTTCATTCCCCCATTGCGCTGAATTTCCCTGCTTATGGTTGAGGGTGAGCGATCAAGGTCTCTTGCTATCTGACGCAAAGACAAGCCTACGGAAAGCCCTCTGGATATTTCTTCACGTTCTTCCAGGCTGAGAGCATTTCGAGCTCGTTTCCGAACTGAAGGGCAATACCCTCCAAATAGTCTTAGCACACCAAAAATTGATGCAGGCTGTTTTTCGAGGGCACGGCCTATATCACTAAGTGATTCTCCCTTCCGCCAACGTGACCATAGTTCTTGTTTTTGATCATCTGTGAGTCCAGGTCTGCCAAGTCTTGCCATCACATAATCCCCATAAATTGATCATTGAGTATAATGTGCTGCATCAACCCATTGAATCTACATAGGGCGATAAATACCCCATCGTGATTCAATCATGGCGCAAGAAGTGGGATAACTTATCCGTCTGTTTTCGTTACCCCGAGGACACTCGTCGAGTTATTTATACGACTAATTCTATTGAAGCAGTGCATCAACAATTCCGGAAACTGACAAAAACCAAGGGCGATTTTCCGAATGACAACAGCCTGCTCAAATTATTATACCTTGGCATTCAGAACGCCAGTAAGAAATGGACGATGCACATTCGCAACTGGAATCTGACCTTGTCTCAACTGGCTATCTTCTTCTAGGGTAGGCTTGATCGCGCGAGGTATAGTCATTTCTGGTGTATGAGGAATTAAGGCAGCATATCCTGTTGGAAGGAAAAGATCCTAGCCGATCACCAACCAACAAGAGTACGCTACATGAAGAATGATAATATTGTCGGGCTGAATAGGCCAGCGCGAGATGTCCTTTCTGAGCTTTTACATACCGGATCCCAGCAACTATTAGCCCAAGCCATAGAGGCGGAAGTCGCCACCCTGTTAGCACAATACCAAGGGTTGCTGAGAGAATCAGGCTTACAAGGTGTTGTGCGCAATGGGCACCTGCCAGAACGTATGATCCAAACAGGGCTTGGTGATATTGGGGTCAAGGTTCCCAAAGTAAGAGATCGTACCGGGCAAGGCATCAAGTTCAACAGCGGTTTGGTGCCACCGTACTTGAAGCGAGCGAAGACCATTGAAGAGCTGCTGCCCTGGTTGTACTTGAAAGGCATCTCTACAGGCGACTTCAAGGACGCACTGGCAGGTTTGCTTGGCGCTGATGCCAAAGGTTTGTCCTCCAATACCATAAGCCGCCTCAAGCAAACTTGGGAAGGCGAATATGGTCAGTGGCGTAAGCGCGATTTATAAAAGCGGCGCTATGTGTACATTTGGGCCGACGGTGTTTATTGCAACGTAAGGCAAGACGACAAGCTTTGCTTGCTGGTGATCATGGGTTCCGACAGCACAGGTCGTAAGGAAGTCATTGGGCTTACGGATGGCTACCGTGAGTCAGAAGCGAGCTGGTTAGAGTTGTTAGAGCAGCTCACAGAACAAGGTTTTACGGTGCCGCCAGAGGTGGCCGTTGGTGACGGTGCACTAGGCTTCTGGAAGGCCATTACCAAGCATTGGCCAACGACGAAGCACCAGCGTTGTTGGGTGCACAAGACCGCCAATGTGCTCAACAAAGTGCCTAGGGCGATACAGCCTAAAGTCAAAGAGAATCTGCATGATATTTGGATGTCTGACTCTCGAACCCATGCCGAAAAAGCCTTTGATTTATGCTTGCGAAAATATGAGGTTAAGTACCCGAAAGCGATGCATTGCTTACAAAAAGACCGAGACAAGATGCTGACTTTTTATGATTTTCCTGCGGAACATTGGGGGCATATACGAACCAGCAACCCGATTGAATCGGTGTTTGCCACAGTGCGGCTTAGAACCACGAGAACAAAGAACTGCGGTAGTCGATTAACGACGTTGGCCATGGCATTTAAGTTGATGCACACTGCACAAAAAAGATGGCACCGCTTAAGAGGCTATCAACTGCTCGCCGATGTAATTGAAGGTGTGCAATTTAAAGATGGGATCCGAGTTGAACAGGAAGCTGCTTGATGGCTTATACACCAGATTTGACCATAGCTCTGATCGCGCACTTGATCTGTGATGATATGGATTGAGTGCTTTTACGTTGACACAAAATTTTGAACAGTCTCCACCAATGGGTGCGAGAGGTTTAAGATCTGAGAAAATTGTAAACGGAATAGATCAGCACTATTATCCGGTTTTTATGATTTCATGTTTGCAAGGTTTTGATGCGGCAGAATAATCGGAACTCGAGTGGCTGATAGCGACTTGAAGTGACTGTGTCGCTCTAAACTCTAGTTCATACTTATCATCTGAATTATAGATAATTCGGGGACGACTACCCTACTGCTGGGCAAAATAATTCGCCAGAAACTGTTCAAAATCGATCTCATCCGACGCTTCTGTCTCAGCCTGCCTGAGTAGCGATTTTTCCGTCTCCCCGGCAAACATCGCTCGTCGCTCATCGGAGAGTTGAAAATTTTCGAAATACTTCTGATGCTGATGTGACATGCGCCAGGCAAAATGAAAAAAACCCTCTCCCCGGGCACGCATCTCAGCCAGCATTCTAGCAGAGGGTGTGCAATCCGGATCCCGGACACTCTCCATCTGCTCTCTCAGCGCCAGTGTATAAGGTTGTCTCGCACTATTTTCATCCAGTAATTCGCACACCGGCTGTAGCGCCTGACAAATCTCACTAGCCCAGTCACGCAACAGGATTTCACGGCCCTGCCGTAACAGATAAAGTGCAGGATCTCTGCCCCGGTGTGCCACCCCACCAATGTTCTGATCGATCTCCCGCCGCTCCTGCACATTGATTGGAGGACTCTCCTGAAGCAGACAGAAAAGCATGAACGCCCGCAAAAAAAAGAGCTGGCGTTCACTCACACCCAAGGGATCAAAGGCATTGACATCCAAAGATCTGAGCTCAATATAGCGAACCCCACGACGCTTCAGCGCCAGCGTTGGTTTCTCAAGGCCATCCTGCACCTGCTTTGGCCTGACCGTACTATAGTATTCATTTTCAATTTGCAGGATGTTGTTATTGAGCTGTTCATAGCGACCATTTACTTTAACCCCTATGTGTTTCCACACCGGACAGCGTGTCTCAATGGCATGGGTAAGGCTCTCTATATAAGCATCGAGACTGTTATAGCTGGCCTTGATGCCGACACCCTTCTCTTTGCTGTTGGTATAGCCAATATCACCCATCCGCAAAGAGGTGGCATAGGGTTCGTAATAGGTGGTGTCATCGAAGGAGTCGAGGGATGTCGACCTGCCGCCGAGAAACGACTTGCAAACTGCCGGCGAGGCACCGAACAGATAGGGAATCAACCAGCCAAAACGCTGCAGGTTACGAATCATTCCAAGATAGCTGCTATCGGTAAACTGGCGCAAAGAACCTCTACCTCCTTCCATCTCCTGAAACAGTGGCCAGAAGGCCTCATTCAGTGAAAAGTTGAAATGGACACCGGCAATCACCTGCATCACCCGGCCATAACGACGCCCTAGGCCGCGGCGGTAGACCGTTTTCATCAAGCCCGCATTGGAGTTACCATAACGGGCAATGGGAATATTCTTTCCACCCGCCAATACGCAGGGCATACTGGTGGCCCAAAGTATTTCATTCTCCAGATTATCGTAGACAAATTTTTGCACGTCCCGCAAAAATGCCAGTGCCTCACCACCATCCTGCAACGGAGGGGTAATCAATTCTGCCAAGGCTTCAGAATAGTCGGTGGTGATATAGGGGTTGGTCAGCGCCGAGCCCAGCGCCATAGGATGGGGGGTCTGTGCAATGCTGCCATCATGTGAAACACGCAGAGACTCCTTTTCCAGCCCAATACCACCTCCCATACTCAGGGCCAGCCAGGCCTCAGCGGTCAGGCGCCTGATGCGATTTTCAAACGATTGGTACAAAGCATGGCATCCAAATATGCGTGTAATCAGAGATTTTCCGGCCGCTATTATACCTGTTACAACCTCAGACACTAGATTTATTGCCGATTGGGAAACGGGCGAAAAGAGATGCACAGTCAGGCCGGAGTTATTATCAAAAGCGGTGTATTAGTCATTTCTCAAGTGGCAATCTGGTCTAATTTATCTACCTCGACTCCGTCTTTAAATGGCACCTCTTTTATTGCCCAGAGTTTAGAGCGATCCAGCCACTTCAAGTCGCTATCAGCCACTCGAATTCCGAACCCTCTGTGATCATTCTGCCGCTGATTACAAGTAGCTAGTCGACCCTGAAATATTCATAACGCAATGATTTATATAAAATAAGCGTCTAAATTTTATAAAATAAACGTCCGTGAAAGGGATAAAAGCAGAGAAAAACTGGACGAAACAGAGGTGGATAATTGAGCAAAGCCAAGACAGCCAATCCCAACCAGCAAAGTTTCCTGCACCAGAACTTACTGGATCAGCTGAACCCCAAGCATCCACTTTTGCTACTGGCCAGACAGATAGACTGGTCATATTTTGATGCTGAATTTGCCCCGCTTTATTCTCATCTTGGAAAGCCCTCAAAACCCATCCGCCTAATGGTGGGCCTCTCGATACTCAAGCATCTGGAAGATCTCAGTGACGAGGTTCTGATTCAACGCTGGATACAAAATCCCTACTACCCGAGTTTTACGGGTGAGATCGAATTCCAATGGCAACTTCCTTGTGACCCCTCCGACCTGACTTACTTCAGAAAGCGTATTGACAACGAAGGTTTTGAAAAGGTCCTGGCTGCCTCTATCGCCTTACATCAAGAAAAGGCGATCGAAGATAAAATGTGTATCGACACTACCGTACAAGAGAAAAACATTACCTTTCCAACTGATGCAAAGCAGTACCGAAAGATACACGGGCAGTTACTCAAGATGGCCCGAGCAGAAGGTATCGTGCTCAGTCGAAGCCATGAGAAGGAAGTAAAAATTCTCAAGCTCCCCACCCGATTTGCCACGCATCCGAGGAATCGTAAAAAGGCACGTAAGGCCGTCAAGCGATTAAAGACCATCAGCGGCCGATTACTACGTGAAATACAGCGTAAGATGACCGGAGAACAACAGAAATTCTATGCAGAAAAGTTCACCCTGTACCAGCGCATGCTGAATCAGAAGCGTGCTGATAAAAACAAGTTGTACAGCCTACATGAACCTCATGTTTACTGTATGAGCAAAGGCAAGGCCCAGCAGCGTTATGAGTTTGGCACCAAGGCATCAATCACCACCATAAGGGACGCGGGCATTGTGATTGGTGCTTGGCACAGGTGAAACGTCTCATCAATCGAGTACCCAAAGTGGGTATTGCTGATCGAGGTTATCGGGGTAAATCAAAGGTTAATGACACCCAGATAGTAACGCCACAAAGCCTGCTAGGAAGAATACCTCAGGAGAAGCCATGGCATTAGCCAGAAAACGTTTCAGAAGACGAGCTGGTATTGAGCCTGTGGTCACTTAAAGAGTGACCACAGGCTAAAAAGGAACTTGGATTGCCCCCGAACACTAGACCAGTGGTATGTTAGGTTTTCCTCTACCTGAGGAGAACCAGGATGAAGAAGGGACATTTTTCAGATGAGCAGATCGTGGCTGTACTGCGCGATGCAGAGGCAACAACGGCCGTAGCGGCAGCACGCAAACACGGCGTATCGGAGCAGTCGATCTACCGTTGGCGCAACAAGTATGCCGGGATGGAAGTTTCAGATGTGCGGGAGCTAAAGCGAGTCAAGGATGAGAACATGCGGCTCAAAAAGCTGCTAGCAGAACGTGACCTGGAAGTAGAGGTCATGAAGGAGATACAAGCAAAAAAGTGGTGAGCCCCCGCGCGAAGCGCGCCATGGCATTGTTTGCTATTGAACGGGGCCTTAGCCAAAGGCGAGCAAGCTGGTTTTGTACGACACCGCGATCGGGGCTTCATTATAGTTCAAAACGAGAACGTCGTGACCGGCATCTGTCGGCCGCGTTGCGTGTAGTGGTGCGGGAGGATCCCAGTTGGGGCTATCGTTTAGCAGGCGCCTATCTGCGGCTCAGAGGTTGGCAGGTAAACAACAAATGCGTATATCGACTCTGGCGGCTTAATGGTCTGTGTTTGCCGCCTTATCGCCCTCGACGGAAGATTCGCACTGGGGTAAAACTGGAGGGATTGGCGCTACGACGGAATGATGTGTGGGCATGGGATTTCGTACATGACCGCTATCATGACGCAGAGCCTCTGCGGTGCTTGACGGTCAAGGACGAAGCAACCGGTTATTGTCTGGCAATCAAAACTGGTCGATACTTACAGAGTCAACACGTGAAAGCGGTGCTACGTGAATTAATCATTCGCTACGGAATTCCCCGAGCCATTCGCAGCGACAACGGAGCTGAGCTGTTGGCCCTCGTACTGCGCGAGGAACTGGAAAAGCATGATATTAAGCTAGCCAATATTGAACCGGGAAAACCCTGGCAAAATGGCAGCAATGAAAGCTTCAACGGCATTTTCCGCTAAGGAGTGTTTAAATGCAGAGATATTTGGTAGCCTGACCGAAGCCAGAGTTGTTATTGAACAGTGGCGTTGCCGATATAATGAGCGGCGACCCCACAGTTCACAACACTACGTCACGCCAGAGATGGCGTATTTTGGATTACGTGAAATGCGGAGAACCTAACAAGCCAAGTGGCCATAGAATGGGGGCATTTCAAACTTTCTTAAAGGCTTTGCCGGGGATCAGATTAACTTGCTTATGGCGGCGGCTGCCTTCAACTTCAGAAAATGGATGAGGGAGGTTCTTTTTGTGCTGAAAAATATCATGTCCATACTGTTGTTCCTGTTTGCAAAACAGAAACAACAGTATTATTAAGTGCCTGGAATGAATATTTCAGGGTCGGTAATCCCCCCATTTTCAGCTGCGCACAAAAGTAGAGCTTATGCGGCTTGCGCCAACTTCTGATACGGTGTTATTCCTCCAATGGCCATGTTTGGCCGCTCTGTATTGTAGCGCCACAACCATTGAGTGGCGGTGTGCTGGGCATACTCGATCGACTCAAAGAGATGCTGGTTCAGCTATTCATGTCGAACTGTTCTGTTAAAACGCTCCACGTACGCGTTCTGTTGCGGGTTGCCGGGCTGGATATAGTGTAACTTAATCCACTGTTTCTCTGCCCACTCCATCAGTTGACCACTGATTAGTTCGGGGCCATTGTCGCAGCGAATGGAATTTGGCTTGCCTCGCCATTCGATGATCTGTTCCAGTGCACGAATGACACGCACTGCCGGTAACGAGAAGTCCACCTCAATACCCAGCCCCTCACGATTGTAGTCGTCGATGACATTGAACGTCCTGAAGCTACGGCCATCGGCCAGGCTGTCATGCATAAAATCCATCGACCACATGATGTTAATTTGACGAGGTACAGCTAGCGCATCCGGCACGTCGCGCTTCAATCGACGTTTGAGCTTGATCCGCAGGTTCAGCTCAAACTCCCTGTATATGCGGTATACACGTTTATGATTGTAGGGGTAACCCTTCACATTGCGCAGGTACAAATAGCACAACCCTAAACCCCAGGTTCGATTGGTCATCGTCAATCGGAGTAACCAATCTGCAATCAGTGCGTTGTCGCTCGAATGCTTGGCCTGATAGCGATAGCAGGTCTCGCTGATACAGAAATGCACGACAAGCCAGGCGTACCGACACGCCATCTCTTTGCGACGAGATGGCCTTACCACTTTTTTGCCAGGGCCTCCTTGACGATCTCCGCCTCTAATTTGGTCTCAGCGTACATCTTCTTGAGTCGCCGGTTCTTATCCTCGAGTTCCTTCATACGCTTCATGAGAGAGGCGTCCATGCCGCCGTATTTGGCGCGCCACTTGTAGAAGGTGGCACTGCTCATGCCCATGCTCCCGGCACAGATCGGAAACTGGTGTGACAGTCTCAGCCTGCTTGAGAATAGCAATGATCTGGCTGTCCTTGAATCTTGATGTCTTCATGCAGAATCTCCTGCGTTCATATTACGAGAAAATTCTACTTTTGGCGTCAGCTACTTCCCGGGGTATTACCTCTTTAATTTTAATGTTATTAGTGGCTGCTTGGGCTATCGCTTGGAGCTCTTTCTTGTCGATCAGCTGCCTATCCTCTCCCTTGTTTGGGTTTAATGATAGGCAGTTACACAGAATTTAGGGCTGTCTCATTGGAGATGTAGAAATGCATTCTCAACCAAATGTACTAATTTAGTACAGATGCTTGTCATATTCTCGCTGTTCTTTTCTATTCTTCTTTGGTGGAATAACAATACTTATATCCTGTGATTTTGCCTTCTCTAATATCCCCTGTGTATCGTGGGCCATATCAGCCAAAAGACATTCACCTCTAAGCCCATAAAATCAGTGTGCTAGCCTGCGTGCAATCAGCCCTGGTACCTTTAGTAACAATGAATCTGATCGGCACACCACACGCATCCACGGCCAAGTGGATCTTGGTGTTAAGCCCCCTTTTGTACGGCTCATATCTTGATTGCCTCCTGTCCGCACCTGCTGCATGTGGATGAATATTGATATGACTGCCATCAATCATAATCCATTCAAAGTTCGGCTCATCAATTATCTGGGGCAATAAATCCTCCCATATGCCTTTATCACGCCAACGACAAAAACGCCGATGGGTGTTCTCCCTATCACCCTAATCAGGTGGTAAGTTGCGCCACGGCTCGCTTGTGCATAGAATCCAGAATACCGCATATGAGAAACAAACGGTTATCTTTAGCTATGCCACCGTGAATTCCTTTTTGTCCTGTAAGGTATGGTGATAGTAGTTCTCATGTGTTGTCGTCTATGCCGTGTCTTTTGTGTGTTGGTGTTGTCATTGTGTTATTGGTTTTTAGTTGTTAGGTTGGATCTTATGCAACTTAATTTAAACTCATGATGACACCGTCTAGCTAATCCGGCTATCTCTGAAGAGATGTTAGGTGTTGCGCCTTCTGCTCTCCTGTTTCTAAGCAACCAAACCTTTAACACATTTGAGATATGCCTGTTCATCCGGCATCCGACCGGAGCGCTGTGCCTCCCATAGCATGCGGCCAAGGCACTCCATGAGTTGATGTTCGGCCTGGTGCGGATCACCCACCTTGATCACCAGTTGCCGGTAGAGCGTATTGATACCTGAGGGCCTTTCGGTGCCAAGCTGCTCTTGAATGCTGATATGCATCCCCATGTGGAGAAATGGATTTTTTTCCCCGCCTACCGGCATGAAATCCCGATCGAGAAGATCATCCGACCCCTCCAGCATGGCATGGTACTCGGGGTGTTGGCTGATGATAGTGGCGATAATCTGCTCCAGAGGATCAAGGGGGAGTTTCTCCTGAGTTTTACGCCAGGTATCGGTAAAGAATTGGCGCATCTTTGCACGGTCGTTGCCAAACATGGTGTTATCAATCCAGACCTTTGTCCCGGTATTCACACAGGTCTTCAATGATACAGGAACCACAGCGGGGTTTGCGCGCAATACAGGTGTATCTTCCGTGGAGAATCAACCAGTGGTGGGCGCTCAGCATAAACTCACCGGGGATGTTGCGCAGGAGCTTTTCTTCTACCTCGATTACATTTTTTCCTGGTGCGATCCGGGTACGGTTACTGACTCTGAATATATGCGTGTCCACTGCCATCGTTGGCTGCCCAAAGGCTGTGTTGAGAATAACATTGGCGGTTTTTCGCCCAACACCGGGCAACGCCTCCAGCGCCTTTCTCTCATCAGGAACCTGACTGTCATGCTCAGTGATGAGCAATGAGCATGTTTTAATGATGTTGGCACCCTTGCTGTTATAGAGGCCAATAGTCCTGATGTACTCCTTCAGTCCGGATTCGCCCAGTGCCAGAATAGTCTCTGGTGTGTTGGCTACAGGGAAGAGCTTTGTTGTGGCCTTGTTGACACCCTTGTCCGTTGCCTGGGCCGAGAGCACCACCGCGATCAACAGTTCGAAGGGGGTTGCATAGTTGAGTTCCGTTTCCGGGTTGGGATTATCAGCCCTCAGCCGCTTGAATATTTGTTGACGTATCGCTTTGTTCATTTCGTATTAGTTCCCTCTATCTATGAAGCCGTACAATGTACCGTCATGCGGCACCGGGTGGAGTGAGGGTATATAGGAGAAATGACTGTTCCAGTATCGAATCAGGCCGTACTGGCCTCTAGGTCGGCTGCTTCGCTACTAGCTGCCGCTTCCTGTTTTTTTGCCGTTCGACTATCAATGATATTTTTCAGGGCAATCATCAGCCCCAATCCAAGAAATGCGCCGGGGGGCAGGATTGCCAGTAGCATGCCTTTGTAGTTTTCACCGAGGCTGAAAGTGATCCCTTTGGCTGCCTCGCCAAACATAAGGTCTGCCTGGGAAAAGAGTGTTCCCATGCCGATAATTTCGCGCAGGGAGCCGAGGGCCACCAGCGCCAGTGTAAAGCCTATACCCATGGCAAGACCATCGACAATCGCCTTGTCGACACTGTTCTTCGAGGCAAATGCCTCGGCTCTTCCAATGATGGCGCAGTTGGTGACGATGAGAGGGATGAAGATACCCAGGATCTGGTAGAGTTCATAGAACCAGGCATTCATGCTGAGTTCAACAGCGGTGACAAAGGAGGCGATGACGATGACGAACACCGGCAGTCTCACCTCAGGACGCACCAGATTGCGGATTAATGAGACTGTGGTGTTGGATAAGGTCAGGACGAGTGTCGTGGCGATGCCAAGCCCCAGACCGTTAATGGCCGTGTTGGTTACCGCCAGCAGTGGGCAGAGGCCCAGCAGGGCGACCATTGCCTGATTGCTATTCCAGAGTCCGTCCCGGATCAGTTTGCCATAGCCTGTTTCTGCCATTGGATTGCCTCTTAACCCGCTTTGGGGGTTTTGCTCTCAGCCGCGCTTTTTTGCCCATCTGGGAGGGTGTTTTTATTAAACAGTGATTTACCCTGATCCTTGAAATATAGCAGGGTATTTTTCACTGCTTTGACAATGGATCTTGGGGTAATGGTTGCGCCGGTGAATTGCTCGAAGTCACCGCCGTCCCGTTTTACCTTCCAGCGTGAAATGTCAGGGTTTATCAGAGATTTTCCGTTAAAAGAGTAGATCCATTCAGATCTTGCTTCTTCTACCTTGTCTCCCAGTCCCGGGGTCTCTTTGTGGGCCACGACGCGTACGCCGCCCAGCGTCCCGTCGATGCGTACAGCTACCAGCAGTTTGATCGGGCCGCTATAGCCGCCGGGGACAACTGTTGTAAAGACAGCCGCCACCGGGTTGCTCTGTTTACGGCCCAGGTAGACCTGTGTCTGTTTGGTGCCTAGTCGCTCCAGGTCGCTGACGAAAAGTGTATCTCCAATGATGTCGTTATCGATGGTTTCACTGGGAACCAGGGCGGTAAGACTGCGCAGCAGCGCCTCGCGCTCATTGGCCGCAATGCGATCGGCCGTCTGTTGATGGGTCAGGGCAACCAGTCCCGTGCCTGCTGCGGTAAACAGAGCGAGGAGCATGCCGGCAATGGTGATGGGGTGTTTAATCATCACGCCCCTCGCGCTGACCGAACACCTTTGGCTGGGTGTAGTAGTCGATAGTGGGTGCAGCCATGTTCATCAATAGTACGGCAAAGGCAACCGCATCAGGGTAGCCGCCCCAGGTGCGGATGGCGTAGATGATAAAGCCTATGCTGGCGCCAAAGATCAACTGCCCCTTCTTGGTGGTACAGGCAGAGACCGGATCGGTGGCGATAAAGAAAGCTCCCAGCAGCGTGCCTCCGCTGAAAATATGGAATAGTCCGAAGGGGTAGAGATCCTGGTCCAGGAAATGGAACAGCATGGAGATCAGTAGCAGAGCAGCCAGTATGGATACCGGGATGTGCCAGCTGATCACCCGTTTGTAGATCAGGAACAGGCCGCCGAGCAGGTACCAGTTGCCTACCCACTCCCAGCCAAGTCCACCAAAATCATCCCATAACGGGCTTTGGCGAATTTCGCTGATAGTTTGATTCAGATCCAGCTGAGTGCGCATGGCATCAAGGGGGGTTGCGGCGGTTACTGCATCCCAGCTAAGACCGACAGGCAGGCTGCCGCTAAAGATCACTGAGAGGGTTTGAAGCAGTGTCAGTGGATGCTCATTGAGCATGGCTGGTGGTAACCAGGAGGTCATCTCCACCGGATAGGAGACCAGTAGCAGGACATAGCCTGCCATCGCGGGATTGAAGGGGTTGTAACCAAGGCCGCCGTAGATCTGTTTAACCATCAGAATGGCAAAAGCGATACCGATCACTGTCATCCACCAGGGCAGCAGCGGTGGAATGGAAATAGCAAACAGCAAGGCGGTGAGCAGGGCGCTGAAGTCACCGATAACAGGTAGGGCCTTGCGGCCTCTCAGCTTCATTGCCAAGGCTTCACAACCAATGGCGGTGATGCTGGCCAATGCCATGTTGATCAGAATACCCCAGCTGAAATACCAGAACATGGCAACGGTTCCCGGGACCAGAGCGATGATTACCCACAACATGGTCATTCGTACGCTGTTTGGCCGGTCGGTATGTGGCGATGTGATGGTTGGAAATAGCATCCGTTATTTGCCTTGCTGGTCCGGGATCGTTGTCTCTTTGTCCGTTGTGCGGCGGGCATCCGCATCGGCAATAGCGCGCTGCTGGGCCTCGGTCAGCTGTTCGGTATTTTCAGGCTTGATGCCATTTTCTGAAAGATTGGCCTTCTTTTCTGCCGCACGTTTCATCGCGGCTTCAATGGCCGCTTTTTTCGGGTCGACTCCATCCGCCTTTTTTGCGGTGGATTTTTTTGCCAGAGCCTCTTTTTTCTTGCCCAGGCGTGCTTTGCGCTCCGCTTTCAGACGTTCCAGTCGTGCTTCGCGGGCCTCGTGACGCAGCCGGGCGTGCTCAGCACTTTTAGTCTCCCGCTCCTGAGCCCAGCTTTCGGTTTTGGCATAACGGTAATACTGCACCAGTGGAATGTGCGAGGGGCAGACATGGGAGCAGCAGCCGCATTCGATGCAGTCGAACAGATTGTAATCCTGGGCTTTTTCCAGGTCTTTCGCCCGGGCATACCAATACATTTGCTGGGGCAGCAGGTTCACTGGGCAGACTTCAGCACACTTGCCACAGCGGATGCAGGCGAGCGCCGGGCTGGCTTCCGGGCTTTCCGACAGGCTGGAGACCAGTAGACAGTTGGTTGCTTTGGTGATTGGTACCCGGTCTTCATGGAGGGTGAAGCCCATCATCGGTCCGCCCATGATCAGTTTTGCTGCTGCTGCTGCATAGCCGCCCGCCTGGTCGATCAGTTCAACAGCAGGGGTGCCGATCAACGCTTTCATATTACATGGGCTGTTGACGCCCTCTCCGGTGATGGTGAGGTAACGGGAGATCAGTGGTTTTCCCTCCAGCACGGCATCTGCCACAGTGGCTGCGGTGCCGACATTGTGGCAAACGACACCGATGTGCGCTGGGATGCCACCGCTGGGGACTTCCGTGCCCAGCAATACTTTGATCAGCTGTTTCTCACCTCCACTGGGGTAGAGGGTCGGTATACTGACCACCTCTGCCCATTCCAGTGCCGCTCTGGCTACGACATCGCTCATCGCCGTGATGGCTTCGGGCTTGTTGTCCTCGATACCGATGAGGCACTTCTCTGCCCCTGTCAAATGTCTAAGTATGCCGATACCGGCCATGATGCGATCGGCCTGTGCCCGCATCAGCATGTCATCACAAGTGATAAAAGGCTCGCATTCAGCGCCGTTGATCACCAAGGTGTTAATCGGGTTATCCGGACCGGGGTTGAGCTTTACACTGGTTGGAAAGGCGCCGCCGCCAAGTCCAACGATGCCGGCGCTGCGGATGCGCTCGCGCAGCAGGGTATGGCCGGCCGACGTGATATCTACAATCGGTTCCGGAAGCTCGCACCACTCGTCCTTGCCATCGGTTTCAATCACGATACAGGGAGCGGATAGGCCTGAGGGGTGGGGAATAGCATGCTCAGCGATCGCTACCACGATACCGGAGCTGGAGGCGTGGACCGGTGAGCTGATATACCCTTGGGGCTTGGCGATCATCTCTCCTTTGAGCACTCTATCGCCAACGGCGACAAGGGACTCGGCTATCTCGCCGATATGTTGTTGCAGTGGCAGGATCAGCCTTTTTGGCAGATGCGCCTGTGCCACTGGCTGGCCAGTGGATTGGCGTTTATTGTCCGGTAGGTGCAGGCCGCCGTGGAAACGGTGGAGTTTGTGGATTGGATGGTGGTTGCTGGCGTACTGCATCTTTATCCTTGGCTATCCTGCAGACGTGTTGGTTATCGGCAGGCTTCCCGTGGCATTGGGGAAGGGCCATTTCCAGTTGCCGGTATCCACCTTGATTGGCACCATGTCGATGCATTCTACAGGACAGGGTGGGAGGCAGAGCTCACAGCCGGTGCATTCACTACTGATGACGGTGTGCATGCTTTTGGCCGCACCCAGTATCGCGTCCACCGGGCAGGCTTGGATGCAGAGGGTGCAGCCGATGCATTCCGGTTCCCGGATGACGGCGATCGCTTTGACCTTCTTTTCCGTCTCACCACCACCTACCGGAATCGGATCTTTTCCCAGAAGATCGGCCAGGGCGATCATCGTGGTCTCACCGCCAGGGGGGCAGAGGTTTATTTCGGCTTCGCCATTGGCAATGGCTTCGGCATAGGGGCGGCAGCCAGCGAAGCTGCACTGGCCACACTGGGTCTGGGGCAGCAGTGCATCCACTTTATCGACAATAGGATCGCCTTCCACGCGGAAGTGGATGGATGAATAACCCAGCAACAGGCCAAAAGCGAGGGCGAGCAGGGAAAGGGTGGCAATGGCGGTCAGCATCTTAGTTCGACACCAATCCGGCGAAGCCCATAAAGGCAATGGACATCAGGCCCGCAGTGATCAGGGCGATGGAGCTTCCCTGGAAAGGGGCGGGCACATCGGCTACGGCTACCCGTTCACGCACCGCCGCAAACAGTACCAACACCAGCGAGAAGCCAGCGGCGGCCCCAAAACCATAGAGCCCGGATTCGATAAAATTGTGCTGTTCCTGGACGTTGAGCAGTGCAACGCCAAGTACTGCGCAGTTGGTTGTGATCAGGGGCAGGAAAATACCGAGCACCTGATAGAGAACCGGGCTGGTTTTATGCATCACCATTTCGGTAAACTGCACCAGTACAGCGATGACCAGGATGAATGTGATGGTGCGCAGATATTCCAGGCCTAACGGGACCAGCAGATACTCATTCGCCAGATAGCTGCAGATGGAGGAGAGTGTGAGGACGAAGGTTGTCGCCATGCCCATGCCGACAGCCGTCTCCAGCTTTTTTGACACTCCCATGAACGGGCATAAGCCAAGAAACTTCACCAGAACGAAGTTGTTGACCAGCACGGTGCTGATGAGAATGATGGCGTACTCTTTCATCGTTATCGGTTTTTGTCCCTGACTCTGTCGAAGTAAAAATGTTAGTGGTTAACGTTAACGTTAACAACCGGTGATTTGCAGGGGCATAGTTTCTCGCCATTTACCTGGGCAGTTGTCCGAGAATGGATCTCCTTCGCTATGGTCTCTATTCTCGGACAGGCTTTTGGTACGGGGCATTGATATTTCTAAATCGCTGCGACTTCTGTATCTCTGTGTCACTTTACTCGCATGCCCGGTTCAGCGCCGGAATCTGGGCTGAGGATGAACAGCTCCTTGCCGCCGAGACCTGCTGCCAGCACCATGCCTTCAGAGAGGCCAAAGCGCATTTTCATGGTTGCCAGGTTGGCAACCATGACGGTCATTTTGCCTTCGAGATCTTCCGGCGCGTAAGCCGATTTGATACCGGCAAATACGTTACGTGTTTCGCCCCCCAGATCCAGGGTCAGCTGCAACAGTTTGTCTGCCCCCTCGACGTGAGCGGCTTTGACGATTTTCACGATGCGCAGATCCACCTTGGCGAAATCGGGGAATTCAACCGTATCACTGATCGGATCATTTGCCAGAGGACCTTTTACCTCAGCAACTCCCGGTGTCTGGGTGAGGTCCTGTTTTGATCCGTCTACCATGGCATCGATCTGTTTCGCCTCCACCCGGGTCATGAGTGGCTTGAACTTGGCAATCTCATGGGCGGTGAGGGGGGCGCCAAGGCACTCCCATGTGAGCGGATCGACTTGCAGGAAGGCTTCGGATTTCTCCGCCGTGGCAGGCAGAATGGGGCGCAGATAACCGATCAGCAGCCGGAACAGATTGATGCCCATGGAGCAGACGTCATGTAACTCCTGCTGTTTATCCTCCTCCTTGGCAATGATCCAGGGCTTTTTCTCATCAATATACTGATTGGCGCGGTCGGCCAGGGCCATGATCTCTCTTACGGCATGGCTGAATTCACGCTTTTCATAGTGCTCAGCAATCGAGTCGCCCGCAGTGATGAACTCATCGAACAGGGAGTGTTCCGAAAGGTTGTCTGAGAGTCGCCCGGAAAAACGTTTCTTGATGAATCCGGCACAGCGGCTGGCGATATTCACCACCTTGCCCACCAGATCTGAGTTTACCCGGGCCGAAAAATCTTCCAGATTGAGGTCGATATCTTCAATGGTGGAACCCAGTTTGGCGGCAAAGTAGTAGCGCAGATATTCTGGATTAAGATGGTCCAGATAAGTCCGCGCTTTGATAAACGTGCCTCGTGATTTGGACATCTTCTGCCCGTCCACGGTCAGGAAACCGTGGGAGAAAACCGCCGTTGGCGTCCGGAAACCGGCACCATCAAGCATCGCAGGCCAGAACAGGGCATGGAAGTAAATAATATCCTTGCCGATAAAATGATAGAGCTCGGCATCGGACTCCTTGGCCCAAAAATCGTCAAAGTTGAGCCCTTCGGTGCGGTCGCACAGGTTCTGAAAACTGGCCATATAGCCGATGGGAGCGTCCAGCCAGACATAGAAATATTTTCCCGGGTGGCCGGGTATCTCAAACCCAAAATAGGGGGCATCGCGGGAAATATCCCACTCTCTTAGGCCGGCAGCGAACCACTCATCCAGTTTGTTTGATACTTCGTTCTGCAGATGGCCGCCTTTGGTCCACTTTTTCAGCATCTCTTCGAAATCATCGAGGCGGAAAAAATAGTGCTCAGACTCTTTATCGACCGGGGTGGCACCGGAGATGGCGGATACTGGTTTTTTCAGCTCATTGGGAGAGTAGCTGGCACCGCACACCTCGCAGTTGTCGCCATACTGATCTTCTGCGCCGCACTTTGGACACACGCCTTTGATGAAGCGGTCAGGCAGGAACATGTTTTCTACCGGATCATAGGCCTGAGTGATGGTGCGACGGGCAATATGTCCGGCATCCCGGTTACGTTCATAAATGGTGGATGCGTAGTGGCGATTCTCCTCCGAGTGAGTGGAGTGATAGTTGTCGAAAGCCACGTTGAATTCTGCAAAATCCGCCTTGTGCTCTACCGAGATACATTCGATTAATGCCTCCGGTTCGATTCCTTCCTGGCGCGCTTTCAGCATGATCGGCGTGCCATGGGCATCATCGGCGCAGACATAGATGCAGTGCTCCCCCCGCATTTTCTGAAAACGTACCCAGATGTCCGTTTGGATATACTCCACGAGATGGCCAATATGGATTGGACCATTGGCATAGGGGAGGGCGCTGGTGACGAGTATTTTTCGTGGGGTTTTGCTCATTTTTGGGATCTTGGCTGGGTGCAGTTGAGTCAATATGGGCCTGTATTGGCCTAGTAAATCGGACTATTATCACACAGTTGGTGCTTACCTGGAATGGGCGCTTGATTCAGAAAATGGGAGTCGCCAGGTAGTTTTTTGTCTTTGGTTACACGGTGTCCATACAGAAACCCAACATTCACCACGAAGTATTCAGGTTGCACGATAAATCGGGTTTAGCCGGTTTTAAACGGCAAGAGTCGGGGCCAACAATGAAACAACCGTTTCAGTTTGGGAGGGGGACACCAGGCGTTTTGTCTTCCTGAGCTCGGCAATCTGTAAATCTCAAGCGTTACCCCCTGGATATATCGCTATAGCTTTTGTCATTTTCTTGGACTGAGCTCGGAGGAATAAGGTACCCGATGCCAAAAACGGTTTGGGTGCATCGTGAGCGCCTGAAAGAATGGGGCCTTGTCGATAAACTCTTTTCAGAAGCTATTGATCCATATTGATGCAGCAGGCTTCAGTGTTCGCAAGGGACAGATTGTAGATGCCGCTATCGTTCCAGTACTCAAGCAACGTAATACGCGAGAGGAAAATAGGCAGATCAAAGCCGGGGATAGCCAAGTTTTTGAGGAACGGCTGGATAAAAACAACAGTAATGGAAGTGTCTGGGCCGATTCTGCTTGCCACAGTGTAAAACGAGAAGCCGCTTTACCGGGTGCGCATTACCGCAGTCAGATTCATCGCAAGTCGACACGTAAACGCCCCTAGAATGAACGGGAGCAAGAGGCAAACCGAAAACGATCAAGAGTTCGGGCTTGAGTTGAGCACGTGTTTGCCCTGCAGGTCAATCGACTAGTGCGTAGCATCGGGCGTCAGGGCTGGGTAAAGGTACAGGGCTCTCCAGATTTGCTCGAGACTGCTGGCCTTTGTCGGATTTTTAGAGGTTCCATAAAGAAAGAGGGAGGGTGGTGAGAAAATATAGCATTACCCCTACTATCCCGCCTGATACCGAAGTGCAGACAATACAGGGAAATTGGTAGTGGAAAATACGTTGGTCCGGGCTGTTTACCGCTTATTTTCAGTGGTTAAAGGTAAGAGTTTTAGCAGATAGCTGGTTTATGCGCCGTTGTTTTATTGAACCAGGGAGCCTCAGATCAATTCATGAATCAGTGTCGGCCGGCTGCCCCCCTTGGCTCTGGGTTGAAAATCTTGGCAATAGCTGGCTATTACTCGTTATCCATCCGATCCAGAATTAATTAGAGGCTCCCTAGAGTTCAGAGCGACAGAGCCACTTCAAGTCGCTATCAGCCACTCGAGTTCCGAATCCTCTATGGTCATTCTGCCGCTGATTACAAGTGGCTAAGTTTATAGCTTGCTGCATATTCACTTCCTAGCCAATTTGGTGGCTCGAATTTTTCGCATTGACGGTCCTCGCACATCTTGTGCAAGATCAGGTTTGTTCCCGTGTCGGCGATGAATCTTGTTGCCGGGTGCTTTTTTAGAAGCCCGAAGCGTCAATGTGTCGTCAATTGCAAAGTGAACCATGTTGGCCTCACTACTCTCAGTATGAGTCGAACAAATTACGGTGCTAAGGCCGACCATGACCATCTGCCATTCTGTAACCATTTGTAGTAACTGGTCCAATGGCTTCGCATATCCGGCATCAAATAGACATCAGTTATAAAACCCGTAGGGGTAAGCATCGAGCCAATAAGTAACTCAATGAAAGTGCCGGCAGATCTTGAGGGTAGCGCTTTGCACAACAATGTTATTCAATGGAACAGTTCGCGGGGGATATTACCGTATGCCTGTTGCGTTCACAGCGGCCTCCAGAAGCTCTATTTCTCTTCTGAAGGAAACTCGTGCCTTGCATAACTTTTCAGAGGCGCTAAGTTATGCGAGGTGCGACAATGTGTGAACTGCTGCTATGCCAATCTTTTTATGCAGTTTTCGGATTTTATCCTCACTGAAACTCTAGATTAAATTAGTACAAAAGCCAGAAAAATGACCAAGCGTTGGCCCGGAAAACCAGGCGGAATAGTTGCCCTTGCCTGAATACCTGACTGGTATACTCGGAAATAGTGTTGTAGAATCCGCGCGAATATTGACCAATTCCCCAGGGCCTGCTGTAGTTGGGCTCCGAGTTCAGGAGACAAAGAATGGCTGAAGTGACAAAAGAGCAGATTGAAGAGGCGATCAAAAGTTACATTGAGCCTCATATGGAAAAAGATCTGGTAAGTTCTAAAGCAATCAAGGGTATAGATATCGATGGTGACAAGGTAAAGGTCACTGTTGAACTGGGTTTCCCTGCAGACGGTATCAAGGCTGAATTGGCGGCTAAGATAAAAGGGCTGGTCGAGGCTGTTGATGGTGTCGCTTCCGCCGACGTGGAAGCAGGCTGGAAAGTAACCGCACATTCCGTGCAGAAATCCCTGAAGCCTATCGATAACGTTAAGAACATTATTGCCGTTGCTTCGGGCAAGGGTGGTGTTGGTAAATCCACCACTGCTGTCAACCTGGCGTTGGCGCTGACGGAAGAGGGCGCCAAGGTGGGTATTCTGGACGCGGATATATACGGTCCGTCCCAGCCTCGGATGCTCGGTGTTTCAGGTCAGCCGGAGTCCGAAGACGGTAAAAGTCTGGAGCCCTTGGAGAGTTATAGTTTGCAGGCGATGTCCATTGGTTTCCTGGTCGATGAAGAGACCCCGATGATCTGGCGTGGGCCGATGGTTACCCAGGCTCTGGAACAGCTGCTCAACGATACCAACTGGTCTGATCTGGATTATCTGATTATCGATCTGCCGCCGGGTACCGGTGATACCCATCTGACCCTGGCCCAGAAAGTACCTGTTTCCGGTGCAGTGATTGTGACCACACCTCAGGATATCGCCCTGTTGGATGCCCGCAAGGGTTTCAAGATGTTTGAGAAGGTGGAAGTGCCGATACTGGGTATTGTGGAGAACATGAGTACCCACATCTGCTCTAATTGTGGCCACGAAGAGCATATCTTCGGTGAAGGCGGCGGTAAGCGTATGGCGAAACAGTATGACGTTAATTTCCTTGGCGCCCTGCCACTGGATATCCGTATTCGCGAAGAGACCGATGGCGGCAGGCCTACGGTGGTGGCGGAGCCTGAGTCACGCATCTCGATGATCTATCGCGAGATCGCCCGTAAGACAACGGCCAAGTTGGCTCTTCAGGCGAAGAGTTATGCTGCCAAGTTCCCGAGTATCGTTATTCAAAATAACTGATTGACCCCCTCCCTAAAAACCGTACTGATCTAAATTAGAGAATTTTGGCGGGTCCGTTAAGTTGAAAGCAGGAGGACGAGCCATGAGGAAATCGCGGTACACGGATTTCGGAGGTCTGCAGCAAGATGGGAATATCGGACGAGACGCTTTATTGGAAAAAGAAGTTTGGTGGTTTAGGTGTTTCAGAGCGACGGAGTTTACGTCAACTAGAGGACAAAAAACGTCGCCTAAAGCAGATGGAGGCTAATCTAAGCCTAGACAAGCAGATGCTTCGGGATGTCGTGCGAAAAAAGCGCTGAAGACGGCTAGGCATCGACGTTTAATTACTTTTCTCCAGGATAGCTACCAAGTCAGTAATCGTCGGGCCGGCGCAGTCATTCAGATGAGCCGCAGCAATTATAGCCACAAAAGCAGGAAGCATGATGATCCGGCTTTACGATCCCGGATATGTGAAATTGCCAAAGACCGTGTTCGTTATGGCTATCAACGCATGCACATCCTATTGTAGCGTGAAGGCTGGCGGATGAATCATAAGCGTGTGTTGCGCATCTATCGTGAAGAGGGCCTGAATCTAAGGCGCAAACGACCAAGGCGTCGAGTTGCCGCTGCACACCGGATGGATAGGCCGGAGCTCTTTCATATTGATCAGTGCTGGAGTATGGATTTTGTCGCCGATCAACTGTTCAATGGGCGATGAATTAGAGCGTTAACTGTAGTCGATAATTTGGCCGAGAATGTGTTGTTATTGCGGTTGATCGTGCTGCAAAAGAGGAACAGGTTGTGGATGTTATGGAGCAATTACGACTCTGCAATAAGCGTAAGCCTGAGAGGATTCAAGTCGATAATGGCCGTGAATTTATTTCAAAGGCCCTTGATCAATGGGCGTATAAGAATAAAGTAACATCAGACTTTTCGCGGCAGGGAAAGCCAACAGATAATGCGTTTATTGAGTCGTTCAACGGGAGTTCTAGGGATGAATGTTTAAATCCCCATTGTTTTTTGTCACTGAAAGATGTGCAAGAAAAGATTGAAAGCTGGCGCCATGATTACAATACATTCTGACCCCATGCATCACTGAAAATTTGATGCCGGATGAATTCTGGGAGAAGTACTTTAAGGCCGAACTTTTCTAAGAATACCCGGTACAGTTTTTTGTAGGGGCTCTAAGAGAGAGCTGCTGCCAAAGCTGGAAAGGACCGTATATCTGGGAGGCTTTTCGGGTATTGTTGGGCTCAGTTTATAAAAATAGTGATCCCAGTAAAGGTGGGTATCCGCCTTGCGATGCAGTACGGATGTTTAAGGTGTTGCACCTACAGCATTTATTCAATCTGAACGATGATCAAACAGAGTTCCAAATTCGGGATCGCTATGGCTTTTGTCGTTTCTTTGGGCTGAGTGGTACCCGATGCCAAAACGGTTTGGGTGTATCGTGGGCACCTGAAAGAATGATAAACTCTTTTCAGAGCTGTTGATTCAGATTGATGCAGCAGGCTTCAGTGTTCGCAAGGGACAAATTGTAGATGCCGCGGTTAAATATATACCGCCAAGCGTTCTTCGAACTCAATCATAAATCTATTCAGTGCTGGTTTCCAATTACGGATCGGCATTGTCCACTTTTTCGATGCGGCTTGGATTGCCAGGCAGATTACTTTCTTTGCCGAGTCATCGGTTGGAAACAACTTCCGCTTTTTGATCGCTTTGCGAATGACGCTGTTCAGTGACTCAATGGCGTTGGTCGTGTAGATCACTTTTCGTATATAGTTGAACAGCGTGTTGAGGTTCTGCCAATAGGCACGCCAGGAGCGGCTGATCTGGGGGTATTTGTTGTCCCATCGGTCAGCGAATTTATCCAGCGCCAATAAGGCTTCTTCCTCGGTGATGGACGGGTAAATATTTTTCAAATCAGCCGTGACAGGCTTGTAGTCTTTCCAAGGCACGTACTTCATCGAGTTCTGTACCATATGCACGATACAGAGCTGGATCTGGGTATCCGGAAAGGCCGTGTTGATGGCATCAGGAAAGCCTTTTAAGCCTTCGACACAGGCAATCAAAATATCCTTCACACCGCGGTTTTGAAGCTCTGTCAACACGTTCAGCCAGAATTTGGCCCCCTCATTCTCCGATAGCCACATCCTCAATAATTCCTTGTGGCCTTCCGGTTAACGCCCAGAGCGAGGTAAATCGCTTTGTTGATCACTTTCTTGTCTTGCCGGATTTTAACGACAATGCAGTCCAGATAAACAATAGGATAAATCGTATCCAGGGGGCGAGATTGCCATTCAACAACCTGTTCGATAACTGCGTCAGTGACTTTGGATATGAGTGTGGCAGAGACATCGGCCCCATACATCTCCTTGAATGTCGTGACGATTTCGCGGGTTGTCATACCTTGGGCATACAAGAAGAGGATCTTGTCATCCATTGAGGTAAATCGACGCTGGTGCTTCTTAACTAGCTGAGGTTCAAAGCTGCCCGCTCTATCTCGCGGGGTATCCAGTTCAAACTGGCCATCTTCCGTTTGCAAGGTCTTGCTGGTAGTGCCGTTGCGGCTATTACTCGCTTCGGACTGTTCATGTTTGGAAAAGCCAAGATGATCAGCCAGTTCAGCATTGAGTGCTGCCTCGACCGTGATCCTGGTCAGCATTTGCCGAAACCCGCTGAGATCTTCTTCAGTTTTGATGTTATTAGCGACCGCCTGGGCTATCGCCTGGAGCTCTTTCTTGTCGATCATCTGCCTATCCTCTCCCTTGTTTGGGTTTAATGATAGACAGTTACACAGAATTCAGGATAGTCTCCGCTGATGCAGCTATCGTTCCAGTACCCAGGCAACGTAATACGCGAGAGGAAAATAGGCAGATCAAAGCCGGGGATAGCCCTGAGAGGCATGTAGTGATAAAACAAATGGTGTACAACATGCGTCGATTGGTGTGGTTGGCCGGATGAAGCGAGGTATGGATATGGATAGGGTGGAGAGCGGCACTACTGTAGATTTAAAGCCAGCAGCACAGCGTCTTCCCGTCCTTTTTTGGCCGGATAATAACCACAGCGTATGCCGATTTCATTGAATCCTATGGATTCATAAAGCCCCAGTGCAATCCGGTTTGAAGAGCGGGCTTCAAGAAAGGCCGTATCTGCACCATGCTCCCGGGCGAGGGTAAGCAAGCGCTGTAACAAGTATCGCGCCAACCCCTTTCCCTGGTGTTCAGGGTGTATGCAGAGATTCAGTATGTGCGCTTCACCCGCCGCAACGGACATGATACCGTAGCCGATCAACCGCTGATCCAGCATGTAAACCCAGCTGCAGTAGCCCACCCGCAGGCAATCCTTGAATATCCCTTCTGTCCAGGGGTGTTCATAACAGAGCAGTTCCATCTCCATTGTGGCCTCAATATCCGACTGCTGCATGGGCCGTATATGCAGCAGCGGCTCTTTAAGAATGGCGCTCATGATTCAACAGCCGGAGTGTGCGCTGCAGATCCTGCCAGCTCTTGGCCTTCTGCTCAGGTGACCGCAACAGATAGGCTGGATGATAGCTGACCACCACCGGAATACCATTATAATTGAATGTTTTTCCACGCATCCGGCCGAGGGTCTCATCGGACTTGAGTAAATTATGGGCGGCCACCCTGCCAACGGCCAGTATTACCTTCGGCTTGACCAGTGTCACCTGCCGTTGCAGAAAAGGCTCGCATTTTTGCACCTCGTCAGAGCGCGGATCGCGGTTGCCAGGCGGCCTGCATTTTAGAATGTTGGCAATAAATACCTGCTCCCGGTTCAGCCCAATGGCCCTGAGCATCCTAGTCAATAGTTGCCCTGCACGACCGACAAAAGGTTCACCCTTGCGATCCTCATCTGCACCAGGGGCCTCACCAATAACCATCAGGTCCGCTGTTTGCTCACCCACGCCAAAAACTGTCTTGGTCCGGGTCTTATCAAGTCCACATGCCTGGCACTCCGTTACTCGCTGATTCAGATCTTTCCAATCCAACCCGGCAATGCCACGCTCAGGCACCTCATGGGCCATTTCTTCAGGTGCCATGGAAGGGGCAAATTCCTCAGCCAAAGGAGGAGCCTCATTCAACAAGGAAGGGATTGAATCATTTGTCTCAGCAACAGGTGCTGCTTCGGATAAACGAGCCTCAAGTGGTGGATCAGAGATTTCTGGTTGCGCTAGCGACGCTTGCTCCACAGCCACATTCTGACCAGCTTCCATCTGTCGGGGCAGCCAGTTACCTATGCCCATGGCTTCGAGATATTGTCGCCTCAGCAGATCATCCATTGGTTTCGGCTCGCCGATCAGACATCATCTTGCTGGGGGTGGGATCTTTGTATCTCATGTTCAAGTTTGTTGAAGGCGTTGACATAGGCCTTGGCTGATGCGATGACAATATCCGTATCCGCACCCTGCCCATTGACAATACGCCCGTCTCTCTGTAGGCGGACGGTCACCTCACCCTGGGCATCTGTCCCGCTGGTGATTGCATTCACTGAGTAGAGTTGCAGCTCCGCACCACTCTGAACTATCTCCTCTATCGCTTTGAAAGTCGCATCCACCGGCCCGCCGCCAATCGATCTGCCCGACTGTTCTTCGGCATCCACAGTGAGTACCACGGTGGCATCCGGTGTCTCACCAGTCTCTGAGCAGACTTTCATCGAGACAAGCTTCACTCGCTCATTTTCGGAAATAAAGCCGGCATCGGTCACCAGGGCCTGAAGGTCATCATCAAAGATCTCATGCTTCTTGTCTGCAAGATCCTTGAAACGGCGAAATGCTTCATTCACCTCTTTTTCAGATTCGAAGCTGATACCCAACTCTTCCAATCTGACGCGGAAAGCATTGCGGCCGGAATGCTTTCCCAAAACCATGCGGTTCTGCACCCAGCCCACATCCTCTGCCCGCATGATTTCATATGTTTCACGATTTTTCAGTACACCATCCTGGTGAATACCTGCTTCATGGGCAAAGGCGTTGGCACCGACAATCGCCTTGTTCGGCTGTACCGGGAAACCGGTGATACTGGCTACCAGACGGGAACAGTTGACGATCTGAGTGGTATCCAGTTCACTGTCACAATCAAACAGATCTCTGCGAGTCCGCACAGCCATCACCACCTCTTCGAGGGAGGCATTTCCAGCGCGCTCACCCAGGCCATTAATCGTGCACTCAACCTGACGCGCACTATTGAGTACTGCTGCCAGAGAGTTGGCAGAGGCCAATCCGAGGTCGTTATGACAGTGGACAGAAAATATCGCTTTGTCTGAGTTGGGTATTCGTTCAATAAGCGTACGGAGGGTCTCACCGAACTGCTGGGGGAGATTGTAGCCAACCGTATCAGGCACATTGATTGTGGTGGCTCCCGCCTCAATCACCTGCTCAAAGATCCGGCAGAGGAAATCGATATCGGAACGACCAGCATCTTCCGCCGAGAACTCGATATCATCGGTATATTTACGAGCGTGCCTGACCGCCCAGACGGCCTGTTTCACCACCTCATCAGGGCTCATTCTAAGCTTCTTCTCCATATGGATCGGCGAGGTTGCAATGAACGTATGTATACGTCCTGAATTGGCCTCTTTGATGGCCTCACCAGCACGATCGATATCCTTCTCAAGGGCACGGGCAAGGCCACAGACAGTACTGTTTTTAATGACCCTGGCAATTGCCTGCACCGCCTGGAAATCGCCCTGGCTGGCGATAGGAAACCCTGCTTCAATAACATCCACCCGCATCTTTTCCAGTGCTTTGGCGATGCGGAGCTTTTCATCCTTTGTCATGGATGCCCCGGGACTCTGCTCCCCGTCACGCAAGGTGGTATCGAAAATAATCAATTTGTCCTGATTGCTCATGGTTTGCTCCAAAGCGGGTTCGGGCGCAGGCATCACACTGACCTAAAAAAATAGGTAGTCGACTCTGAAATATTCATTCCAGGCACTTAATAATACTATTGTTTCTGTTTTGCAAACAGGAACAATAGTATGGACATGATATTTTTCAGCACAAAAAGAATCTCCCTCATCCATTTTCTGAAGTTGAAGGCAGCCGCCGCCATAAGCAAGTTAATCTGATCCCCGGCAAAGCCTTTAAGAAAGTTCCTTTTTAGCCTGTGGTCACTCTTTAAGTGACCACAGGCTCAATGCCAGCTCGTCTTCTGAAACGTTTTCTGGCTAATGCCATGGCTTCTTCTGAGGTATTCTTCCTAGCAGGCTTTGGTGTTACTATCTGGGTGTCATTAACCTTTGATTTGCCCCGGTAACCTCGATCAGCAATACCCACTTTGGGTACTCGATTGATGAGACGTTTCACCTGTGCCAAGACCTCAGGTACGGTGTGACCATCAAATACATTCTTCTCAAAAGCCGGGGCACCAATCACAATGCCCGCGTCCCTTGTGGTGGTGATTGATGCCTTGGTGCCAAACTCATAACGCTGCTGGGCCTTGCCTTTGCTCATACAGTAAACATGAGGTTCATGTAGGCTGTACAACTTGTTTTTATCAGCACGCTTCTGATTCAGCATGCGCTGGTACAGGGCGAACTTTTCTGCATAGAATTTCTGTTGTTCTGCGGTCATCTTACGCTGTATTTCACGCAGTAATTGGCCGCTGATGGTCTTTAATCGCTTGACGGCCTTACGTGCCTTTTTACGATTCCTCGGATGTGTGGCAAATCGGGTGGGGAGCTTGAGAATTTTTACTTCCTTCTCATGGCTTCGACTGAGCACGATACCTTCTGCTCGGGCCATCTTGAGTAACTGCCCGTGTATCTTTCGGTACTGCTTTGCATCAGTTGGAAAGGTAATGTTTTTCTCTTGTACGGTAGTGTCGATACACATTTCATCTTCGATCGCCTTTTCTTGATGTAAGGCGATAGAGGCAGCCAGGACCTTTTCAAAACCTTCGTTGCCAATACGCTTTCTGAAGTAAGTCAGGTCGGAGGGGTCACAAGGAAGTTGCCATTGGAATTCGATCTCACCCGTAAATCTCTGGTAGTAGGGATTTTGTATCCAGCGTTGAATCAGAACCTCGTCACTGAGATCTTCCAGATGCTTGAGTATCGAGAGGCCCACCATTAGGCGGATCGGTTTTGAGGGCTTTCCAAGATGAGAATAAAGCGGGGCAAATTCAGCATCAAAATATGACCAGTCTATCTGTCTGGCCAATAGCAAAAGTGGATGCTTGGGGTTCAGCTGATCCAGTAAGTTCTGGTGCAGGAAACTTTGCTGGTTGGGATTGGCTGTCTTGGCTTTGCTCAATTATCCACCTCTGTTTCGTCCAGTTTTTCTCTGCTTTTACTGCTTTCCCGGACGTTTATTTTATCAAATTTAGACGCTTATTTTATATAAATCATTGCGTTATGAATATTTCAGGGTCGACTAGGTAGTGTCCATCCAAAAACTATCAAAAAAGGAAGGCAGAAGATTTCTTTGTTTTTCAATGCGTAACCTTTGCATACTGTAACTTCTCAATAATACGGTGCAGATGCTTATGAGAGGGTATAGGGATATTACTTCCAAGAGTGTGGGGGAGGCAGGGATGCCAACCTCAAGCGTGCAGGGATGTATTCATAGCGTCTCTTGGAAGTAATATTCCCATACCCTCCACCGCACGAACTTATTGAGAATTTACTGCATACTTTGTTTCCTCTTGACGATCCACGTTTATTTATACAGTTTCCGGATGGCCACTGGTTAATCCTGGTCTTCAGTGTCCTCAGATTTCAGTGCCGCCCGACGCCGAGCCTTTCGACTGCGTAGATGTTTCAGCGTCAATACAGGCCCGGAAATGGCATAGACGAGGAAAATAAGAAATAGAATTAGCGGCGGCTGGATGAAAAGCACAGAGAATCCCAGCATCATGACGACCATCGAGAAAAAGGGTATTTTGCCGCGAAAGTCTACCTCTTTGAAGCTGTTATAGCGGATATTACTTACCATCAGAAGACCAACCGCAACGGTCAGTAAACCGACCGGAATAGCCAGATCGACCCCATCAATCTGATAGTCCACCGCTACCCAGACACTGCCAGCCATGATGGCAGCGGCAGCCGGACTAGGTATTCCCTGAAAGAAACGTTTATCCGCCGTACCCACCTGGGTATTAAACCGGGCCAGGCGCAATGCAGCACCCGCAGTATAGATAAAAGCGGCCAGCCAACCCATCTTACCCAGGCTGTTCAGCGACCAGATATACATCACCAGGGCTGGCGCCAATCCAAAGGCCACCATGTCGGAGAGACTGTCGTACTCTGCGCCGAATGCCGTCTGTGTATTGGTCATCCTCGCCACCCTGCCATCCAATCCATCCAGAATCATGGCAATGAAGATGGCGACAGCCGCATGCTCAAACTCACCACTTATCGCTGCCAGGATGGCGTAGAATCCACAGAAAAGCGCGGCGGTGGTAAACAGGTTTGGCAACAGATAGATACCACGTCTGCGTTTCGGCTTTTGGCCGGTTTCTGGCATTGGTCCGGTTTCCATTGATTAACCTCTACATAGTACCCGTTCGGAAGCAAAAAAAACCGCCGGAACAGACCGGCGGTTTTTTAGTTACTGCAGAGAAGGATCAGTTCTTGCTCTTGTCCACGAGCTTCTTGATCCAAGGCATCATGCTGCGCAGACGTTCACCAACCTCTTCAATCGGGTGCTCGCGGCCGATACGGCGTTTGGCCTTCAGTGTGATCTGACCGGATTGGTTCTCCTGAATGAATTCGCGGGCAAATTCACCATTCTGGATCTCTGTCAGGATACGTTTCATCTCTGCCTTGGTTTCGTCGGTAATAATGCGTGGACCGCGGGTCAGGTCACCGTACTCGGCTGTGTTAGAGATAGAGTAGCGCATATTGGCGATGCCGCCCTCATACATCAGATCAACAATCAGTTTTAGCTCATGCATACATTCAAAGTAGGCCATCTCAGGAGCATAACCCGCTTCGGTAAGGGTCTCGAAGCCTGCCTGCACCAGTGCAGTGGCACCACCACAGAGTACCGCCTGCTCGCCAAACAAGTCTGTCTCGGTCTCATCCTTGAAGGTTGTCTCAATAATACCGGAACGCCCGCCGCCGATGGCTGAAGCGTAGGAGAGCGCAATCTCTCTTGCCTGGCCGGATGCATCCTGGGCAATCGCGATCAGGTCAGGGATGCCGCCACCGCGGGTATATTCATTGCGCACGGTGTGGCCAGGTGCCTTTGGCGCGATCATGATTACATCAAGATCTTCCCTTGGGGTTATTGTGCCATAATGGATATTGAAACCATGAGCAAATGCAATCGCCGCGCATGCTTTCATATTCGGCGCCAGATGCTCGCGATAGAGTGTAGCCTGATGCTCATCAGGTGCCAAAACCATCACAACGTCCGCCTCTTTGACAGCCTCATCAATATCCCTGACCTGCAGACCGGCATTCTCCGCCTTGACCGCAGAGCCGGAGCCGGGTCTCAGAGCGACAGTGACATTGACACGGGAATCCTTTAGGTTATTGGCATGAGCATGGCCCTGGGAGCCATAACCGACAATGGTCACTTTCTTGCCCTGGATAAGGGAGAGGTCGGTGTCTTTGTCGTAATAGATATTCATGGTCATTTGAGTAGTACCTTCAATTTTAACTTAGTTCAAATCCTGTGTACGAGCCGAACAATACCACCATCAAAGGCTCAGCCCTTTGGGGCCACGCGCGATGCCTGACGGTCCGGTGCGTATCACTTCAACGATGAGATCATCGCTAACTGCGTTTATAAAGCCATCCAACTTGCTTGGGTTACCTGTCATCTCAACGATGTAGCTGGTCTCGGTGACATCGATTATCTTGCCCCGGAAAATGTCCACCAGCCGTTTGAACTCGTCACGTTGACTCCTCTCCGCCTTCAGCTTGATCAGCATCATCTCCCGTTCGATGTGCGCCCCCTCGGAGAGATCCAGCAGTTTCACCACTTCAATAAGCTTGTTCAGCTGTTTGGTGATCTGCTCGATAATCGCTTCATCCCCCCGGGTCACCAGCGTCATGCGGGAGAGCGAAGGATCTTCGGTAGGCGCTACCGTCAGGGACTCAATATTGTAGCCCCGTGCCGAGAACAGACCGGCCACCCTGGAGAGTGCACCGGATTCATTTTCCATCAGGATTGAAATAATATGTCTCATGATCAAACCAGCTCACTATCCGGTGGAAGATACATCTCGTGGTGGCCTTTGCCCGCCTCGATCATCGGGTAGACGTTCTCGGTTGGATCGATAATCACATCCATAAAGACCAGCCGGTCTTTCAATGAGAATGCCTCTGTCATCGCTGACTCCAGATCTGCCGGCTTCTCGATTTTCATACCGACATGGCCATAGCTCTCGGCCAGTTTGACAAAATCGGGCAGCGCCTCAACGTAGGAGTGTGAATAGCGGCCGTCATAGAAGAACTCCTGCCACTGGCGCACCATCCCCATATAACCGTTATTCAACAGCAGGATCTTCAGAGGAAGATCGTGCTGCTTGCAGGTAGCCAACTCCTGAATGCACATCTGGACACTGGCTTCACCCGTAACCACCGCGACATCTGCGCCGGGATGAGCCATCTGAATACCAATACCGGCGGGAAGACCAAACCCCATAGTACCCAGCCCGCCAGAATTGACCCAGCGTCTGGGTTTGTCAAAACCATAAAATTGCGCGGTGAACATCTGATGCTGTCCGACATCGGATGCAACAAAAGCATCTCCTTTGGTCACTTTATGCAACGTTTCGATGGCAAACTGGGGTTTGATGACCTTACTGTTACGGTCATAACTGAGACAGTTTCTACCGCGCCACTGATCGATCTGCGCCCACCACTTCTTCAGCGCAGAGACCTTTGGCGATTTCTTCTGCTCGTTGAGCACCCTGAGCATATCCCTCAGAACCGATTTAACCGGCCCGACAATGGGGATATCCACCCGGACATTCTTGGAGATGGATGAGGGGTCTATATCCACATGAATGATTTTTGCGTTAGGGCAGAATTGTGCAATCTGTCCGGTGACTCGGTCATCAAATCGTGAACCGATGGCGATCAGCACATCGGTATCATGCATTGCCATATTGGCTTCATAGGTACCGTGCATACCCAGCATGCCAAGGAACCGTTTATCGCTGGCAGGATAGGCGCCAAGTCCCATCAAGGTACTGGTGATGGGAAAGTTAAGCTCCTTTACCAGATCGACCAACAACTTGCTGGCATTATCCAGCACCACACCGCCCCCAGTATAGAATACCGGGCGCTCGGCATTGAGCATCAGATTGATCGCTTTCTTGATCTGTCCGAGATGACCTTTGGCCACAGGACTGTAAGAGCGCATCTTGACCTTTTTGGGGTACTCGTAGGGTATCTTGATACTGGGATCGGTAATATCCTTTGGAATATCGATTACCACCGGACCAGGGCGACCGGACGTAGCGAGGAAAAATGCTTTCTTAAAGGTATCCGCTATATCGTGCATGTCCTTGATCAGATAATTATGTTTGACGCAGGGACGGGTGATACCTACGGTGTCCACTTCCTGAAAAGCGTCACTGCCGATAAAGGGAGAGGGGACCTGCCCGGTCAGAACCACCATCGGGATAGAGTCCATATAGGCGGTAGCAATACCCGTTACTGCATTAGTGGCACCAGGACCTGATGTCACCAGAGCAACACCTGGCTTACCAGTGGAGCGGGCATAGCCATCCGCCGCATGGGTTGCACCCTGCTCATGGCGGACCAGGATGTGCTTGACACTATCCTGCTGAAAAATTGCATCATAGATATGTAACACAGCCCCGCCCGGGTAACCAAATAAATGTTCAACGCCCTCGTCCTTCAAACACTGAACGACGATCTCGGCACCACTCAATTCCACGTCAAAACCTCCCAACCGGCTGATCGTAGAGAAACCAGCCGACAACAACATACCCAAGGGAAAAATCGAATCTCACAAGTTACTGAGTTACAAAGGCAAGGTCAAGGGTGATCACCGCAAATCCACTGGGTCATTCTTAATCCAGGGTCCATCGTGAAACGGTAACTCCGATCAAGCTTCGGCGTTTTACCGAAAAGTGTTGTTTGAAAGGAATTGAAAAAAAGCGGGGTATCTGGTTGATTTGTTGTTGCGAGACATCAAAACAACCATTGGAGATACGCCACCACGAGTAAGAATAACGTTGTTAAGCTGGCAGGTCGAGATACGATATCGATCCGCTGACAAAGTTGCTGAGAAGTGGTGCAGAGCAGTTGATCTACTAGGCGGTGGAGGCCGAGCTGCTGGCGGAGCACGTCGAGCGACGAACAGAGGATGGCAAGGTGGGTGTGGTGCGTAATGGTCACCTGCCCGCTCGTAAACTGCAGACAGGATTGGGGCCGGTCACGGTCAAGATCCCCCAAGTTCGCGCGAAGACCGGCGAGCCGGTGACGTTCCGATCAGCTCTGGTGCCGCCGTATGTACGCAAGACGAAGTCACTGGAAGCGGCGCTGGCGTGGCTCTGCCTGAAGGGGATTTCCAGTGGAGAGATGGGTGAAGCCCTGAAAGTGCTGGTGGTTCCGGATGCAACAGGCTTGTCGGCCGGCAGGGTATCGCGTCTGAAGCAGGTCTGGGCAGAAGAATATCGGAGCGGGTGCGAGGAACGCCTGGATAAGGGCCATTGGGTGTATGTGTGGGCAGACGGTGTCTACAGCGGACAGAGAGCAGAGCAGACGAAGCTGTGTGCCCTGGTGGTGATCGGCGTGAATGAGCGTGGTGAGAAGCATTTTCTGGCAATTGAGGATGGTGTACGGGAGTCCACACAGAGCTGGCGGGAGGTACTGTTGAAACTGAAGTCACGCGGACTGACCCCGCCAAAATTGGCGATCGGTGACGGTGCCATGGGATTCCGGGCTGCGCTGGAGGAAGTGTATCCGGAGACGCGCCGGCAGCGCTGCTGGATGCACAAGACCATGAACGTGCTGAACTGCCTGCCAAGGTCAGCTCAGCCGAAAGCGAAGCAGGCACTGCATAACATCTGGCAGTCGGAGACCCAGGCCGATGCGGAAAAGGCCTTTGATCTGTTTATCAAAACGTATGAGCCAAAGTATCCGAAGGCTGCCATCTGTCTGCACAAAGACCGAGAGGAACTGATGGCTTTCTATCAATTTCCTGCGCAGCATTGGCAGAGCATTCGGACCAGCAATCCGATTGAATCCACCTTCGGGACAATCTGCCATCGAACCAGGCGTTCCAAGGGCTGCCTATCGCGTGACGGCATGCTACACATGATGTTCAAACCCGGCCTGTGTGCCGAGAAGACGTGGAGACGATTACGGGGTTTCGATTACTTGGCGAAGGTGATAATCCGGAATCAAATTTAAAGAGGGTCTTGAGGTAGCAAGAGTCGATCAGGTCGCCGCTTGATTCAACTGGCTAAACACCAGATTTGACTATAATTCATGACGGGATGATGAGCAATGCGGGTCAATAGTATGCTCTAAAATGGCTGTTCAATCCGGCAGATGACAGATCATCTGCTGCCAATACTCTCGTTTTTTGTGAGATCCGACCTTGCCGAAGTGGTGACAAGGCCCATACAATGGTCTGTGCAGGATATAAATCGGTTTTCGAACCAAAAAGGATGCATCTATGTTCGCTCGTAATGTACTGCTGACCTGCATTATTGCTACTTCCTGGCTGACAGTTGCCGAGACCATAGCCGAGGGGAAATCTTACCGCTGGGTGGATGAGACCGGCATCACTGTTTACTCTCAGGCAAGGCCGACATCCGGAGAAGCGACAGAGATCAAAATATCAACTTCACGCGCTACAAATGCGAGCCCGGAACCAGACAAGAAGAGTCCGGAGCCTCTACAAAAGAGCGCTTCGGAGCGCGTCAAAGCGGCAAAAAAGCAGGCCGATATCAGCGCCATACTGAAACAGAACTGTAACAATGCAAAGCACAATCTGAATGTCTACCAGAATTTAGGCCGAAAACTGGTAAAAATGCCGGATGGAAGCTATGACAGACCGACAGAAGAGGAGCGTCAGGAAAAGATCAAAAATGCAGAAAAGCAGATTGAAGAGTTCTGCAAGTAATCAAGGCTTGATTATAGCGATGCTGTGGGGACCACTTCCTTGTTTCAAGAAAATTCCTACAAAAGAGTCAGATTAACCCTATTTAAAAATGGTTTAGGAATGTAAGTATCCATTCACCGCGACCACGGATCGCCATGGAATGGCAGTAATCGGCAAGGAGGCTGGCAAGGATGCAGCAACCAGAACAGATCCAGCGGTAAACCCTGCGGCAGGGATGCTGCGGGGTTTTTATTTAAGGGGCTGGATAGACACAGTTCGATCCTGGTCGATTGCGGTATGTTTCAGGGTACTGAGTCACCCGAAAACCAAGAAGCCAATTCCGAAATCACCTTTCCGATGGATACTCTTTGCGCCCTGGCGGTAACCCACTGTCACATTGATCATGTGGGCCGCATTCCCCATCTGATAGCCGCTGGATTCAAAGGTCCAATCTACTGTTCTGAAGCAACGGCGATTTTACTTCCACTGGTGCCGGGCGATGCCCTGAGAATGGGCATTCCCAGAAACAGGAGTCTGGTTGCATGCTTTCTCGATCTGATCGATAGCCGATTACACCCTCTACCCTACGCTCAGTGGAGCGAAGGTCCATTGAATAAAGAGACCGGGAGTAGGCTGGATATTCGTCTGTAACCCGCGGGATCCATACTGGATTCAGCCTACGTCGAGTGCCGGATAAAACACGCCTCACAGGTTAAAAAGCTCCCCTTCTAAAGAGTGACGAAGTCGGCTGAAACAGCTGGTGGAACACTGCTTCAAAGATCGGGTAGTAATCCTGATTCCGGCCCTCAGTATTGGCCGAACCCAGGAGCTGCTGTATGGAGGGAATCATTCATCATTATGCCGAACAGGCTGCAGCGCGATAACTGCCATGGAAGGCCTGGAGATCATACTTGACTCTCCTCTTGCGGCCTGTTTTATTCGATGCCTATCGAAAACTGAAACCCCACTGGGACAACGAAACGGAAAACAGGGTTGAACACGACTGCAACCTTCTCACCTTCACTCAACTGACCACTATCGACAGTCCAAGGATCACCTGAAAACGGTTGACTATCTGGCAGGGAAATGCCCGGCCAACCGTTGTCATTACCGCTAGCGGCATGTGTACTGGCGGGCGAATTGTCAATTGCCTGAAGGCGCTATTGGGAGACTCCCGTATCGGCGGACTTTTCGTCGGCTATCAGGCATTAGAAACGCTTGGCAGAAGTATTCAGCAATACTGCCCTGGCCATGGTTTTGCCATGTTTGGATAACAAACGGACCAATATCCGCGCAGGCATCCAGACCCTGAGAGGCTACTCAGCCCATGGATATCAGAAAAACCTAGTCAATTTTGTCCGGCGTATGCACTAAAGTGTGTCTTCGATCTCATGATGCGTTTTGGGACGTCCCAATCCCTAATCGATCTTTGACCGCCTGTTATTACCCCGGACGCCCTGCGTACGCGCCATTTCGCCACCATCGTTTCACTCGGCACAGGCTACGCAGCACTCTTATAAATGGCTGGACGTCGTGTTCGGAAGCCTACTTTGCTTCCCCTCTTACTCTATCGTACGTCGGATAAGCAGTGCGGCCTCACGGCTATCGGGGGCTACCAGCCTTCGCTTTGCTCTCCATGGCTGGCAAAGTGGGCAAGCCTAAAGAGATTCGCCTGGTACACGGGGATAGGGAAGCAAAGAACGTATTAAAAAAAAGCCTCGAAGATGTTTGCCCAGAGTGCCGTGTGATTATCCCTTTGCATTAGGTGGGCGGATGATCAGGTAGCAATTTGGATCATGGAATATCGGGGACAGTGATCAATACTTGTCCAGAAACAAAAAGGGGCGGATACTGATTAGCCACTTAAAAGAAGACAAAAGATATCTCATTTTTCTTCATCCAGCGCGCATCTGTCGCGGATCTTGGGTAGAATGCACCGTTTTGGAATAGTCGTCGGAATTTCCCATGCGCACTACTCGATTTCCCCTCCATACCACCAAGGAAACACCATCAGATGCCGAAATCGTCAGCCATCAGTTGATGCTGCGAGCCGGACTGATCAGAAAACTGGCGGCCGGACTCTACATCTGGCTCCCTCTCGGGCTCAGAGTGTTGCACAAGATCGAAAAAATAGTCCGCGAAGAGATGGACCGTACCGGTGCTCTGGAGATCCTGATGCCTTCAATTCAGCCGGCGGAACTTTGGCAGGAGTCAGGTCGTTGGGAGCAGTATGGTCCCGAATTGCTGCGCATTCGAGACCGCCACAACAGAGATTTCTGCTACGGTCCAACCCACGAAGAGATCATCACCGATCTGGCCCGCAATCAGCTTCATAGCTATAAACAGCTGCCGGTCACCTTCTACCAGATTCAGACGAAATTCCGGGATGAGATACGCCCAAGATTCGGGGTGATGCGCGCACGCGAATTCCTCATGAAGGACGCCTATTCGTTCCATATCGACCAAGCCTCTCTGCAACAGAGCTATGAGCAGATGCACCAGGCCTACAGCAATATCTTCAAACGTTGCGGTCTCAATTTCCGTCCTGTCCAGGCAGATTCAGGAAGCATCGGCGGCAGTGCCTCCCATGAATTTCATGTGTTGGCCGAATCGGGAGAGGATGCCATCGCCTTCTCCACTGACAGTGACTACGCCGCCAATGTTGAAACAGCCGAGGCCATCGCCCTTACCAAAGAACTTCCTCAACCTGGAGTGGCGATGTCGCTGCAGGACACGCCCGATGCAAAAAATATCCAGGAGTTGGTGGAGCAGTTCGACCAGCCGATCAAGAAAACAGTAAAGACCCTGATCGTCGCAGCGGATGAGACACAAGAGGCCAATTTCATCGCCCTTATAATACGTGGTGACCATGAGCTGAATGAACTGAAAGCGGAAAAACTGCCGGAAGTTGCCTCTCCACTACAATTTGCCGCTGATGAAAAGATCAGAGAGACCATCGGAGCAGGCCCAGGCTCACTCGGCCCAGTCAACCTACCCATCCCCTGCATTGTAGACCGAACTGTTGCAGTCACTGCGGATTTCAGCGCCGGCGCCAATATCGATGGCAAGCATTACTTCGGCATCAATTGGGAACGAGACCTGCCCATGCCCCAGATCGCTGATATCAGATGTGTCCAGGAGGGAGATCCCAGCCCGGACGGAAAAGGGCTGCTGACGATAGCCAGAGGGGTTGAAGTGGGTCATATATTCCAACTGGGCAAAAAATACAGCGAAGCAATGAACGCCACGGTATTGGCGGAAAATAGCCGTAGAGAAGTTATGACCATGGGTTGTTATGGCATTGGGGTATCGCGGGTTGTGGCTGCCGCCATTGAACAAAATCATGATGACAATGGTATTATCTGGCCTGCAACCATAGCCCCGTTCCAGGTGGCACTGCTGCCGATGAAAATGAGCCGATCCCAGCGGGTCCGTGATGTCGTTGAGAAGCTGTATGCTGAGATGACAGATATCGGGATCGATGTACTGCTCGATGATCGTGATGTACGGCCTGGCTTCATGTTTACCGATATGGAATTGATTGGCATTCCGCACCGGGTAGTGGTTGGTGAGCGCAGTCTGGACGAGGGAAAACTGGAGTACCGTGCCCGAGCAGAAAACGAGAATACAATGATTGATATCGATAAGATCGTTCCATTCTTCTGTGAGCGGCTGAACCTGGACACAGCATCGTGATGGACCCCAGTCCCCAGACAACCAAATAAAAAATAGAGAGAACCGATTTCATGGCAAAAGTACAAAGTTTCACACGTGAAGAGCTGCTCGATTGCGGCAATGGAAAAATGTTTGGTGAGGGGAATGCGCAGCTGCCTACGCCGAACATGCTGATGATGGACCGCGTCACGCGCATTTGCGATGAAGGCGGCATTTTTGGCAAGGGAGAAATCCAGGCAGAACTGGATATTAATCCCGCTCTCTGGTTTTTTGATTGCCATTTTCCCGGTGATCCGGTAATGCCGGGCTGTCTTGGGCTTGACGCCATGTGGCAGGCAATCGGTTTTTACCTAGCATGGATAGGAAATCCAGGCCATGGCCGCGCCCTGGGCGTAGGCGAAGTCAAGTTCGCCGGACAGGTATTACCATCAGCGAAACTGGTGACCTACCAAATTGATCTGAAGCGGGTCATCTCCCGCAGGCTGGTAATGGGTGTGGCGGATGCGGTAATGATAGTGGATGGCCGCGAGATCTATACCGCAAAGGATCTGCGCGTGGGGCTTTTTGTATCAACAGACAACTTCTGACTCTGAGCGACAACTTCTTAATAAATATCCTACGGATATTACGAGAAGCGTGCTTTCGATCTTCGACAGTCTGTTATTGCCCCGGCCGCCCTGCATAGTGCCGCTTCGCCACACCATCGTTTCACTCGGCGCAGGCTACGCAGTGCGGCCTCACCGCTACCGGGGACTACCGGCCTTCGCTTCGCTTATGTGCGAACTCTAATTTGGGCAGCTAACCCAGGCCCAATGATTTTCACGCGAACTGTATGGTCAAATCTTTCCAGCGAGTTTGTTTGCTCTGTGCGAAGCACTGACCCTTACAGTTGATTTGTCATCTACGTTAAAAAGCTTTTTTCTGGTGATTGTTACGCTTAAGCCAATAATGGCTCAGCTTTATATTCTGTACCTTGCGTCAATAGGGCAAATGCCGTCCTGACCGTTTTGTTTGCGGTTCTCATTTGTCAACATGGTTGATAACAGACATCGCACCATTCACAAGATAACTCCTCAGGGCAATATTCTTCGTCAATCTCCCGATAGTACCAAAATTTGTTTTTCCACCACTGGAATGCTGAAGCCGCGTCAATCCGATGTATGCTGATGCATCCCCTCCCATTTTAAATGTACCAGCTTCACCGCAGCCTGTCGCAATATAGAGATTAACAGCATTTATCGTAGACACACCCTCTAGTGCCGCCCGCAACTTCTCACATTCCGGGTGTGCCTTGATGGCCTATGCCAATAGCCTATCCTTTTCCGCTATGTTTTCAACCGTCTGTAAGTAAAGTCTCCATATTGCATTCAATGCCTGGCGAAACTGCATGCAAAACCCTTCCTGATTACCCATAAACCTCAGCCATCCTCAGGAAGGGATAAGGCATCGGTGGTGTACGTAACGCGACGCAGAGCAATCGTTCAATCATAGCCGGAAGATTAAACCGGCGATTAAAGCGATATTCAAACTCGGCGAGATAACGAGGTACGTGTTTTTTACGAATAGCATGAAAGGTTCCCTGCAAAGCATTCTTGATATTACCAAGCATGGTATTCAGTTATTTAAAGGTGGAGAGCTGGGTATACTTTCGCCCACCGCCAGTGACGATAGGCATATGATCACATCCAGCATCTGTAACTGCTCTGAAGCAGTAGAGCCCATCAGAAAGAACTGTGCTGCCAGCACACAGACTGGATCTGGCATATCGAGCGATCTCCGCACTCTGAAAACCGCGGAACCGACGCAGCTGGATCTTCATTGGCCTGCCGTCCTGCGTCGTCTCAACAGCTGCCACGAAAGGGATTTTATTACGAGACCCTCGCCCACGCTTTCCCGGTTTCTCACCACCAATACAGGCATCATCCATCTCGATGCGACCAGCCAGTTTTTTTGACTCTGACGTTCCATCATCACCTGCATCAGTTTGTGCTTGAGCTTCCAGGCTGTATTGTAGTTCACACCAATTTCACGGGACAGTTGCAAGGCAGAAGTACTTTTTTTACGCTGAGTCAACAAATAGATGGCCAGAAACCACTTCTTCAACGGCAGCTTGGTGCCGTGAAAGATGGTGCCAGCAGTCAGGGAGCTTTGGTGGTGGCATTTGTAGCACTGATATACCTTACGGCTTTTGAGTTCACAACCTGTTGTGTTGCCACACTCAGGACATATATATCCGGTAGGCCAACGCAGTTGGTACAATGCTTGTTGACATTGCTCTTCTTTGAAACTGCACTGTATTTTTCGGCATGATAGAAATCCTCTGTGTTCAGTGACTTCTATTATGCAATGACCACTGGCTCAGTAGCTGAGCCTGGTAGGTAATCAGGAAACCCTTTCTCTGCGTCTTCAAGCATCCCTTGAACTGTGCCACCTAATCCACCTCTTCTTGATGACACACGTATATTAAATTCCAGTAACAACGCTTCAATTTGATTACGCAATGCAACTTTATGTTTAACTGTAAGTTCTCTCATTCTCATGGTGGAATGCTGCTCTTGTTGCTCAAAAGTCTTGCCATTGATGAATTTAATATCAACAAGCTGACTAGCCTGTACGATGGCCAAGGCATCATTTTTATCGGCCTTTTGATTTTGCCTTATCTGAGAAACAAGCTTGGCTGATATAATGCGGGCATCATGACCATTGTCCTTAGCCACTTGCTTCCAGTAGTTGGAAATCACACAAGAACTCGAACACGATAATCGCTGGTTTAGCCATGACCAGACAGGATGCAAATTCCTCTGATGGCATTTCATCATTGGTAACTATCTCGGATCCTTTGACAACGCACACCTGGATAACTTTTTTGGCTAAATCTACACCTATAATCGTTTTCTTCGTTTATTGGGCTCCCATTATGCTTTGCTTTAAGGGCAACCAGTTTCTGCTTTAGGGTGAGGGGAGTCCAATTATCTCTTCATGCATGGGCCGACAGCGGAAGTTACCTCGCCGGATAATGCAGTGTGAACTTGTTCACAGAAACGTAGATATATTACCCAATATGCAATCTGCAACTCTCATCATTTAAAAATAGGTAAGCAGATTACTCCCAAACCATACCTGAAACTAGATTATTATTCATAATTGTATAAGGCTCAGAGATTCCCATCTAAATGGATAACGGCAGGGTTCACCTGAAGCATGCAGATTTTACACTCTCAGCAAACCAGTTGAAGAGAGGTTTATGTGTTCTTCAAATTACAGACTGCCACCTCTATGCCGATCCGGACTAACTCTTGGCCGGAATCAACACTCAGAACAGTTTGCTCAACGTGATTGAATTGGCACGCCAACAATCAATGCCGATTGACATGATTCTAGCAACTGGAGATTTGGTTCACGACTCTTCCATTGAGGGCTATACCCGCCTTAGAAACCACTTGGAACAATTCGATATCCCCGTTTACTGCCTGCCGGGAAACCATGACAATCCAAAGGTCATGTCAGAACAGATGGACAGTGTTTTTGTCAGCTCGCCAAAAACTGTAAGCATTGGCAACTGGCTGATAGTTTTGTTGGACTCAACAGTTCCGGGCAGCGCAAGCGGCCACATGAATATTGACGAATTGAACATACTGAGACAGAGTTTGCAACAGTACCCTGATCGTCATACACTGGTCTGCCTTCACCACCACCCGGTTCTCATCGGCAGCGATTGGATGGACAGAATGTCTCTGGACAATCCCGATGATTTTTTTGGCATCATCAACGGACACTCAAAAGTCAGAGGCATACTTTGGGGCCATATACATCAGACCTTTGAATTCAGACTATAACGGCATAAAGCTGATGGGGTCCCCTTCGACCTGCATCCAGTTCACTAGCGATCAGGATGACTTCGACATAGACCTGATGGCACCAGGATTTCGCTGGTTGAAGCTGATGCCTGACGGATCGATAAGATCCGGCATTGAACGTATCTCATCCATACCCGAAGAGCTGGAACTGGACTCAGAAGGTTATTGAGTGCTAAAAAACGTCATATCGACTTGCCTCGGAATGACGATTAAAAGGGCCTGTAAAGCTTTCTGTGTAACAGCCAAGGTTAAATATATACCGCTAAGCGTTCTTCGAACTCAATAAATCTATTCAGAGCTGGATATTCGGAAAAGCCGTGTTGATTGCATTCAGGAAAGCCCTTTAAGCCATCGGCACAGGCAATCAAAATATCCTTCACACCCTCCGACAGCCAGATCCCCAATAATTCCTTGTGGCCTTCCAGGTTGACGCCCAGAGCGAGATAAATCGCTTTATTTATCACTTTCTTGTCTTGCCGGATTTTAACGACAATGCTGTCCAGATAAACAATAGGCTAAATCGCATCCAGGGGGCGAGATTGCCATTCGACAACCTGCTCGATAACTGCATCAGTAACTTTGGATATGCGTGTGGCGGAGACATCGGCTCCGTACATTTCCTTGAATGTCGTGACGATTTCGCGGGTCGTCATACCCTGAGCATACAAGAAGAGGATCTTGTCATCCATTGAGGTAAATCGATGCTGGTGCTTTTTAACCAGTCGGGGTTTAAAGCTGCCCGCTCTATCTCGTGGAGCATCCAGTTCAAATTGGCCATCTTCCGTTTGCAAGGTCTTGCCAGTAGTGCCGTTGCGGCTGTTACTCGCTTCGGGTTGTTCATGTTTGGCAAAGCCAAGATGATCATCCAGTTCAACGTTGAGTGCCGCATCGACCGTGATTTTGGCCAGCATTTGCCGAAACTCGTTGAGATCTTCTTCAGTTTTGATGTTATTAGCGGTCGCTTGGGCTATTGCTTGGAGCTCTTCCTTGTTTGGGTTTAATGACAGGCAGTTACACAGAATTTAGGTCTGTCTCAGCCAGGGTCGGTGTGAAGATTGGTATGATGAATTTGGTGTACAGCATGCGTCGATTGGTGTGGCTGGCCGGATGAAGCGAGGTATGGATATGGGTGTTGCCAGAAAAATGAGTGTGAAGATGCCGGGCTTTCCCGGTTTGCTGGAGACTGTTGGTCTTTGTCGGGTTTTTAGAGGTTCCCTTAACCCCTATTGCTGTGAATTCTCCATATCCCTTTTATTTATAGATTTTTTTGAGAACCGACGCACCACTTACCATATGGCGTGTAATTTCAGTGCCACTCACACGCAGGTATTCCCCTCTTTTTTCATGCCAGTCTGACAAAACAATACGCTCAGCAGACTGACCATCCAGTTTAAAATCGTGAATTGCCGGTCTGTGGGTGTGGCCGTGAATCAATAGCTTAACGCCACTATTTCGCATGTAGGTCTCCACCGTATATTGATTGACATCCATAATATCAGCAGATTTCAGTGAGACGACCTCGCCACTTTTTTTGCGGTATTCTGTGGCCAGGATTTTTCGTTGCTGAATCGGTTTTGCCAGAAAGTCGGAGATGAATGCATGACTGCGCAGGAGTTCTCGGGCTTGTTGATATTCAAGGTCGTCACTGCAGAGCAGATCGCCGTGCATCAGCAGTGTGGGTAGGCCATTCAGGTCTACTACCGTTGGATCATCCAGCAGAGTGCAGCCTGTTGTCTTGGCAAATGCCTCACCAATCAGAAAGTCACGGTTGCCATGCATGATAGAGAGTTGGGCGCCGCGAATAGTAGCCTGAAGCAAAGCGTGTGTAGCTTTTTTGATTGCGGGCGTGGTGTCGTCGTCGCCAACCCAGGTGTCGAACAGATCACCCAGAATATAGAGATGAACCCCGGCGTCGACTTGTTCCTCCAGAAAGCGGAGGAACAGGTCTGTGGTGCCAGGACATTTCTGCGACAGATGGAGATCTGAGATAAACAGACTGTCTGTCATAGAAGCATCCATAGAAAGACGACAAGTTTACTCAGTGATAGTGACCTGTTCGATGACCAGATCATCTGCAGGGACGTCCTGATGCCCCATGCGGTTGGTCGTCTCCACCCCTTCCATTTTTTTGACTACATCCATCCCTTCAGTCACTTTTCCAAACACGCAGTAGCCCCAGCCGTCCTCGCACGGGTGGTCAAGGAATTTATTATCAGCCACATTAATGAAAAACTGGGCCGAAGCTGAGTGAGGGTCCATGGTGCGGGCCATGGCAATACTGCCGATTACATTACTGAGGCCGTTATTGGCTTCATTCTCGATAGATGCACAGGTGGTTTTCTCTACCATGCCTGGCTCGAAGCCGCCGCCCTGAACCATGAAATTATTTATCACACGGTGAAAAATGGTGCCATCGAAAAAACCATATTTAACGTATTGAATGAAGTTTTCGGAAGTCTTAGGGGCTTTCTCTTCATTCAGTTCGATGACGATACTACCTATATTGGTTTTCAGCGTAATCATACGTGCGCTTCCCTGGTCAGTTGTTAGAGATTCGGGTGATTGATTCTATGATGATAGCGTCTTGCGGCACATTGCTCATGCCGTTGCGGCTTACAGTGTAGATATCCGCAATTTTATCAACGGTATCCATGCCCTTGGTTACCTTGCCAAAAACAGCATAGCCCCAGCCATCAAAGCTAGGGTAGTCAAGATTGCTATTATCAGCATGATTGATGAAAAACTGGCCGGTTGCCGAGTGTGGGTTTCTGGTTCTTGCCATGGCGATGGTGCCGCGGTCATTTTTCAGGCCATTCTTTGCTTCATTTTTGACCGGGGCATGGGTAGGTTTTTTTTTCATATCTGCAGTGAAACCGCCACCCTGGATCATGAAGCTGTTGATAACGCGGTGAAAGATAGTGCTGTTGTAGAAGCCTTCATCCACGTAGCGCAGGAAATTCTTTACTGTCTCCGGTGCCTGGCTGTCATTCAGTTCCAGTTCGATATCGCCCAGACTGGTGGCCATCATTACCCGGGTAATTTCGGTGTTGGCCACTGAAATCAGGCTGAATCCCAGAAGCAGGATGAGAATCCATTTGGAAAGAGGTTTAATCATCGATGATCTTCTCCACAGAGCCGATTTTTCCAGCGAGACGCATAAACAGGCTATGATAATGGGTCTGGAGAGATTGAAAAAGCCCTGATTCTCTTTTTGTTGCAGATGTGCTTTCGTTTACCATTCTTCCGTGACCTTTGATTGGAGCAAAACTGCTCTCTGGATCACCAAGCTTTCTTGTAAATATCTGTACGGTGTGCCTGAGTTTTATCTACTACCTCTACATGAATTAATGAAGTATCGGAATCGATATGCTGAAGATCTACAATGATCTGACCAACAGAAAAGAAGAGTTCAAGTCACTGGAGTCTGGGAAAATCCGGATGTATGTCTGTGGCATGACCGTCTACGATCTTTGCCACTTGGGCCATGCCCGGGTATTGGTGGTATTTGATGTTGCCTACCGTTATTTAAAAGAGCTGGGTTACGATGTCACTTATATCCGTAATATCACCGATATTGACGATAAGATTATCAATCGTGCCAATGAGAATGGCGAACCGTTTACCGAGTTGACCGAACGCTTTATCAAGGCAATGCATGAAGACTCAGAGGCGCTCGGAGTACTGTTACCTGATGATGAGCCTCGCGCCACCGCACACATTGATGAGATTCTCTCGATGATTGGCCGGTTGATCGATAATGGCCACGCCTATGTGGGGGGAAGTGGTGATGTCTATTATTCAGTCAGCAGTTTCAAGGATTATGGCAAACTCTCTGGAAAATCCCTGGCAGATCTTCAGGCAGGGGCACGGGTTGAGATTGACAGCGACAAGCGCGATCCTCTTGACTTTGTACTCTGGAAGGGTGCTAAACCGGGTGAACCCTCTTGGGACTCCCCTTGGGGAGATGGTCGGCCAGGCTGGCATATTGAGTGCTCAGCCATGTCTACCCGCTGCCTGGGCGATACATTCGATATCCATGGTGGCGGTGCCGATCTGACGTTTCCCCACCATGAAAACGAGATTGCCCAATCTGAAGGGGCCACCGGAAAACCCTTTGTAAACTACTGGATGCACAATGGTTTTGTGCGGATAAACGAAGAGAAGATGTCTAAGTCATTGGATAACTTCTTTACTGTCCGTGAAATACTGGAGCGTTACCAGGCTGAAGAGATTCGTTATTTCATTCTGACCAGCCAATATCGCAGTCCGCTTAATTATGATGATGAACACTTGGATAATGCACGCAGTGCGTTGACACGTTTCTACACTGCTATGCGTGGACTGCCGGAGGTGGAATCTGCCGGTGGCGAGTCCTTCTCCAAGCAGTTTTTTGCGGCTATGGATGATGATTTCAATACGCCTGAAGCTCTAGCTATCATGTTTGAGCTGACACGTGAAATAAATCGGGTACGTGAGAGTAATCAACAGCAGGCCGCGGCTTTAGCAGCAGAACTGAGACATTTGGGTAGCATATTGGGCATTTTACAGAGTGACCCTGAGAGCTATTTACGTGGTAATCCTGAATCAGGAGAGGGAACACTGAGTGATGATGCGATTGAATCACTGATTCAGCAGCGTCTCGATGCACGTAGCGGAAAAAACTGGGCAGAGGCGGACCGGATTCGCGACGAGTTGAAAGCACTGGGTATTCTGCTGGAAGATGGTGCCGGTGGGACTCGTTGGCGGCATGGGTAGGTTTTATCTTATGCACTTATTGAAAGAACCCATCCTACTCTTGAATATACACCATCATAGGATAACAATCCATGTTACATGGATATATAGGATAAGAGATAGTAGATTATGAGTGTAAAGAAGAAACCGGTGGTAAAGAAGCAGACGGTTAAAACGACCGCCAAGAAGGGAGTTGCAAAGAAAGTCAGTAGTAAAGAAGAAGGCGGCAACAAAGAAGAAAGTCACCAAAAAGAGAGCCGCTCCCGGTAAAAGTGCCGCCAAGAGCGAAGTGAGTGCGAGAGAGCGCTACGAAATGATTGCCACCATGGCATTTTACCGGACTGAAAAACGCAGTTTTGCACCGGGCTATGAAATGGATGACTGGTATGAGTGTGAGCAGATCATCGATAGGATGTTGAAGAGTCAGTAATTCAGTTATCAATCTGGACGATAGTTGCTCACCAGCGCTTTCGGCGAGGGTGTCTTGAATTCTGTGTGACGGCCTATGATTAAACCATAACAAAGGTGAGGATAGTCTGCTGATCGACAAGAAAGAGCTCCAGGCGATAGCCCAGGCGGCCGCTAAAAACATCAAAACTGAAGAAGATCACAACGAGTTTCGGCAAATGCTGACCAGGATCACGGTCGAGGCAGTACTCAATGCTGAACTGGCTGATCATCTTGGCTTTGCCAAGCATCAACAATCCGAAGCGAGTAATAGCCGCAACGGCACGACCAGCAAGACCTTGCAAACGGAAGATGGCCAGTTTGAACTGGATACCCCGCGAGATAGAGCGGGCAGCTTTGAACCTCAGCTAGTTAGTCGACCCTGAAATATTCATAACGCAATGATTTATATAAAATAAGCGTCTGTGAAAGCGGTAAAAGCAGAGAAAAACTGGACGAAACAGAGGTGGATAATTGAGCAAAGCCAAGACAGCTAATCCCAACCAGCAAAGTTTCCTGCACCAGAACTTACTGGATCAGCTGAACCCCAAGCATCCACTTTTGCTACTGGCCAGACAGATAGACTGGTCATATTTTGATGCTGAATTTGCCCCGCTTTATTCTCATCTTGGAAAGCCCTCAAAACCCATCTGCCTAATGGTGGGTCTCTCGATACTCAAGCATCTGGAAGACCTCAGTGACGAGGTTCTGATTCAACGCTGGATACAAAATCCCTACTACCCGAGTTTTACGGGTGAGATCGAATTCCAATGGCAACTTCCTTGTGACCCCTCCGACCTGACTTACTTCAGAAAGCGTATTGGCAACGAAGGTTTTGAAAAGGTCCTGGCTACCTCTATCGCCTTACATCAAGAAAAGGCGATCGAAGATGAAATGTGTATCGACACTACCGTACAAGAGAAAAACATTACCTTTCCAACTGATGCAAAGCAGTACCGAAAGATACACGGGCAGTTACTCAAGATGGCTCGAGCAGAAGGTATCGTGCTCAGTCGAAGCCATGAGAAGGAAGTAAAAATTCTCAAGCTCCCCACCCGATTTGCCACACATCCGAGGAATCGTAAAAAGGCACGTAAGGCCGTCAAGCGATTAAAGACCATCAGCGGCCGATTACTGCGTGAAATACAGCGTAAGATGACCGCAGAACAACAGAAATTCTATGCAGAAAAGTTCGCCCTGTACCAGCGCATGCTGAATCAGAAGCGTGCTGATAAAAACAAGTTGTACAGCCTACATGAACCTCATGTTCACTGTATGAGCAAAGGCAAGGCCCAGCAGCGTTATGAGTTTGGCACCAAGGCATCAATCACCACCACAAGGGACGCGGGCATTGTGATTGGTGCCCCGGCTTTTGAGAAGAATGTATTTGATGGTCACACCGTACCTGAGGTCTTGGCACAGGTGAAACGTCTCATCAATCGAGTACCCAAAGTGGGTATTGCTGATCGAGGTTATCGGGGCAAATCAAAGGTTAATGACACCCAGATAATAACGCCAAAGCCTGCTAGGAAGAATACCTCAGGAGAAGCCATGGCATTAGCCAGAAAACGTTTCAGAAGACGAGCTGGCATCGAGCCTGTGGTCACTTAAAGAGTGACCACAGGCTAAAAAGGAACTTTCTTAAAGGCTTTGCCGGGGATCAGATTAACTTGCTTATGGCGGCGGCTGCCTTCAACTTCAGAAAATGGATGAGGGAGGTTCTTTTTTGTGCTGAAAAATATCATGTCCATACTGCTGTTCCTGTTTGCAAAACAGAAACAACAGTATTATTAAGTGCCTGGAATGAATATTTCAGGGTCGACTAGCTATTTTCCCGGATTGAAAAAAACTGAATAATCATTGATGTCGGCCGCTTCTGTCCCCTGTTGAGGCGCAGGAATGGCTAATTCCGTCCCAGTCCTGTGCGAATTGCTAGGCGAACCCGGCCACTTCTTGATCCGCGTTTCAGAGCCCATCTCAGGGCCTCGGCTCTTATCTCCTGATTTGCAGTGGTTTCACTCTTCATCGACCTCAACCAGTGATCGACGATGTCGAGATACTGCCCCTGATTGAAAGGGTAAAATGAGAGCCACATTCCGAAACGCTCTGAGAGGGATATCTTCTCCTCCACTCCTTCAGGATGATGGATCTCGCCTTCAACCACCCGAGCATCCAGGTTCCTCCTGCTTAAATTCAGGTAACAGGTGTCTGCGATTGGATGTGGCGTAGATCAGGACATTTTCAGGGGGTGCCGAGATAGAGCCGTCGAGGGCCGTCTTGAATGATTTGTAGCTGGCATCATCGCCTTCAAATGAGAGGTCGTCGCTGAACAGGATAAACCGTTCCGGCCGGTCATAGAGCTGGCCCACGATATAGGGCAGTTCGATGAGGTCCTGTTTTTTTAACCTCGATCAAGCGAAGTCCCTGATCTGAAAATTCATTCAGTACTGCCTTGATCCGAGAAGATTTTCCGGTCCCGCGGGAACCCATAGCAGTACGTTATTGGCGCTGCGTCCCTCGACAAACTGCCGGGTGTTGTCGGCTTTCTGTCGCTCCATGCAGAGAAGGTCATCCAGTCGTACCTTATGTGGATGGGCAACTGCCTGCAGGCCTTGCCGCCACGCCAACGGAAAGCGAGATGGTCCCAGTCAGGCTCCCTGGATGCCGGACTGAACAGACCTTCAAGCCGTTCGATTAATGACTGGGCGCGCTGTAGTAGATCATCTGATTGATTCATAGGGAATATAGTGAGTGGCGATATGTCCTTTATCGGCATCAATGATGCAACCGCTTGTAATGTATCCGGTGCGGCTGGTCGGCATCGGCTCCCAGACGCTTTTTACGATCTGCCTCATAATCGGCGTAGTTGCCCTCGAACCAGACGGTTTTCGAGTTGCCTTCGAAAGCCAGAATATGAGTGGTAATGCGATCCAGGAACCATCGGTCATGTGAAATCACCACTGCACAGCCGGGGAAGTTGAGCAGTGCCTCTTCCAGTGCTCGCAAGGTCTCCACATCGAGATCGTTGGTGGGTTCATCCAGCAGCAGCAGATTGCCGCCGCTCTTCAGTAGTTTTGCCAGGTGTACCCGGTTGCGTTCGCCGCCGGAGAGGTCACCAATGCGTTTCTGTTGATCGCTGCCCTTGAAGTTGAAGTGGCTGACATAGGCCCTGGAGTTCAGTTCCAGGCGTCCTACTGTGATGATGTCGGAGCTGTCCGAAATCTCTTCCCAGACGCTGTGGTCATCGTTCAGGCTATCGCGGGATTGGTCGACACATGCGGACTGAACCGTTTCACCAATACGCATCTCGCCCTGATCCGGTTGCTCCAGGCCGGTGATGATACGAAACAGAGTGGTTTTACCCGCACCGTTCGGCCCAATGATGCCGACGATGCCACCACGGGGCAGATTGAAACTGAGATCTTCATAGAGCAGTTTATCGCCATAAGATTTGGTCAGGCCATTGGCTTCGATGACCAGATCACCCAACCGCTCACCCGGTGGAATGTAGATCTGATTGGTCTCATTGCGTTTCTGGAACTCCTGGCTCTGCAACTCTTCAAACCGCTGCAGGCGGGCCTTGCTCTTTGCATGGCGGCCTTTGGCATTGGAGCGTACCCACTCCAACTCATTCTTCATGGTTTTTATCCGGGCACTCTCCTGTTTCTGCTCCATCTCCAGGCGCTGCTCTTTCTGCTTCAGCCAGGAGGAGTAGTTCCCTTCCCAGGGAATGCCGTAACCACGGTCCAGCTCCAGAATCCAACCAGCTACGTTATCGAGGAAATAGCGGTCATGGGTCACGGCCACCACTGTGCCCGTATAATCGTGGAGGAAACTCTCCAGCCAGGCGACAGATTCCGCATCCAGATGGTTGGTCGGTTCATCCAGCAGCAGCATGTCAGGTTTTTCCAGCAGCAGACGGCAGAGTGCGACACGGCGGCGTTCACCGCCGGAGAGTGTGGTGACATCTGTATCCCAGTGCGGTAGTCGCAGGGCATCTGCTGCGATCTCCAGGATACGATCCAAGTTGTGGCCGTCTTTGGCTGTGATCAGGTTTTCCAGATCGGCCTGCTTTGCGGCCAGGGCATCGAAATCCGCATCCGGTTCGGCGTAGGCGGCGTAGACGGTATCCAGCTCGGCTAAAGCCTCTTTGACATCGGTTACCGCCTCTTCGATATTTCCTCGAACATCTTTTGCCGGGTCCAGTTGAGGTTCCTGTGGCAGAAAGCCTACTCTGATACCGGGCTGGGGGCGGGCTTCACCCTCGATATCGGTATCGAGGCCGGCCATGATCCGCAACAGGGTGGATTTACCCGACCCGTTGAGACCCAGGACGCCGATCTTGGCGCCTGGAAAGAAGGAGAGTGAGATGTCACGGAGGATAACCCGTTTTTGCGGCACGATTTTGCCGACACGGTTCATGGTGTAGATATATTTGGCCATGTGATTACTTACTCTTTTTTGATTTTTGTAGATTCAATGTATTAGCCTAAATGCCTTGCAATTACCGATTTTTTTACCTGTACACGTGTATACATCAATATACTTGGGTATGGCTGCACATCTGCACACAAAATTACATGGCAAGCATTTTTAAAACGGCAATAAGTGGTGAGCGGTCATCAAGTGGGGGCATTCTACCACAAGCAAGACTTTCAATAATAAGGCCCAGGCTCAGATATGGGCGCGCGAAATCGAGTGGTAAATGGACCAAATGTAGTGGTGTGAATAAGACGCAATAAAGAATCTGTGTAGCATGAATGCACTGAAGCTAAAAGGGCTTATTGATTGGAATTTAAAACGGGTTGACACCACAGTCGCTTATTAGTACTTATGCGCGCTCAATAACATTTAGGAATGTTGTTCACTTGAAATTTCGATAGACTGTTCCGACCAATTAAGGTTAATTGATTGGAGTATTGGTGAGGGTGTAACGATTTCCGTGTAACTGCCCGGGTTAAATGTATTCCGCCAAGCGTTCTTCGAACTCAATCATAAAATTTAGTCGACCCTGAAATATTCATTCCAGGCACTTAATAATACTGTTGTTTCTGTTTTGCAAACAGGAACAACAGTATGGACATGATATTTTTCAGCACAAAAAGAACCTCCTTCATCCATTTTCTGAAGTTGAAGGCAGCCGCCGCCATAAGCAAGTTAATCTGACTCTTCAAACACCAAAACGACAGCATCTTTTTTCGGTGACGTAATTTCCACCTATACCCGTGCCCAGGCCATCGTAGACGGCGTACTGGTCGAAGCAGGATCGCTGGTAAAGGAAAATGTATTCAAATGGCCGGTGGCACTGACATCTGCTGTCTGGGCAGATTGTGTAGCCTGGAGCGATGATCACAGTGAGAATCAGGTGTACCAGGATCAATCAGGCAGGCTGTGGGATGTGCTCTACATGGCATCCTATGAAATCCGGAACAGCAATGGTTCCTATAATCAGATGCTGTTCCAGTTATTTCGGGTGCCGCGTGATGGTAAATCAACGGAAGCCGAGATAGTAACCTTGAAACTGATCGTTGGGCCGGGTGATAACGGTGAGCCAGTGATTACTATTCTGTTACCCAACGAGGATTGAAAATAGCCGGAATTCTCCGGCATCTTGCCCCTGGTCGCTTGGGTAAAAGCGGCACCTTAACCAGGATATGATTGTCAGAGTTTGGTCGGAGTCGCCATTCGGTCGTATGTGCACAGCCTTGCATCTGGCGGCTCTCTCCAGACGCAAAAATTATTCAGAACGACTCAGAACAATCGGGTATTAGATGCCGCGTTTAAACGAGCTTGGCATCACAGGTATTTCATCTCACAATATGAGCAAAACGTTTGCTGCTCGTTATTGAACAAAGAAGCTGTGGCTACCGATGTTCATCATTTGTAGGGCTAAATTTTTGTGAAGAGAACTGAGAGGGCTTATGCTGCATTTGTAAAGAGTGGGCGGTTCAAGCAGGCGAGGAGATGTGCAGCGCAAAAAAAGGAGCCGAAGCTCCTTTTTTCATTTGCAACCGATTATTGCCGAGGGAGAGTTCTCCTCAGAGGTGACCTCACACGGGAAGATGGGACCTGAAGGACCGGATAGCACGCGTCAGGGCATCAATAGCTACACTGACTGGTTTGCGGGTAATGCAGATATGGCCGGTGGCTACGATGGCCCCTGCCCACCCTGGAACGACTCCATTGTCCACCACTATCACTTCACCTTTTATGCCCTGAATATCCCGCGTTGTCCTGTCGAGGGGTGTTTTGGCCGGAATGAGGTATTGACCGCGCTTGAGGGCCATGTGCTTGGGAAGATAAGCATCACGGGAACTTATAGCCTTAATCTCAATGTGCCTGCCTCAGTATGATAGGTATGTACTTGTTGAACCGCTTGCTCTGATTCCAGGCCGTAAGAAGTGGCTCGTGTATATATTCCGTAAGGCCTGGTTCGTATCACTGCGTACCCTGATCGTTGCGTCAGATCAGGCGAGTGCCTCCAGGCCATTTCTATCTACCAGATTGAGCAGTTTGAGTGAAGGTCCGTTTGGTTTCTTTTGGCCCTGCTCCCACTTCTGTATTGTTGATGGGCTGGTATTCAGATAAGCGGCAAATACTGCCTGACTGGCCTTGTTGCGCGCTCGGATGCGCTTGATTTGTGCTGCAGTATATTTCTTCACGGGAGGAAGACAGAGGGCATCGAAGTCGCGCAACGTCACTGCGTCCATTACGCCTGCCTTGTGCAACCCTTTTGCTGTTTCGTGGACTGCTTTGATGATCTCTTTAGCCATCGTTTATTACCTCAATCAATTCCTCAGCATCGACTGCCTGTTCCAGTGCGGCCGTGCCATAGTGTAGTAGTTCTGCGGCCAATATTCGGAGCGCCTTGAGCTCTTTCTGGGTGATGTTAGCGCGCTCGTTCTTAGCGAAGCCATAGATGAAGAAGGCCTTATCCTCATGCCTGAATGCTACCAGGGTCCGTACTCCGCCGCGTTTGCCACGGCCATGCAAACCAACCCGCTTTTTAACTACGTGGCCACCCAGGTCAGCATCAATGAGGCCGGAGGATATCTCTTGGACAGCCGATACCAAGGACTCATCCATGACACCCTCTTTCACAGCCCACTTATGGAACCACTTGGTCTTGTATGTCTTCATCACCAGCCTTTAGTATTGGATATAAGTGTAGCACTTAGTGTCATAGATGACAAAGGACCGCCAGGGGAAAGATTCAGGCGGAAGGAAAGCAATGGAGGTGGATTATGCTACTGTCAAAATGCCTCTGTTCCGGTGAAAGTCTCAGGGAAGCTTCTGGCAAGGGCTGTCCACAGAATCCATAGGTCTCGCCCACCATAGCATAGCGAGCCTAAAAAACTCGTGCAGCCAAGGGTGGGGTTGCATCAGCGGCGCCTGTGGAGTTTGTGGTCAGGTCGATGTGTACCAAAGGTCGGATATTTAACATCAATGTGCGAGCGGAGTGACAGGCGAATGCCTGGCGCATGGCTTGCCTGATCCGAAGGCGCCATCGTCACTAGTGAACGAAGTGGGGTAGTGACGAGGGCGGCGATCCGGGAAACGGCCCGGGGTTGCGGCAGAATTTCGGGGTGACGGCGGGATTATCTGTTCCTATACTGCTCCCTCAGAACGTCAATATCCGATGAATTCATCCGTGGCCACTGCGTGTACTAGTGGCAATAGAGCGTAACCGGATCATTCAAAGCGCTGCGGCTTTCAGCCGTTGATCCATCTTCCAGTCCAAACAGATTGTTCGATCTGCTTTTTCCGCAGGCGCCAGCCTGCCATTCACTCGACGAGCCATCAGTAAATCGCCATTGGTGATGACTGTTGATGCTCATATTTCATTCATCGCGGAAATCTTTTCCGCCCCATCAAATAAGGAGGTGTATCCACCATTGAAGAAAGCCCGATTCCGGGCATGTTGGGCCGGCACTGGGCCTTTACCCACCAGGGAAAAACCAGTGTTGCCTGAGACCAGGCATATTCAGGTCGTATGGGAGTGGTGTCCCAAGACCGTTTCGCGTCAGCGGATCCAGTCAGCTGCGGCTGCTGGGTGGTCATAAACACTTACCAGATAGAGATTGCACCTTGAAAAACCTGAACTACCAACTCAAACAACTCTGCCGCCAGAATCGGGATGGCAGCTATAGCACCCAGACCAAACGGGCGCATCATCTGATGCTCATCGCAAATCAGTTGCATGTGCTGGGTTTTCACGGGATGGGTGCCAGTTCCCTGAAGCCAAAGCATGTTGATGCACTGGTCAAGCACTGGCTGGACCAGGATCTTTCCACCGGGACGATCAAGAACCGGATGGCGGTGCTGCGCTGGTGGGCACAGAAAGTGGACAAGCAGAACGTCGTGGCGCGATCGAACGACCACTACGGTATTCCTAACCGACAGTTCGTGACCAACACATCAAAGGCAAAGGTGGTTAACGCACCAGATCTGGAAAAAATATCGGATCCCTATGTCCGCATGAGCTTGGAGTTGCAACAGGCCTTTGGCCTGCGTCGGGAGGAGGCGATCAAGTTTCGGCCTGGGTTTGCGGATAGGGGAGACCATGTTCTCCTTAAGTCCTCCTGGACCAAAGGAGGAAAGGCGCGTGTTGTTCCGGTACGTACCGATGAACAACGCGATCTGTTGAATCGAGTGCGACAACTTGCCGGCAATGGCGCCCTGATCTCAAGTGATCGGAATTATGTCCAACAACTTCGCGTGTATGAACGCCTTACCGCCAATGCCGGGCTATCGAAGATGCATGGCCTGAGACATGCTTACGCACAGCAGCGCTACGAGGAACTGACTGGCTGGAAATCACCGGCTGCCGGCGGACCAATTACGAAAGCATTGAATCAAGAAGAGAGAGTGTGTGACCGTCAGGCACGCCTTATTATTAGTCGGGAGTTGGGACATGAGCGCCCGCAAATAGTTGCGATTTATTGCAATTGACAGGCGTTTGAAAAAACGACGCAGCGGTTAGAAATGATTTTCCATTCCCTGATTAAGAGCGCTCTGTAATGATGCCGGCCTGAGTACACAAGATCCCCGAGGCCGAGTTCATCATGAATAAATCCATTTTCAACCCCAAACATCCGATAGTGACGATTGAGATTTGTATCGCTGGTATCTGTACCCTGGCCAGCGCGAACCTACAGGCGGGCGATGTTCAAGTGGGCCGCTACTCCTTATTTTCCGCCACCTCGACAGAGGCACAAGCCGATCTGTTGGCAACGACAATGAGCGGTCCGGTATCTCCTGCAACGCAGCGGCTATCGGTTGGCCACTGCCGAGGGCCGGACACAGCAGCCCTGTTCGCGTTACCGCTTCCAGCGGTCCATCGAAGTTTGGGACCGATGACGCTGAGAGACGCCCTGGAAACGCTCGTGGGATCAGCATTCTACTTGGTTCAAGATCCCGTTCATCGACTTATCGCCTTCGAGCGTTGTGCGGCGGATCGGTTTGTAACCCAGGCTATGACCACCATCGAACCAGAGGTCGCACAAGATGAAGAGTGAGACTCAAACGGAGCAACCCGTCTCTTCAGATGAAGAAACAAAGCCGGAGGATGCTGTGGTGCAGCCAACAACCCGGAGAGTTGCCTACAAGACCGTGCTGGTCGCGGTCGTGATCGGCATCATCACGATCAGTTTGCTGTGGGGGTTTGTGATTGGTCAGGAGGGCAGTCCAGTATACGAAACCTCGATAATGAAACTCGATGCCCAAGTGCATGAGGGCACGGTAACAAAAGAATTGCCGGCCGCAAAGCCAGATCCAGTAGTGGAGTCGATCAATCGCTGGCTGGTGTCCATGACTAGCCGGATCAATCGAGGTTTTGATACGCAACAAGCCCATAGTTCTGTTGTGAAAGGTGAGATCTCGGCCATGACTGAAAGTATCCAGGCGATCAAGATGGGAATCGCCAATATGAATAAAAGCAATCAAAAATTGGGCGAGCGCATCAGTGAAGCCATTTCACGGTTGGATACCTTCGTCAAGAACGTCAGGGCACTCAAAGTCGTCAGGCGCAAACCATCGACCAAACGTAAGTCCCGGCCCATCAATAAGCCGCCTTTTCATATTGATGTCATCGATGTATGGGATGACGTGATCTATGTGTCTGTCTCCCAGGCCGGGCGTGTAGCGTTTCTGAAGGCTGGCGAGCAACAGTCCGGCTGGACAGTTTCCAAAATCGATCGACTCAAAGGGCAGGTCGATTTTCAAAGGCCTGCCGGACATGCCTATTCCGTTTCGTTGCAGAGGTAGAATCCATGGAAATCATACTGGCCGTTTTGTTTCTTTTTGAAGGCATCACTCTGGGATCAAGCTCCGCAGACAAGTGTGATGACGACACACAGTCCACTATGGCTCTGCCCAATGCGGACGACACATTGGATTCGTATCATACCAAATAGGTAACACGCCAGAGTGACCCGATCGGATGTCATTTTGACGGGTTCCGTTATTTACCGGGATCTGACCGCCCCATACCGCAATCAGATTGTCCGGCCGATAATGGAGGTCAGTGACTGTGATGGGGGTTGTGCCGATGAATAGTGGATTGAAACTCGTCATTTTGTCTGTTGTCCTGGTGGCATCGCATCCTGTGAACGCGATCGATATTTCCAGCACCGTGGTTAAACAAACCGGTCAGAATGAATCATCAATAGAAGCGAACACTTTATCGGTAACGGACTTAGCGCGTGCCCGTCTCTGGGATTTGTCGGAAGTGGAATGGCGCCGCTACAAACAGTTAATGCAAGGGATTCGCGGAACCATCAGCCCATCGACGATATCGCCAATAGAAGTGCTCGGTATCCATGCAAGGGATGATGTGGAACGCCAGCGATATGCCGAAGTCTGTGCACGTGCCATGCGCGAGGATGTGGAGCGTATTCTTGCGTTTCAACGCGCATACGATGCGGCAGGAAAACATCTCTATCCCAATGAACCGCTGATCGATGTCGACCGGTTATCTGGAAATGCAGAAGAGATGAGCGCGTTTCAATCTAGCGATCACCTGTTATTTTTCGCCCGGCCCGAGTGTCCGGTCTGTGATGTGCTGATGAACAAACTGTTGAAACAGATCGATGAAGTTAGTGGCATTGATATCTACCTCACGGACGTGTCGTCAGGGGATGACGACTCAGTACGGGATTGGGCATCGACTCACCAGATCAATCCTGAATGGGTACGTAACTGGCGGATCACCCTTAATCATGATGGTGGTGCATTGGACAAACTGACGAGAGGGCAGGGCAAAGTACCCACTGTATTACGTTGTCGGGGAGAGGAGCTGTTGCAGCTCCCGGTATCGGATCTTTAAACGATGGACCGGTTGAGATGCCATAGAGTCTGGATATTCGTGCTCATTGGCCTAGCTTTGCCCGGTGTCGGCTGGAGCAATATTTCGGTTCCAGGTGGATATCGAGCTATAGCAAAAGAGAACGGCATTCCACATACCGTCTTTTACGCCATGGCCCTTACCGAAAGCGCTATACAGCTCGATGAGAGTGATGTCTATCGACCCTGGCCGTGGACATTGAACGTGGCCGGCCGAGGGTACTTTTTTGACTCCCGGTTAGCGGCCTAGCAGGCATTGACGGGCTGGCTCCGTAAGGGCCAACGCTCGATTGATATCGGCCTGATGCAGGTTAATTGGCGCTACCACCAGGAACGGCTCGGTACGCCATGGCAGGTGCTCGATCCGTATCATAACCTGCGTGTGGGTGCTGCCATCCTGCAAGAGTGCTACAAGACCCGACAGGATTGGTGGTCCAGCGTGGGTTGTTATCATGCGCCAGCGAACTCAAACCGGGCAGACCGCTACCGTCGACGGGTGGTTTCTCATTGGCGTCGGATCATAAGTGAAGGGTAGGGGGGATGAATAACAATGAAAATGATGAACGCTGTGAAAGTCGGGTTAAAAGCGACTGGGGTTGCCATCGGTTTGATACCCACATTGGCTGGAGCTGCACTGACGGTCATTTATGACAGTGGAGATACCCGGCCGATCGGGCCCTTTCTTGATGCTTCCGAATCTACCGAGACCACACCATTCCAGAGTCGGGTTATCGAGAGTCCGCAGCTTGGTGCTGCGGATCCCGACTCCTTGTTGCCGATTCGTTCCCCTGGTATGACGCCGGGCCCGGTCCAGCCAAGAAACCACGATCGACCCTTTACGCGTCCGTTTTTCCTGATCGGCTCAGATGCCTTGTCCCGGAAATGGCTGTTGCAACACCAAAACCGGCTCAAGGAGATCGGTGCTGTAGGCATGCTGGTGCAGGCAGACACACGGGATGATCTGTGAACCATCGCTGGACTGGCAGCTAGATTATCCATCATGCCGGCTTCGGCGACTGATATCGCGAAAGCCTTGGGGATCTCGCACTATCCCATATTGATTACCTCCCACGGCATTGAGCAGTGAGCCGGCATCCTATCGAGGCCCTGCTACGCCCGCCGGTTGAACTCTGGTCCATGTGGGTGGCTTTTGCCGCCGCTGCAATCGCTGTGTTGGCACCTTGGGCTTTGATGATGCCACCGGGTGTGGCCTATGGTGCAGGGACTGCGCTGATGATACTCGGGCTGATCCGAGGACGGCAGGCTTGGCAGGTCATTCGCTATCAACGCAATATGCGCAAACTCCCCACTTACCGGTTGCGGGCAATCCAAATACCTCTCAGTCGGCATAAGCTCTTTCTGGGCAAGGGCTTTCGCTGGACTCAGAAACATACTCAACGGTTGCGAGATACGATTCGCCCAGAGGTCCAGCACTATGTGCAGCCAGGACGGTTGTATCAATGGGCGCGTCAGAAGGAGGTGGCCTGGGAGTCGATTCCGGTACTGAATGGGTTGGTCCACTTTTTACGAATGAGGGCGTGGTGGAACCCCTTGGCGCCATTGCCAGCTGTCGGCGGCAAGCCGGCCCTGCATGCTGTGGAACCCGAGGAGCAGGCGGTCTGGATGGATATCAATGAGCGGGTAGGCCATACCCTGGTGCTGGGCACCACGCGCGTCGGCAAAACGCGCTTGGCCGAGATTCTCATCACACAGGACATTCGACGTGGGGATGTGGTGATCGTGTTCGATCCCAAGGGAGATGCAGGACTGCTGAAACGGATATATACGGAGGCAAAGCGATCGGGGCGGGCCAAGGATTTTTATCTATTTCACCTCGGGTATCCCGAGGTATCCGCCCGCTACAATGCCATCGGCAATTTTTCCCGCATTACCGAGGTGGCGACCCGTATCGCCAACCAGCTTCCAGTGAGGGGAATTCAGCTGCATTCAAGGAGTTTGCCTGGCGATTCGTCAATATAATCGCCCGGGCCTTGGTGGCACTCAAGCGACGGTCTGACTATCAGCAGGTCCGGCGTTACATCAATGACATCGAACCCCTGTTCATGGAGTACGCGAGATACGATCTGAGTCAACAGGGTGCCGAAAACTGGGAGGAGCAGGTCAGCGAGCTTGCTGGGACTATCAAGGAACGCAATCTGCCGATGGCACTGCGTGGTCGAAACACCGATGCCATTGCGCTTATGCGTCATTTGCAGGCCCAGGATCTCTACGATCTCGTACTCGATGGTCTGGTGTCGGCCTTTAAATACGATAAAACTTACTTCGACAAGATCGTCAGCTCCGTCGGGCCCCTGATGGAGAAACTCACCACTGGCAACATCGCTGAACTCATCTCACCGAACTATCTGGATGAGAAAGATACGCGGCCCATTTTCGAGTGGATGGATGTGATCAGCCGGAAGGGGATTGTCTATGTAGGACTGGATGCCCTGACGGATACCACCGTAGCCAGTGCGGTGGGCAATTCCATGTTCGCCGATCTGGTATCGGTGGCGGGTCATATCTACAAACATGGCGTATCGGGTGAATCCACTGGAAAGCCTCCAACGATCTCCATGCACGCCGATGAATTCAACGAACTGATCGGTGACGAGTTCATTCCACTGTTGAACAAGGCGGGTGGCGCCGGGTTTCAGGTAACCGCCTACACCCAGACCCAGTCGGATGTGGAGGCACGGATCGGCAACCGGGCCAAGGCCGGACAGGTCGCGGGTAACTTCAACACGATGATCATGCTTCGGGTTAAGGAGCTGGCCACGGCGGAGATGCTCACGGAGCAATTACCGAAGGTTGAGGTCTTTACCTTGATGAGTGTTTCCAGGGTGGATGATTCGTCGGATCCGGGGTCTGGCGTCGATTTCAAATCCCGTAACGAGGATCGAATCAGTGTCTCCGAGGTACCGTTGCTCACACCTGCGGAACTGGTGACCCTGCCAAAGGGACAGGCCTTCGCACTGCTGGAGGGTGGCCAGCTCTGGAAACTGCGAATGCCCCTTCCGATCGAGGATGAGGCTATGCCGGAAAGCCTGGCGGAAATGGCTAGCGAGATGGAGCGCACCTACATCACCAACGATCACTGGTATCGGGTCCAGGAGCCCTGGTGGACAGCCGTAGCGGATGTTGATCCCTTTATCGGCCAGGAGGAGTGTGCCGATGGCTGAAACCGTTGCCGATCCACGCCGCAGGGTTGTTCAGGAAGGGCTGATCTCGAAAAGCCTGACGGGTGCGGCGAAGGTCATCCAGTGGCGGCTGCTCTCACTCTTGTTTTCGATTATCATCGAATGGGCCGGCATGGTGCTCTGGTGGCCGGATGAGGGCCTTGAACACAGCCGTGAGATGCTCTCGAAGGAGATTAGTTATCTTGATACCGATTTTCGGTACAGCATCGTGACCTCTGATCCTGCGAAGTTTGCCAAACGGATAGCCGACGGCACCTATCATTACCTGTTCGAGGTAACACGATTCGTCGACCTCATACGCTAGGTCTCGCCCCAACCAGCGTCAAATGAAAAGGGGCTCAGGCCAATCCTGCACAAGATTTACCGACCGATTACAGAGTTTGTAATTGCGACCATGCAGGTCACCCAGGTATTTTCTGTTCGCCTGGCGATTCTGATTTTGGCGATGCCCGTCTTCCTGTTATTCAGCCTAGTAGCATTAGTCGACGGTCTGGTACAAAGGGATCTGCGTCGATGGGGTGGGGGCCGTAAGAGTTCGTTCGTCTACCATTACGCAAAGAAGGCAGCTTTCCCACTGGTCATATTGACCTGGGTGACCTATCTCGCTTTGCCGTTCAGCCTACATCCTACATTTGTAGTGTTATCCTTTGCGATGCTGTTTGCACTGACAGTGGCTGTCACGGCGAGTACGTTCAAGAAATATCTATGATCCATTTTGATTCTGGTTCAATGTCAGTACAATTCATTATTAATCAATAATGATAAATAATTTTGACTCTCATAATATTCCAAGTAATACATCAACACTGATTAAACCTAAGGAAATAGATGAAGGGGACAAGTTTTTACGATTAAGCGGTCTGTTCCTGTAAGTACCACTTATCCTTCTCAAGGTAGCCAATAGCTCCCCGAGAAAGAGTAAAGAAAAATCCTGTCAGGGTGAACTACTTCAGGACTAAAATTAATCAGGAGTATCAGGCAGGAAACATCCAAAAGCAGCCATCTAAAAGAAACTCACTCCTATTCAATAAGATATTTGATATGCTTCATATAGTTACGATCTGTCATTGCTTATAAGAACAGCACCATATCAAGCAAATACGTTCCACATGACCTTCCCCCCATCTTAATACCAAGACTTGGATGAGATAATTCATTCTAAGCGGCCCTATTTACAAAGGCCACAGGTGACAAATAATTTAATGCGCTATGAGGCCGCACGTGATTGTAGTGCTCTCGCCATTGATCAATTTCATGTCTAGCGTCATCAATGGACCTGAACCAATGCTGATTTAAACATTCATTTCTGAATTTACCGTTTAAGCTTTCTACAAACGCATTCTGAGTAGGCTTGCCTGGCTGAATAAAACCTAGCTTAACGCCACTTTCTTTTTGCCAGTAGAACATCGCCTTGCTAGTAAACTCAGTACCGTTGTCGCAGATTATTTGATCCGGAGCGCTCCTTAGCTTAATCACCTGAGTTAAAAACGAGCGACCTGGTGACCATTGATCGAGAAGTCAGAGAGCTGGCCAATAACTTCTCTTGAGTAATCATCAATCACATTAAATACTCGAAAGCGGCGACCATTAGCCAACTGATCACTGACAAAATCCATTGACCAGCGTATATTTTTACCAATGGGCATAATCGTTGGCATTCTTGGTCGTATTATCTTCTTGCGTTTTTTAGTCCTCACTTGAAGACCTTCTTCGTTATAGACTCGGTAGGTCCGCTTCTTGTTTTTCACAAGCCCCTCTCCTCTCAGGAGGCCATGTAAAAACAAATAACCATAACTCGGATGCTTTTTTGCCAGCTCAAGTAACCGTTTGCGTAGAGGCTCATCTTTTCCCCATTGAGTGACGTACCGAAAAGCGGTTCTACTTAAGCCTATTAAGCTTGTTGTTTTCGCTTTCAAGCTCTTTGAGCCGTTTGGCTTCTGAGACATCCATCCCGGCGTGCTTGCTTCGCCAGTTATAAAAGCACCCGGTTGAAATGCCGAACTGACGACAAATGTCATCAACTTTTACCCCTGACTCATGCTGCTTGATGGCACCAATAATTTGCTCTTCTCTGTAACGCTTCTTCTTCATGTTGAGATCTCCTAATATACAAACTAATTGGAAATCTCATCCTTGTCATGGCTCTATTTCTGGGGGAAAGGTCACTTCATTGTCTGCACTATGACTGCTATATCTATCATGACCACCATGGGCTGTGTGCACCGCAGCCGTAGCGCATCATAAGAAAGAACAGGCCGCCGATCATAAGAAATGAGAATAAGCCTTCCATTGTTACCTCCCGGCCGGCATGGCGCCGGCGCCAACACGTTTATTTCTGCACCTCATTTCCCGGTTCTTCCGGTACCTGCCGTCGTAAAGAATGCCTTATATTGCTTCCGGGGCGGGAAAAAGACCGGTACGCTACGCATATATTTACCGTAACGTTCACCAAACTGTTTCAACGTGTGACGTTCCTCAGAGCGTGCCAGGTGTGCATAGGCATACAGCAGCATCGGCGCCATCAACACCGTCAGCAGTGTTGGCCATTGCACCAGGAAACCGGCAATGACCAGGAACAGACCGGTGTACTGTGGATGCCGGACAAAAGCATAGAGGCCATCCGTAACCATGCGTCTGGATGCGCTGTGCACTTGCCGCCCCCCCCTGGAAAGCAAGATATAACCCACCAGCATCAACGCCAGACTGGCGCCCATCACCAGTGCCCAGGCCATGTTAGAACCACCGAAGAGAATGATCCACAGGTGCCCGAATTTGTGGTTGAAAGGTTGCAGGACAGGGTAATTAGTCGACCCTGAAATATTCATTCCAGGCACTTAATAATACTGTTGTTTCTGTTTTGTAAACAGGAACAACAGTATGGACATGATATTTTTCAGCACAAAAAGAACCTCCCTCATCCATTTTCTGAAGTTGAAGGCAGCCGCCGCCATAAGCAAGTTAATCTGATCCCCGGCAAAGCCTTTAAGAAAGTTCCTTTTTAGCCTGTGGTCACTCTTTAAGTGACCACAGGCTCGATGCCAGCTCGTCTTCTGAAACGTTTTCTGGCTAATGCCATGGCTTCTTCTGAGGTATTCTTACTAGCAGGCTTTGGCGTTACTATCTGGGTGTCATTAACCCTTGATTTGCCCCGATAACCTCGATCAGCAATACCCACTTTGGGTACTCGATTGATGAGACGTTTCACCTGTGCCAAGACCTCAGGTACGGTGTGACCATCAAATACATTCTTCTCAAAAGCCAGGGCACCAATCACAATGCCCGCGTCCCTTGTGGTGGTGATTGATGCCTTGGTGCCAAACTCATAACGCTGCTGGGTCTTGCCTTTGCTCATACAGTAAATATGAGGTTCATGTAGGCTGTACAACTTATTTTTATCAGCACGCTTCTGATTCAGCATGCGCTGGTACAGGGCGAACTTTTCTGCATAGAATTTCTGTTGTTCTGCGGTCATCTTACGCTGTATTTCACGCAGTAATCGGCCGCTGATGGTCTTTAATCGCTTGACGGCCTTACGTGCCTTTTTACGATTCCTCGGATGTGTGGCAAATCGGGTGGGGAGCTTGAGAATTTTTACTTCCTTCTCATGGCTTCGACTGAGCACGATACCTTCTGCTCGGGCCATTTTGAGTAACTGCCCGTGTATCTTTCGGTACTGCTTTGCATCAGTTGGAAAGGTAATGTTTTTCTCTTGTACGGTAGTGTCGATACACATTTTATCTTCGATCGCCTTTTCTTGATGTAAGGCGATAGAGGCAGCCAGGACCTTTTCAAAACCTTCGTTGCCAATACGCTTTCTGAAGTAAGTCAGGTCGGAGGGGTCACAAGGAAGTTGCCATTGGAATTCGATCTCACCCGTAAAACTCTGGTAATAGGGATTTTGTATCCAGCGTTGAATCAGAACCTCGTCACTGAGGTCTTCCAGATGCTTGAGTATCGAGAGGCCCACCATTAGGCGGATGGATTTTGAGGGCTTTCCAAGATGAGAATAAAGCGGGGCAAATTCAGCATCAAAATATGACCAGTCTATCTGTCTGGCCAATAGCAAAAGTGGATGCTTGGGGATCAGCTGATCCAGTAAGTTCTGGTGCAGGAAATTTTGCTGGTTGGGATTGTCTGTCTTGGCGTTGCTCAATTATCCACCTCTGTTTCGTCCAGTTTTTCTCTGCTTTTACCCCTTTCTCGGACGTTTATTTTATCAAATTTAGACGCTTATTTTATATAAATCATTGCGTTATGAATATTTCAGGGTCGACGAATTTAGTGTCTTTCCCTGCGACTTTAACGAGCATAGTAAATCGCGAGTGACGCTCTACTAACGTAGCTATATGAGTATTGGAAGAACCTGAGATCAAATCGCCTTCCCAGTAGCCAGGGACGGCCCGGTCTTCAATTTCAGGTGGGCGATTATGGAAATACCATCAATAATGCCACTTCTGGGTAGCCCTTTAATATTACTATGCCTGGACTGCCGAAAGACTCTTCGCGTTCTAAGATGTCTTTGAAGCTCTTTTTTCAATACGCAACGAGACTGAATGAATAGGCTTTTGTAGATGGTTTCGTGTGACACACGTAACTTCTCTCATTCTCTGGATAATTTCGCTTTAGCCAGCTAGATATCTGCTCAGGAGGCCACTCTTGAAAGCTTATCGGCTACGATTTTACGAAGATTATCTCACTGGGCAAGTCTACACAGCTTTAGCCTACGAGCACGATCCCAAGCTTTACTATCAGCAATATTTGCACGATAGCGGTTCATTCCCCCCCATTGCGCTGAATTTCCCTGCTTATGGTTGAGGGTGAGCGATCAAGGTCTCTTGCTATCTGACGCAAAGACAAGCCCACGGAAAGCCCTCTGGATATTTCTTCACGTTCTTCCAGGCTGAGAGCATTTCGAGCTCGTTTCCGAACTGAAGGGCAATACCCTCCAAATAGTCTTAGCACACCAAAAATTGATGCAGGCTGTTTTTCGAGGGCACGGCCTATATCACTAAGTGATTCTCCCTTCCGCCAACGTGACCATAGTTCTTGTTTTTGATCATCTGTGAGTCCAGATCTGCCAAGTCTTGCCATCACATAATCCCCATAAATTGATCATTGAGTATAATGTGTTGCACCGACCCCTTGAATCTACAAGGGTAACTCTTGTAAACTCGTTTTTGATTCATATACGCTCCAATAATCAACGGTATTGTCTTTTATTCAAGTGTCCAGATCAATTAAATCAGAATAGTTCAAGGTGTTGGTCCTACAGCATTTGTTCAATCTGTCCGGTGATCAAGCAGAGTTCCAAATTCGGGATCGCTATAGCTTTTGTCGTTTTCTTGTGCTGAGCCCGGAGGGTAAGGTACCCGATGCCAGAATGGTTTGGGTATATCGTGAGCGCCTGAAAGAACGGGGCCTTGTTGACAAACTTTTTCAGAGCTGTTGATCCAGATTGATGCAGCAGGCTTCAGTGCTCGCAAGGGATAGATTGCAGATGCAGCTATCGTCCCAGTACCCAGGCAACGTAATACGCGAGAGGAAAATAGGCAAATCAAAGATGGGGGCAGCCCTGAGCATGAGGTGATAACAAACGCCGCCAGAAGGATGTTGCAGCCCACTGGACCATGAAGCATGGCAAAACCCACTATGGGTACAAAAAACACATCAGCATAGACCGGAAGCACAAGGCCATTCGCAAGTACGCCATCACATCGGCTGAAGTTCATGATAGTCAGGTCTTTGAGGAGCTGCTGGATGAGAACAACAGTAATAGAAGTGTCTGGGCCGATTCTGCTTACCACAGTGTAGAACGGGAAGTCGCTTTACCGGGTGCGCATTACTGCAGTCAGATTCATCGACAAGTCGACACGCAAACGCCCCTTGAATGAACGGGAGCAATGAGGCAAACCGAAAACGATCAAGATTTCGGGCTCGAGTTGAGCACGTGTTTGCCCGGCAGGCCAATCGACTTGGTGCGTAGCATCGGGCAAGGCGGGCCCGGTGTGAAGATTGGTATGATGAATTTGGTGTGCAAAATGCGTCGATTGGTGTGGCTGGCCAGATGAAGCGAGGTATGGGTGTGGATGTTGCCAGAAAAATGAGCGTGAAGATGCCGGACTCCCCCAGATTTGCTAGAGACTATTGGCCTTTGTTGGTTTTTTTTAGAGGTTTCCTTGGTGCGCCCTAACATACTGGCAGTTTTGCTTTTTCACCGGTAGTTTCCCGGACCAGCTTGGGAACCAAGTATCCAGGAAGTTGCTCCCGCAGTGTTCGGTGCAACTCTTTTGCATGGTCCTCTGGTACTTCAAAATGTGTTGCTCCCTCTACCCGGTCGAGTAGATGAAGGTAATAGGGGAGAATGCTGTTCGCAAACAGTGCTTCACTGAGCTCACTGAGCTGCTTGTTTGAGTCATTTACCCCGCGTAGCAGTACCGATTGGTTGAGCAGGGTGGCACCGGCTTCTCTGAGTGGTACTAAAGCTGATCCGAGTGCATCAGAGATCTCTGATGAATGGTTGATGTGCAGCACTAATACGGGAGTCAGGCGGCTGCCAGTGAACCACTTCAATAGCTTCGGTGTCAAGCGTTCGGGCACGGCGACAGGGAGTCTGCTGTGTATCCTGACTCTTGTCAGGTGTGGAATCTCTTCAAGCGCTTGGATCAGCCCCGCCAGCCGGGTATCGGAAAGCGCAAGAGGGTCGCCGCCACTTAGAATGATCTCTGTCACCTCCTTATGAGCGGCGATATACGCCAGTGCGTGCTGCCATTGGTCACGACCTGCTGATGAGCTGCTATACGGGTAGTGTCGGCGAAAGCAGTAGCGGCAGTTGGTGCCGCAGGCGCCGCTGGTAACCAGCAACAGGCGACCGTGATATTTATGCAGCATGCCTGGTGTCTGTTCCGTGGCAAGATCTCCTACCGGATCCCGATTGAATGCCGGGTGACGGGCAAGCTCGGCGCCAATCGGTAGCAATTGCCTGAGAATAGGATCGTCAGGGTTGCCTTTCTCGATTAATGCGGCAAATGCTCTGGGTACTTTCAGGCCAAACTGGCGGGCGGCCATCCGGGCTTCGGGGAGCAGTTTTTTATCGAGTTCCAGATATTCGATGAACTCATCGACCTGGGTGAAGGCATTGGCCAGTGATATTTGCCAGGGAGGAGTCTGCCATACAGACTCTGTTCGATGTATCATATGCGTTTTCCAGTTGGTTGTGTCGTGAGGAAGTGATGGCAAATTATAATACCAGTGAATTCAAGGGCGGCCTGAAGATGATGCTTGATGGGGACCCCTGTTCCATCATTGAGAATGAATTTGTCAAACCGGGTAAAGGCCAGGCATTCAGCCGGGTGAAGCTGCGAAATCTGAAAACCGGGCGGGTGCTGGAAAAAACCTTTAAATCCGGTGAGTCTGTTGAGGCTGCCGATGTCATGGAGTTGGAACTGGAGTATCTATATACCGACGGTGAGTTCTGGTATTTCATGGATTCCGACAGTTTTGAGCAATACTCCGCGGATGCGGCGGCACTGGGTGATAATGTCAAATGGCTCAAAGGGCAGGCTCCCTATACGGTGGTTCTGTGGAACGGTGCACCTATTATCGTCGAACCACCCAATTTCGTCACCCTGACAGTGAGCGAAACCGATCCGGGGCTTAAGGGCGATACCTCTGGTGGTGGCGGCAAGCCTGCCACGCTGGTGAGTGGGGCCGTTGTGCGCGTTCCCCTGTTTATTCAGGAGGGTGAGACTATCAAGGTTGACACCCGTACTGGGGAGTATATCTCCAGAGCCAAAGAAGGCTAAATTCTGAAGCAGGTCAATAACGAACCTTGCTGGCGGCCATCGGCATCCCTGGAGGCGATTAAGGCACGGGGGGCATTGCTGGCTGCCGTCAGAGACTATTTCAGACAGGCAAGTGTGCTGGAGGTTGAGACGCCGGCCTGCTCTGCCTTTGCGGTTACTGATCCTGCGCTCTGCAGCCTGACTACCCATTATACCGGCCCAGGCGCGGCATCCGGCAGGGAACTCTATCTGCACACCTCGCCTGAATTTCCGATGAAGCGGCTTCTGGCCGCCGGTTCCGGTCCTATTTACCAAATCTGTAAGGTCTTCCGCAATGGTGAGGCGGGTAGAATCCATAATCCCGAATTCACGCTATTGGAGTGGTACCGCCCTGGATTCAACCAGCACCAGTTGATGGACGAGGTGGCGGGTCTGATTCAAGCGGTTTTGCCCCATCCCGGCCCAGTTCATCGGGTCAGTTATGCTGAGCTGTTTCAATCACATCTGGGGATAGATTCACACACCAGTTCAGCAGACCTGCTTCGTCTCTGCGCCATTGAGCAGCAGATACCCGGAGCTGATTCCCTGGCGCTTTCTACGACGGATGCCTGGCTAGACCTGTTGCTGACCCACTGTATTGAGCCCCGATTGGAACAGGGTCTCTGTTTTGTCTATGATTATCCGGTTACCCAGGCTTCTCTGGCAAAAATTCGCCCGGGAGATCTAGCGGTGGCAGAGCGTTTCGAACTCTATATGGATGGCTTGGAGATTGCCAATGGCTTTCATGAGTTGGCTGATGCAGTTGAGCAGCGTTCCCGGTTTGAGCAGGAGTTGCTGCAGCGCCGGGATGAAGGTTGCCCCCAGGTCCCCATGGATGAGTATCTGCTCCAGGCCCTTGATGCAGGATTGCCTGACTGTTCCGGTGTTGCCTTGGGGATTGACCGCTTGCTAATGCAGGCTATGGGAGTAGACAATATTGATCAGGTTATTGCCTTCCCATTTGCGAGGGCCTAAGTATCAGGTGCTTGTTTCACTGCTTGGCTGACTAGCGATCTCTTCCCCCATGCGGACTTTTACCCCAGGCCTTAATCGCTCATTCCACTCGATAACCTGTTTGCCGAAAAGCAGGATAACCGTCGATCCCATGTTGAACCTGCCCAGTTCATCACCTTTGTTCAGAGTGACAGGTTCTGTCGGCTTGTCTGGGTAGTTCCACTGGGTAATCCGTTGGGATGACGGTGTAATGGTGCCTGCCCAGACGGTATCCATGCTGGAGACGAAGATAGCCCCAACCAGGATGACGGCTACCGGCCCCATCTCTGTATCAAACAGATTGATTATCCGTTCGTTGCGGCTGAACAGGCGAGGTACGGTTCGTGTGGTGGAGGGGCTGACGCTGAACAGCCTGCCAGGCACATGGAGCATTGTTCTCAGTTTGCCGTTCACCGGCATGTGGATTCGATGATAGTCCCTGGGTGATAAATAGAGTGTGGCAAAACTACCATCTTCGAATTTTTTGGCCCACTCCTCATCGTCGGCGAGCAGCTCGGTGAGCGAATAGTCCTGCCCTTTAGCTTGGAAGATGCGTCCGTTGCTGATCTCTCCTGCTTGGCTGACAGCACCGTCCACCGGGCAGAGTACGGTCTCTATCTCCATCGAGAGTGGTCTTACTTCGGGACGTAATTGCCGGGTGAAGAAAGCGTTGAAACTTTTGTATTGCGATGGGTCGGACTCAACCGCCAGCCCCATCTCTACATCATAGAGTTTGATCATTGTATGGATCAGTGCGTCTTTCAACAGTGGCCACTCGCTGCGTGTGATCCAATAGACCAGTCTGGAGAGTAGATGGTGGGGCAGAACGTAGAGAAGCAGAGCAAATAGACGATCGATGATGCCTGGGTGCCCATCGACGCTGTTGTTATAAGAGTTCATTGGCTATCTGTATCCGCGAGTTGCTTGATATCCTAGGTGATACTACTGGCATCTACCCGTCCAGTAAACAGGCCCTGTAATTCACTTTGGTGATTGATCAGGGCAATACTGCTGCTGTGTACGATGGAGTAACCACCCTCTTTCTTCTCGTCCCGTTGATATTTTATCCCCAGTTGATGAGCAATATTTCTGATCTGTTGATCATCTCCTGTGAGCACCTGAAAATCTGCACTGTAGCGTCCGATAAATGGTTTCAATGTTTCAGGCGTGTCATGCTCAGGATCACACTGTGATAGAAATGATCTTTGTCTTCTGTTGTAGCCGGGGCTTGTCAGCCAGCCGATTGATAATTCGTGTTGCAAGGGCCAACTGGGCCGGAGTTGTCTCCTTCAGTGCAACGGCGAACACGAAGAGCTTTCGGCAAGGTGACCAGGTTTTGGTTTTTTGACGCATGGGGCGTCATATTTAGCCACTTTACAGGCAATGAAAAAGGGGCGTAGAGATCATCTCTACGCCCCTTATTGATATTTTATCGGACAGCTACCGGGTAATCAGTCGTCGCTTTTGATGACCATCACTGAGCAGGTTGCGTGTCCAACCACTTTGGCGGCGCAAGAGCCAAGAAACACCTGCCCCAGGCTCTGGGCATGTGACGGGATAACAATCAGATCAGTGCCTATCTTTTTTGCTTGTTTCAGAATACGTTCAGACGGGTTTCCCTCGGATATCAGAGGGTGGGTCGTGATATCTTTTGGGAAGTTGGCGGCAATGTATCTTTTCAGTTCCTTTGCCACCTGTTTCATTGCATCCTTCATCGCCGCGTCTGGAAAAAATGAAGCAACCATGGGCATGCCGAATCCAGGGATAACGGTCATCACGTCGATCTTCGCATTGTATCTCCTTGCTTCGTCAATAGCAATTTTTACTGCCTTGATAGCAAGGTGAGTCTCCTGCAGATCTATGGGCATCAATATTTTCTTGAACATGACCGTATCCTTATCTTTAATGGGTCAAGAGAACCGGGACCAACTCCGGATTCTCCTGGTATTGTTATCAGGCAGCCGTTGTCTCTGTTTTCTTGTGGCGTCTTCGCTGTGTCATCGCAACAAGTGCGAGCAGCAATAGGGCCGGTATGAACATCAGATGTTTTGGTGGGCGGTTGGCCGCGACCTGAAGATTGGTGATCTCCCAATCGAAATCGAGCCCTGCCGCTTGTGCCGCACTGCCGAACATGACGTTGTCAGCCAGCACTTTATCGCCATCGACCCGGACCTCCAGACCCGCGCTGGCCAAGCGCTCCTCTCCTGTGCCGGCTGCACCAAGGGGTAAAAGAATGGCATGCTCGACAAATTTGCCATCGATATTTTCACCGGCAACCATCATTTGTAAATTGCTTTCCACTGGAAGCTGCTCGGCTATTTTAGTGATTTGTACCGCGGGAACTATATCTACCGGTTCGTATACCATATCCCACCAGAACCCAGGGCGGAACAGGGTAAAGGTGATCAACAGTAGGGCTGCCGACTCCCTCAGGCGGCTCTTGGTGAGCCAATAGCCTTGGGTGGCTGCGGCGAACAGCAGCATGCCTGCCGTGGCGCTGGCGATGACAATCAACAGTTCAAATATGCTCCCAATGCCGATCAGCAGCAGCTGGTTGTTAAATATAAACATAAAAGGCAGAATGCCGGTCCGGATATCATACATAAACCCTTGAATACCGGTTTTGATCGGGTCACTCTTGGCGATGGCGGCGGCGGCAAACGCCGCCAGCCCCACGGGCGGTGTGTCATCCGCGAGAATGCCGAAATAGAAGACAAACATATGTACTACAACCAGTGGTACGATCATGCCGTTGCTGGCAGCCAGTGAGATCACAACCGGCGCCATCAGGCTGGAGACTACGATGTAGTTTGCTGTGGTGGGTAGCCCCATGCCGAGAATGATACAGATCATGGCAGTGAAAATCAGTGCAAGAATCAGACTGCCGCCGGAGATCAGTTCAACAAACTCGACCATCACCTGGCCTATGCCGGTGAGGGTGATGGTTCCGACCACGATGCCTGCCGCAGCGGTTGCGATGCCGATGCCGATCATATTTCTTGCACCTGTCACGAGGCCATCTATGCAGTCGTTAACACCGCGTTTTAATGGTGCTTCGGCATCCAGCTTACGGAATTTTGCATGCAGAGGACGCTGAGTCAGTACGATGAAGATCATGAACAGGGTGGCCCAGAATGCTGAAAGGCCGGGTGAGAAGCGCTCCACCACCAGACACCACATCAAAACCACGATAGGGAGCAGGAAGTAGAGGCCAACTTTTACCGTAGGGCCAATCTCGGGGAGCTCGATTACCTCGGAATTGGGGTCATCCATCTCCAGTTCAGGATAGCGTGCGGAGTATTTTAGCAATCCGAGATAGGCGGCCAGAACAAAGACGCCGACGATATAGATAGCGAAGTCTCCGGTATAGGTCTTGATCCATCCGATGCCGTAGAAAACAGCCAATCCTATGGCACAGGTACCGGCGACAATGGCGGAGAAGGTCATCAGCTTTTGTGCCAATGTGGTGTGGACGCGTTTTGGCAGGCCCTTCATGTTCATCTTGAGTGCTTCGAGATGGACGATATAGAACAGGGCAATATAGGAGATGATGGCAGGCAGAATGGCATGTTTGATCACCTCAATGTAGGTGATACCCACATACTCGATCATCAGGAAGGCCGCTGCACCCATCACCGGGGGAGTCAGTTGTCCATTGGTCGAGCCGGCCACTTCCACTGCACCGGCCTTGGTGCCAGGGAATCCCACCCGCTTCATCAGGGGGATAGTGAAGGTGCCGGTGGTGGCCACGTTAGCGATGGATGAGCCTGATATCAAACCGGTGGTGGCGGATGCGACCACGGCTGCTTTCGCCGGTCCGCCTTTCATGTGACCGAGGAGGGCAAATGCCATTTTGATGAAGTAGTTGCCGGCACCCGCTTTTTCCAGCATGGCACCAAACAGTACGAAGAGAAATACAAAGCTACTGGAGACACCCAGGGCGACACCGAAGACACCCTCAGTGGTTAGCCATTGATGGGACATTACCTTTGAAAGGCTCTGGCCCTTATGGGCGATTACATCCGGCATATATGGGCCACCGAATGCATAAGTCAAAAAGACAATGGCCACGATCACCAATGGTGGCCCCAAGGCTCTTCGTGTGGCCTCCAGAAGCAGCAGCATTCCGATGACACCAACGATCAGGTCGGCCGTGATTGGGGCACCTGAGCGATCTGCTAGTGAGTCATAAAAGATAAACAGATAGGCTGCGCTCGCGGCACCCAGAATAGCAAATACCCAATCTTGAAACGGGATCACTTCCCGGGGGGATTGTTTGAATGCAGGGAAGGCAGTGAAGGCTAGGAAGAAGGCAAATACCAAGTGAATAACTCGCACTTCTGTATCGTTAAAAACGCCGATGGCGAAGGCAAAAGGGAGTGGGGAGGCAACCCAGAGTTGAAACAAGGACCATGCCAGTGCCACACCAAAGAGTAGCTTTCCGGCAGAACCCACAGGATGGCGGGCGCCATTGTCGGTCTGTGCGACCATCTCCTGTAGTTCTTGATCAGTGATGGTTTCTCGATTGCTATTTACTTCTCTCATTATTCTCCCCGGATAGAGTTTGAGGTTCATACGGCAGGCTGTTCGGAACAGCTTCCAGGCAGGATGGCGGGAAAACTGACATCCTGTCTGGAAGTGGCTTCATCTACTCGGCCGGGTGATATCAGTCTTATGTGGCTGTTTTTTTATCCCTGACTGATAACAAAACGGGCGGCCTGATTAGGCCGGCCCGTTTGGCAGTTACTGATTACATCAGCCCCGCTTCTTTGTAATAGAGTATCGCACCACTGTGGAGTGGTGCAGAGAGGCCATCTTTTACCATTTGCTCTTTTACCAAGTGAGCAAATGCGGGATGCAGTTTACGGAAGAGGTCGAAGTTCTCGAATACGGCTTCGACTACATGATAAACCGTGTCATTAGGTGTATTGGTGGAGGAGACAAAGGTCGCGCCCACACCAAAAGTTTGTGTGTCATTCGGATTGCCACGGTACATGCCGCCTGGAATGGTAGCAGTACGGTAGTAATCATTATCGGCAATCAGCTTGTCGATAACCGGACCGGTAACAGAGACCAGAACGGTGTCACAAGTGGTGGTTGCTTCTTTGATGGAACCGGAGGGGTGCCCAACAGTGTAGATCATGGCGTCAATTTTATTGTCGCAGAGCGCTTTTGACTGTTCAGCCGCTTTTAGCTCGGAAGCCAGGGTGAAATCGGATTTCTTCCAGCCCAAGGCATCCATCACGACTTCCATGGTGCTGCGCTGGCCGGAGCCCGGGTTGCCTATGTTGACACGTTTGCCTTTCAGATCGGCAAAGGTTTTGATGCCGGCATCTGCGCGGGCGACGACGGTGAAGGGCTCTGGATGTACTGAGAAGACAGCGCGGAGCTCTCTGTTTGCGCCCATACTCTTGAATTTGCTGGTGCCGTTATAGGCATGGAACTGCCAGTCAGACTGGGCTATGCCCATATCCAGCTCGTCTGCACGGATGGTGTTCAGATTATAGATAGAACCGCCGGTAGATTCTACGGAGCAGTGAATGCCATGCCGTTTACGCCCTTTGTTGACTAAACGGCATATGGCCGCGCCAGTCGGGTAATAAACGCCGGTAACACCGCCGGTCCCGATGGTGATGAATAAGTCTGCGTTATCTGCGTTAGCAGTGGTTGCAGCCAAAGAAACACCAGCTACCATGAGGGCAGTGGCGATTGTACGCTTGCTAAACATTAGCGATTCTCCAGTATTGTTGTGGTTGATAATAGTCGGTCAAGATGACCTGATAATCGGTTAGTCATAAGTACCCCGGTATCCAGAAGGTTGGTTATGCCTAACACGGAAATCCTTTTCTTTTTGCGCTGCACGTGAATTAGCGAATGGTTAATGTATAGGGAACCTCTAAAAACCTGACAAAGGCCAACAGTCTCTAGCAAATCCGGAGAGCCCGGCACCTTCACGCCCATTTTCCTGGTAACATCCATATCCATGTCTCGCTTTATCCGGCTAGCCACACCAATCGACGCATGTTGTACACCAAATTCATCATACCCATCTTCACGCCGACATGAGACTTGCCCGATGCTACGCACTAGTCGATTGGCCTGCTGGGCAAACACGTGCTCAACTCGAGCCCGAACTCTTGATCGTTTTCGGTTTGCCTCTTGCTTCCGTTCATTCAAGGGGCGTTTGCGTGTCGACTTGCGGTGAATCTGACTGTGGTAATGCGCACCCCGGTAAAGCGGCTTCCCGTTCTACACTGCAGTAAGCAGAATCGGCCCAGACACTGCCATTATTGTTGTTCTCATCCAGCAGTTCCTCAAAGACCTGACTATCATGGACTTCAGCTGATGTGATGGCGTACTTGCGAATGACCTTGTGCTTCCGGTCTATGCTGATGTGGTTTTTGTACCCATAGTGGGTTTTGCCATGCTTCATGGTCCAGTGGGCTTCAACATTCTTCTGGCGGCGTTTGTTATCACCCCATGTCTCAGGGTTGTCTCCGGCTTTGATCTGCCTATTTTCCTCTCGTGTATTACGTTGCTTGGGTACTGGTGGAGCGATAGCGGCATCTACAATCTGCCCCTTGCGAACACTGAAGCCTGCTGCATCAATTTGGATCAACAGCTCTGAAAAGAGTTTACCAACAAGGCCCCGTTCTTTCAGGCGCTCACGATATACCCGAACTGTTTTAGCATCGGGTACCTTACCCTCCGGGCTCAACCCAAGAAAATGACAAAAGCTATAAGGATCCCGCATTTGGAACTCTGTTTGATCACCGGACAGATTAAACAAATGCTGTAGGACCAACACTTTGAACATCCGCACCGCATCGATAAGGTGGACGCCCACCTTTACTGGGATCACTGTTTTTATAAACGGGGCCCAACAATACCCGAAAACCTCCCAGTCTACGGTCCTTTCCAGCTTTGGCAGCGAGTCTCCCAGCTGCTCAAGGACGTCAAGTCGGTCTTGATGATCAAAAAAACTCGGTTGCATGGCTTTTATCAATGGTTGTTGGTTGAATTGGTTATTATCGCTGATTTGGGAAGGTTTTTAGAGGTTCCTTAACCATTCAGCTTGATGATAGCCCTATGGAATAGTCATTTCACAGTCAAGTTATAAGCCTTATTTTGATCTGAAGTCGGTATGGTCAGGTGGAGCTTTTTCCCCATTTTCAAGCCAAGCACAAAGGTGCTCAACGGCAACCACGACTCTGTTGCAGTGACCCGAAACAAAGTCTTCTGACAGCTCTTTCTCTAAGGGGACTGCCTCGGCACTCACCAGTGCCCGTGCTCCGTCAAAATCGACAAAGGCTATTCTTGCCGTCAACTCTTCAGCTGGACGGCCGAATTGTGAGCCTGGAAGGACTGCCACACCGGTTTCTTCGAGTAATCGGTTACACAGTTCTGTATCGGTTGTGATGCCTCTCTGTTCTAGTTTTTTCCGGAAATTATTAAAAGAGGCAAAGAGATAAAAACCACCTTCAGGGACCGGAACATCCACGCCTATCCTCTGAAGTCGTGCTGCGAGGCTAGTGCCAAGGGCTTTGAGTATTCGACGGCTGTTCCACAGATAGCGTTCGATCTCGATGCCTCCTTCATAAGCACGGACAGCGGCATGCTGTATCGGGGCACTGGTAGAGGTGAATGTCTCACTGGCCACAACTGAGACGGCATCCAGCAGCCAGTATAGGTTATTGGGAAAGGTAAAGGTCCCCAGCCGCCAACCGCCAGCGCCGCACCATTTACTCAGGCCGGCACTGATAATCGTGCCTTCGGGGTAGTAGCGGGCAATGGACTGATGTTTGCCATTGAATTGAGTTTCACCGTAAATTTCATCTGACAGCAGGATGATTTTATAGCGTCGGGCTACTTTGGCCAGCTCCTGTAATTCTGCATTGCCGTAGGTGGTGCCACTGGGATTGTTCGGGTAATTCAGAATTAGAATGCGGGGTCTAGTGGGGTCTTTATGGCAGAGTTCCCCCAGTCCTTCAGGCGTGATTCTCCAGCCATCTTCGAATTTCGTCGGCACCCAGCGAATATGCCGACCGATAATCGTGGCCTGGGGCGCATAGGAGACCCAGCTTGGGGTTGGAATGACAAGGTCGCCATAGTAGACCAGCTGTATCAGGAACATCAGCTCTTTGGAGCCGGGGCCGATAAGCACATCCTCCCGAGCGTACTCGATGCCCTCCTGGCGTCGGTGATAGCGGGCCACGGCCTCCCTCAGTGCGGGGAGTCCTTTTACCGGGAGATACTCCCTCTGATAAGCATTTGCTCTAAGCTCCTCGATTACCGGTTCGGCAACCGGGAAAGGGGGTTGCCCCAAGCCAAGTCGATAGACATCCCGTCCCTCCTTACGCAGTTGGGCGCAGCGTTCACTAATCGCCAAGGTGGCAGACTGTTCTAGACCGCGTACATTGAGATTTAGATGAACATCGGGATATTGTTCGGCATTCAGTGCCATGAGAATGGGTTCCAGATCAGGTTGACACATTAAATCCTCTGGGATCAGGTATACGCGAACACTACCCCGAAAAACACTGAAAATAACTAGGGGGAAATTTCCGAGCAAAACCTGCACGTAAAAATCATTGGCCAAGTATTATTATTGCGACGCATTTTATTTAAAATGCTGGCGCTGCCACCATGTGGCCTGTGCCGGCGATGGCTGAACGGCAAACTGGTTCGCCGACCATTCCAGCGCCCGTTCAAGTGACACTCCTAACCTTGATGCACGGAGGTAACTATAGACTAAATTTCAGAGTATGGAAGGCTTTTGTCCCGGTTAATTTTAATTTTTTTTCCCGGACGGGACGGACTAAATTCGGGATTGGTTGGCCAGTATTTTGCAGCGAGCAGTTAAGCGAGGACTGGCACGTAGCCCAATATGCATTGGCGTTAAGTAAGACGGTCTTCAAGAAACGCCATGATTATGTAACGGTCTTATCAGACCAGGATGTAGTGTTTCTGGTTTAATTGATCTGGACACTTGAATAAAAGACAATACCGTTGGTTATTGGAGCGGATATGAATCAAAAACGAGTTTACATAGAGTTACCCTCAAGCCTTTAAAGAAGAAGCGGTTGGATTGGTGACAGATCAAGGTTATTCGGTCGCTGAGGCGGCTAAATCACTGGGTATTCGAGCAAATCAACTCTATGATTGTAAAACTAAAGATTGAAGCCTCAAAACAAGACGGTGCGTTATCAGCCGATGAGCGGACGGAGCTTCACCGATTACGCAGAGAGAATAAGCACCTACGTCATCGAAAAGGACATATTAAAAAAGGCTTCAGCCTTGTTCGCCAAAGAAATGAAATAAAGCATCAGTTTATTCAGTGTCACTCAGCCCAGTTGCCGGTTAACCGCTTATGCCAAATGGTTGGATTGAGTCGATCAAGCTACTACGCGTGGGTTAAGCGGCCTGCCCTGTTAATCAGCGCTGAAGAGTTACAGCTTTATCGCCGAGCTAAAGCCTTGTTTGCAGCAAGCCGCCAAAGTCTGGGCTCCAGAGAGCTAATGAAAAAACTGCGCGAAGAAGGCTTCTCTATTGGCCGCTATCGAACGAAAACTGTGATGCGTAAGCTAGGGGGCTGCGCGTCACACAGCGTACCGCCTATAGAGTCACGACAAACCGTCAGCATAGCGATGCAGTAGCAGATAACTTGTTGAATCAGAACTTTAATCCGGTCGCTGCCAATGATGTTTTGGCCGGTGATATTACCTACTTAAGAACAGGAGAAGGGTGGATGTATTTAGCCATTGTCATGGATTTATATTCACGGCGTATTGTTGGCTGGTCCATAGATAAACGCATGACGACTAATCTGGTGAAGAAAGCGTTGATAAAAGCCGTTAACCTACGCCAACCTAACAAGGGTTTAGTGTTTCACCGTGATCGCGGGTCACAGTACACGAGCAAGTCGCACCGACATTTATTAGAAAATCATGGCCTACGCTCGTCGATGGGAGACGTAGGTGCTTGTTGGGACAATGTGGTGGTTGAACGTTTTTTTAGCAGCCTGAAGCATGACTGGATTTTAAAAGTGTCTCAACCTACACGAGAGCACATGAAGTACGATGTCGCGGATTACATCCGCTACTACAACAAAGATCGGTTACACACTGCCAATGGTAGTTTGTCACCGATTAACTATGAACTGTCTCAATTGAATGTGTCCGGTTCGACTTGACCAGAGCACAGGAACAACAGTATGGACATGATATTTTTCAGCACAAAAAGAACCTCCCTCATCCATTTTCTGAAGTTGAAGGTAGCCCCCGCCATAAGCAAGTTAATCTGACTCCCCGGCAAAGCCTTTAAGAAAGTTCCTTTTTAGCCTGTGGTCACTCTTTAAGTGACCACAGGCTCAATGCCAGCTCGTCTTCTGAAACGTTTTCTGGCTAATGCCATGGCTTCTCCTGAGGTATTCTTCCTAGCAGGCTTTGGCGTTACTATCTGGGTGTCATTAACCTTTGATTTGCCCCGATAACCTCGATCAGCAATACCCACTTTGGGTACTCGATTGATGAGACGTTTCACCTGTGCCAAGACCTCAGGTACGGTGTGACCATCAAATACATTCTTCTCAAAAGCCAGGGCACCAATCACAATGCCCGCGTCCCTTGTGGTGGTGATTGATGCCTTGGTGCCAAACTCATAACGCTGCTGGGCCTTGCCTTTGCTCATACAGTAAACATGAGGTTCATGTAGGCTACAACTTGTTTTTATCAGCACGCTTCTGATTCAGCATGCGCTGGTACAGGGCGAACTTTTCTGCATAGAATTTCTGTTGTTCTGCGGTCATCTTACGCTGTATTTCACGCAGTAATCGGCCGCTGATGGTCTTTAATCGCTTGACGGCCTTACGTGCCTTTTTACGATTCCTCGGATGTGTGGCAAATCGGGTGGGGAGCTTGAGAATTTTTACTTCCTTCTCATGGCTTCGACTGAGCACGATACCTTCTGCTCGGGCCATCTTGAGTAACTGCCCGTGTATCTTTCGGTACTGCTTTGCATCAGTTGGAAAGGTAATGTTTTTCTCTTGTACGGTAGTGTCGATACACATTTCATCTTCGATCGCCTTTTCTTGATGTAAGGCGATAGAGGCAGCCAGGACCTTTTCAAAACCTTCTTTGCCAATACGCTTTCTGAAGTAAGTCAGGTCGGAGGGGTCACAAGGAAGTTGCCATTGGAATTCGATCTCACCCGTAAAACTCTGGTAGTAGGGATTTTGTATCCAGCGTTGAATCAGAACCTCGTCACTGAGGTCTTCCAGATGCTTGAGTATCGAGAGACCCACCATTAGGCGGATGGGTTTTGAGGGCTTTCCAAGATGAGAATAAAGCGGGGCAAATTCAGCATCAAAATATGACCAGTCTATCTGTCTGGCCAGTAGCAAAAGTGGATGCTTGGGGTTCAGCTGATCCAGTAAGTTCTGGTGCAGGAAACTTTGCTGGTTGGGATTGGCTGTCTTGGGTTTGCTGAATTATCCACCTCTATTTCGTCCAGTTTTTCTCTGCTTTTACCCCTTTCACGGACGTTTATTTTATCAAATTTAGACGCTTATTTTACATAAATCATTACGTTATGAATATTTCAGGGTCGACTAACTAGCTGAGGTTCAAAGCTGCCCGCTCTATCTCGCGGGGTATCTAGTTCAAACTGGCCATCTTCCGTTTGCAAGGTCTTGCTGGTCGTGCCGTTGCGGCTATTACTCGCTTCGGATTGTTGATGCTTGGCAAAGCCAAGATGATCAGCCAGTTCAGCATTGAGTGCTGTCTCGACTGTGGTCCTGGTCAGCATTTGCCGAAACTCGTTGTGATCTTCTTCAGTTTTGATGTTTTTAGCGGCCGCCTGGGCTATCGCCTGGAGCTCTTTCTTGTCGATCATCTGCCTATTCTCTCCCTTGTTTGGGTTTAATGATAGACAGTTACACAGAATTCAGGATAGTCTCCGGTTTTCCGAATGACAACAGCCTGCTCAAATTATTATACCTTGGCATTCAGAACGCCAGTAAGAAATGGACGATGCCCATTCACAACTGGAACCTGATCTTGTCTCAACTGGCTGTCTTCTTCGAAGGCAGGCTTGATCGCGCACTTGATCTGTGATGGTATGGATTGAGTGCTTTTACGTTGACACAAAATTCTGAACAGTCTCTAAAAAGCATCTACCGATTTGTCGCTCAGTTTAGCAGCAACCAGTACACGGCTCTTTCTTTCTATATGGGTGACGATGCCACATGAGCCCCCTCAGCACTATCACCTTTCCAGTGGCCAAAGCGACAACGGTTGCCAATACTTAAAGGACGATCATGAATGCTGACATATCTGGTCCCGTATTGCTGCTGTCTTCGAACGCTTTTTGTGCCGCTTTAGTGGAGAACCGCCTTGAGCAGTATCCTCGTATGCCCATCGATAGATACCTTCTGGGCTAATCCGTAGACATGCACTTCGAGGGTGGTCCAGCTTGAGGTGTCCGGCCATTGTTTCCGGTGACCAATCCTCGCGTGACCGCTCGGTGACATAATAATGCAGGAGTCTTTTATATGATCGCCTGCGAGTGTGCCTCGGTTTCTTGCATCAAGCCATCGCACGTTTCTGTGCAAACTCATTCCGATAACAGGCTATGAGTCGGCCATTGCGTTTCGCTTCACGTGAGATGGAGGTGTGATGACGACCCAGACGAGGACCAATATCTCGATAATTTAAACGCCAATATAAAAGATGCATAAGCATATGGCATTCTTTTGCACTAAAATAACGATAAGAGATGATTTGTGCTCCTCCTGTGTAAATAAGATTTCGCAACCTCATTTTACCAAGCATTCAGATCATCTCTTTTTAGTCATCCAGATGATGCACTTTGGAGTTGAATCCACCCACTCATTAGTACCCCATGCCCTCAACCACATCTATTTATTGAATACCCACTTAACCCAGCAACAACTTATTCTTCTCGGCGCCAGGTGTGAAATTTCTCTACCCACTGCAATAACTTCTCCGGCGCATGAACCCTTTTCCAGTTACCGGCCGCAAACTTATTGCCTTCGGTCCATGTCGGATAGATATGGATGGTACCGAGGATTTTACTCAGCCCAAGGCCGTGCCGCATGGCAGAGATAAACTCGGCAATCAGGTCGCCAGCATGCTCACCGACGATGGTGGCTCCCAGGATTTTGTCTTTTCCCGGTACTGTCAGCACTTTTACAAAACCGTAGTTTTCGCCATCGACTATAGCCCGGTCAAGATCATCCAGCCCATAGACTGTGGCCTCGTAAGGAACACCCTGAGCCATGGCATCCAACTCGCGCCACCTCCGGGTCAGTAAACGTTGCAAAGGGGATAACCGAGTAATCCACCTTAAATTTCCGGAACATACCGAACAGCGCATTGACCGAGGCATACCAAGCCTGATGTGCGGCAGTGTGAGTAAACTGATTATGGACCGGTAACATCACCACAGACATAGATATTCGGGAAATTGGTCTGGAGAAATTCATTGGCTTCAACGGTGCGGCGATCATTAATTCGCACGCCCAACTCTTCCAGCCCAAAGCCGCTGGTATTGGCTGCACGACCCACGGCAACCAGCAACTGATCAAATTCAACCGTGACCGATTCGCCATCATGCTCGGCAATCAGGAACTTACTACTACCCTCCACTTTGAACTCTTTGGCCATGTGGTTGGTAAAGACATCGATCCCCTCATCGCAGAACCGTTCGGTGACCAGTGCAACAACATCATCATCTTCCCGTATCATCAATCGTGGCGCCATCTCTACAATGGTCACCTCTGAACCAAAGCGGGCAAAGCACTGCGCCAGTTCACAACCAATGGGGCCACCGCCAAGAACCACCAGCCTCTTCGGCAGTTCACGCAACTCCCAAAGATTCTCGGAAGTGAGATAGTCAATCTGATCGATCCCGGGGATTGGTGGAACAAATGGCCGGGCCCCGGTAGACACGATGATGTTTCGGGTGGTGAGTTTCCGGCCATTCACCTCTACGGTGTAGGGCGAAGTGATCCTTGCTTCACCCTGAATCACATCAACGCCCAGGCCAGTAAAGCGTTCAACCGAGTCATGTGGCTCGACTTTTTTCACTACATTTTGAACCCGCTCCATGACGTCGGCAAAGTCAAACTCCGCACTTGCAGACTTGAAACCGAACTCTTCAGCTCTAGTGGGTCTGGGCTAGATAGCGGGCTGAGCGGATCAGCGCTTTAGAGGGGACGCAACCGGTATTCAGACAATCGCCGCCCATTTTATGTTTTTCGATCAGCGTCACCTTGGCTTTTACCGCTGCAGCAATAAGTGCAGAAAGCAACCCTCCTGAACCTGCACCAATCACGATCAGATTGCGATCAAAACTCGGTGGTTTTGGGTAATTGGCAGGCACTTTTCGTGCCTTGATAACAGCCAACAGTTTCTTGGCGAGCAGTGGAAATATTCCCAATAAGACAAAAGAGAGAATCAGGCCTGGAGACAAAATCCCCGAGAGAGAATCAATTTTTGCGAGTTGCGTGCCCGCATTGATAAAGACAGCGGTACCTATCAACATTCCAATCTGGCTGACCCAGGCAAATGTCCAGGTGCGCAGAGTAGCAAGCCCCATAGCCAGATTGATCACGAAAAAGGGGAACAGTGGTACTAGACGCAGACCAAAGAGATAAAATGCGCCATCTTTCTCTATGCCTGCATTAAGCGCTTTCAACTTGTCGCCAAACCGGATTGTACCAAATCGCGCAACAAAAACCGAGCCATAAGAAAGGCCAGAGTTGCACCTATTGTCGAAGTGAAGGAGACTGGTATGACACCGGATACCAAGCCGAATATGGCTCCAATCGCAAGCGTCATGATGGCTGCACCGGGGAGCAATAGCGCCGTCACTGCAACATAGACAACATAGACAACATAGACAACATAGACAACATAGACAACATAGACAACATAGACAACATAGACAACATAGACGATCAGTGCGCTCTGCCAAGGATTTTCAGCCCGCCATGCTCCCAGTTCCACCTGCTGGGCTTTCAGATTTTCCAGTGTCAGATAGGAACCGAGATCAAAAATAAAGAAAACGGCAATGACGGCTACCAGCAGAGTAGCTAGAATAATCCTGCGAAGATCCATGTTGAGTTGCTCCTAATAATGTTACCTGATTACCTACTAGTCTCAGCTATTGAGCCAGTGGTCATTGCATAATAGAAGCCACTGAATTTTCTATCATGCCGAAAAATACAGTGCAGTTTCAAAAAGGTCCTAGTTTACACGAATTTATTGAAAAATATGGTTCTGAAGAGCAATGTCAACAAGCATTGTACCAACTGCGTTGGCCTACCGGATATATATGTCCTGAGTGTGGCAACACAACAGGTTGTGAACTCAAAAGCCGTAAGATATATCAGTGCCACAAATGCCACCACCAAAGCTCCCTGACTGCTGGCACCATCTTTCACGGCACCAAGCGGCCGTTGAAGAAGTGGTTTCTAGCCATCTACTTGTTGACTCAGCGTAAAAAGAGTACTTCTACCTTGCAACTGTCCCGTGAAATTGGTGTGAACTACAATACAGCCTGGAAGCTCAAGCACAAACTGATGCAGGTGATGATGGAACGTCAGAGTCAAAAAAAACTGGCTGGTCGCATCGAGATGGATGATGCTTATATTGGTGGTGAGAAACCGGGAAAGCGTGGGCAGGGTCTCGTAATAAAATCCCTTTCGTGGCAGCTGTTGAGACGACGCAGGACGGCAGGCCAATGAAGATCAACTGCGTCGGCTCCGCGGTTTTCAGAGTGCGGAGATCGCTCGATATGCCAGATCCAGTCTGTGTGCTGGCAGCACAGTTTTTTCTGATGGGCTCTACTGCTTCAGAGCAGTTACAGATGCTGGATGTGATCATATGCCTATCGTCACTGGCGGTGGGCGAAAGTATACCCAGCTCTCCACCTTTAAATGGCTGAATACCATGCCTGGTAATATCAAGAATGCTTTGCAGGGAACCTTTCATGCTATTCGTAAAAAACACGTACCTCGTTATCTCGCCGAGTTTAAATATCGCTTTAATCGCCGGTTTAATCTTCCGGCTATGATTGAACGATTGCTCTGCGTCGCGTTACGTACACCGATGCCTTATCGTCTCCTGAGGATGGCTGAAGTTTATGGGTAATCAGGTAGATTTATGATTGAGTTCGAAGAGCGCTTAGCGGTATATATTTAACTCTGGCTATTACACAGAAAACTTTACAGGCTCGGCTGAAACTCTCTTTTTCTCCATTGCGTTTCTCGCCATCAGATTTTATCCTGCTTCTCTTTCACTTACAGAATTTCTGGATAATCGGTCGTGAGTACCAGCCAGTCTCCATCCATCCATTCATTGGAAGCAGAAGGGATTACCAAAAAGGATCGAATTGGCCTTTTCTGCATTAACTCGGGCTCTTTTGCTATTGCTTATGCCTATATCGTAAAGTCTGGTGCGGTAGTCGTGCCAGTGAGCCTGCTGCTCAACCGGAAGGAGATTGTCTATAGAAAGCCTCTAAAAACCTTCTAAAATCAGCGATAATTAGTAACCAACTCAAACAACCATTGGTAAAAACTATGCAACCAAGTTTTTTTGATCATCAAGACCGACTTGACGTCCTTGAGCAGCTGGGAGACTCGCTGCCAAAGCTGGAAAGGACCGCAGACTAGGAGGTTTTCCGGGTATTGTTGGGCTCAGTTTATAAAAACAGTGATCCCAGTAAAGGTGGCGCCCACCTTTACGATGCGGTACTGATGTTCAAAGTGTTGGTCCTGCAGCATTTATCCAATCTGAACGATGATCAAACAGAGTTACAAATACGGGATCGCTATAGCTTTTGTCGTTTTCCTGGGCTGAGCCCGGAGGGTAAGGTACCCGATGCTAAAACAGTTTGAGTATATCGTGAGCGCCTGAAAGAACAGGCCTTGTTGATAAACTCTTTTCAGAGCTGTTGATCCAGATTGATGCAGCAGGCTTCAGTGCTCGCAAGGGGCAGATTGTAGATGCCGCTACCGTTCCAATATCCAGGCAACGTAATACGCGAGAGGAAAATAGGTAGATCAAAGTCGGGGATAGCCCTACATGGGGTGATAACAAACGCCGCCAGAAGGATGTTGACGCCCGCTGGACCATGAAGCATGGCAAAACCCACTGTGGGTACAAAAATCATATCCGCATAGACCGGAAGTACAAGGTCATTCGCAAGTATGCCGTAACATCAGCTGAAGTTCATGGTAGCCAGGTCTTCGAGTAACTGCTGGATGAGAACAATACCAATGGCAGTGTCTGGGCCGATTCTGCTTGCCGCAGTGCAGAGCAGGAGTCTGCTTTACCGGGGTGCGATTACCGCAGTCAGATTCACCGCAAGTCGACACACAAACGCCTCTTGAATGAACGGGAGCAAGAGGCAAACCGAAAACGATCAAGAGTTTGGGTTTGCAAGTTGAGTACGCGTTTGCCCAGCAGGCCAATCGACTAATGCGTAGCATCGGGCAAGTCAGGGTCGGTGTGAAGATTGGTATGATGAATTTAGTGTACAACATGCGTCGATTGGTGTGGCTGGCCGGATGAAGCGAGGTATGTATATGGATGTTGCCAGAAAAACGAGCGTGGAGATGCCGGGTTGAGCCTATAAAGAAGGGTGTCCTGAATTCTGTGTAACTGCCTATCATTAAACCCAAGCGTGGTTGAGGATAGGCACTATGAACTAGAAAGAACTACAGGCGATCGCTCATGCGGCTGCTAAAAATATCAAGACGGAAGACGACCTCAAAGACTTCCATCAGATGCTAACCAAGATTACGACCGAAGCGGCACTGAACGCTGAGTTAGATGATCATCTTGGCTTTGAAAGGCACGAGCAGTCCGAAGCTGCCAATAACCGCAACGGCTATGCCAGTAAGACTATCCGAACGGAAGCTGGCCAGTTCGAGCTCGATACACCACGCGACAGAGCTGGGAGTTTCGAGCCCAAGACTCGTTAAAAAACACCAGCGTCGATTTACTTCCATGGACGACAAGATTATTTTCTTGTATGCCCAGGGCATGACAATACGAGAAATCGCCACGACCGTTAAAGAAATGTACGGTGCTGATGCCTCCGCCACCTTGATTTCCAAAGTGACTGACGCTGTTCAGCGACTCAGTGGTGTTGGTCGTGCAGATCACTTTTCGTCTGTCCTCCGGGTAGTTGAACAGTGTGTTGAAATTCTGCCAATGGGCACTCCAGGAGCGGCTGATCCGGGGGTACTTGTTGTCCCATCGGTCAGAGAATTTATCCAGCGCCAATGAGGCTTCTTCCCCGGTGATGGACTGATAAATATTTTTCAAATCAGCCGTGACAGGCTTGTAGTCTTTCCAAGGCACGTACTTCATCGAGTTCCGTACCATATGCACGATACAGAGCTGGATCTGGGTATCCGGAAAGGCCGTGTTGATGGCATCAGGAAAGCCTTTTAAGCCATCGACACAGGCAATCAAAATATCCTTCACACCGCGATTCTGAAGCTCTGTCAGCACGTTCAGCCAGAACTTGGCACTCTCATTCTCCGACAGCCAGAGCCCCGATAATTCCTTGTGGCCTTCCAGGTTGACGCCCAAAGCGGGGTAAATTGCTTTGTTGATCATTTTCTTGTCTTGCCGGATTTTAATGACAATGCTGTCCAGATAAACAATAGGCTGAATCGCATCCAGGGGGTGAGATTGCCATTCGACAACCTGCTCGATAACCGCATCAGTAACTTTGGATATGGGTGTGGCGGAGACATCGGCTCCGTACATTTCCTTGAATGTCGTGACGATTTCGCGGGTCGTCCATACCCTGAGAATACAAGAAGAGGATCTTGTCATCCATTGAGGTAAATCGATGCCGGTGCTTTTTAACTAGTCGGGGTTTAAAGCTACCCGCTCTTTCTCGTGGAGTATCCAGTTCAAACTGGCTATCTTCCGTTTGCAAGGTCTTGCCAGTAGTGCCGTTGCAGCTATTATTCGCTTCGGACTGTTCATGTTTGGCAAAGCCAAGATGATCATCCGGTTCAACGTTGAGTGCTGCATCGACCGTGATTTTGGCCCGCATTGGCCGAAACTCGTTGAGATCTTCTTCAGTTTTGATGATTTTTGCAGTTAAGGGGGCGATATCCAGCTCCGGCATTTGATACCTGGGAGGATCTTGCTGCCACTTTCTATACTTTCGGTACCACTGGCCGCCCAAAGGGGCCATACTGACTCATCACAATCTGGCATCAAATACCAATGGCGCTTGGCTGCACTCCAATTCCAACCTAGCAAGAGCAGGCTGCTAGTCGTGTTGCCTGTGTTTCACTCGCTTGCGGCTACTGTTGGTACTCTGATGCCACTGTTGCATGGCGTAAGATTGGCGTTGGTAGCCAAACTTCTATTGAGCAGATAGATTATTGGTCCAGCATTCGCTATTGCGTAACCATTCTGTGGTGCCGGTAGACGGGCGATGCGTCAGTTTGAGAAGCGCTTCTATTTGCCGATTCACGAGAGTGATGGTTCGACTGGGTGTTCGCCTGCCATCTGCGTTAATCCGATTGGCTGTGAGCGTAAACCTGCTTCTGTTGGTTTGCCGCTACCGGGTGTCGAAATAGAGATCCTCGGCGAAGCTAGCTACTGGCTGCCAGCTGATGAGATAGGCGAGTTGTGTGTCCGCGGCCCGAATGTCATGAAATGAAAGAGTATTGAGATTTATCCGGAAGAGACGGAATAGAGCTTTTTCAATGGGTGGATGAGTACCGGGGATCTCGGCTACAAGGACTAGTGATGGCTATGTCTCTATATCGTTGATCGGGAGAAGGATATGGTGATTGCCAATGGTATGAATGTCTATCCCAGAATGATGCAAGAGGTTCTGTACCAGTGATGACCGGATTATTGAAACAGCCGTGGTGGGTGTGCCGAGTGATCTGCATGGTGAAAATGCGGTGGCTTATGTTGTGTTGAAAGAAGGGAAGTTTGGTGCGGCAGATGTAAGGGCATTCTGCCGGGATGATCTGGGGTGCCATGAAATACTGCGAAAAGTCGTGTTTAAGGATGCGTTGCCGAAGAATGCAGCAGGAAAGATTCTTAAGCGTGAGTTACGCAAAAGCGGTAGACTGGAACGGGAGGTTGATATCCTCGAATCAGAATAGCTAGGGAAAGAATTCCAACTAAAGAGCTCGAGATGAAATCGACTGTAGACCAGCTACTGGATAAACATAAACCCCTGATACACTCTGATTTCCGCAAGGTTGTCTCGCATGTTCAACGGGACGGAGGAGAGTGGTTTGTCAATACCTTGATTATCGAGGGTTGCGATGTCCCATTCAAATACAAACGAAAAAAAGCCTACAAGAATCTGACCGGGCAGCGAGTCAACCTGACTTATTATGCCAACCTTCAAATGGTGGCTGGTATCGAGATGGAGATGATGAAGGTGGTACGGCTCAAGATCGCCTGATATCTCTGTCTTTGTCAGCTGGGTAGCGGCCGGTGCCAGAAGAAAAACGCCTGTAAAAGATGGATGAACAAGCCGGCTGCGGAGAGAGGGCTACGATGCCGTCATAATGGCCCACAAGGAAGTTGGCTGAGCTCTGGGGGGCAATGGCCGTGAATGACTTCATCGTCTTGATTACCATGATAAAGCTGGCATGGAGCTAGATGACATTTGCCGGTGCGTTCACGTACTAGTGCCAGGAAGGCCTCGAGTACAAAGATAACCAGCAAAGAGTCATAGCTGCGCAGTTCCCCGAGCTGATCGAAGGTGCCTGCCAACATCTGCAGACCGCTGTTCCTGGCAAAAGTGCCTCCCAGAGGGGAGGTGGTTTGATGAAGTGCATGGCAGCATAAAACAGGCTAGAAAGAAGTAGGGTGGTCAGAAAATTGCCCTTTTTGCGGATAGTACTGAAATGCCGCCGCGGAAGCAGGTATCCTCGATAAAGCTGATCAGAAGCCCGCCAATGAGGGCTACAGGTAGCGCTTTGATACAGTAGGCCCAAGTCTCCGGTGTTGGTTTCAAGGACTCTGATCCCGAAGATGACGAGAGCGGTACTAGGGGCGAGGAGGATCAGCAGACCGCTCAGTCAGCCTCTTTAATAGCTCTCTAAAGGACTCAAGGGCGGGGCAGTCCGCAACCCAGGCCATTTTTGTTGGCAACGGCGAAGTGACGCACATCCTCAGAATAAAGCCTAGTATGGCAATCAGCTTTCCAGTGGTATTGATCAGCTTGTGTCGGCGCCCATGCTGCCGCCAAGCAACAGGTAGAGGGGGTAATTGATCAGGGCGCTGAGGAGAAGTGCAGCCAGTACAATAGTATAAAAATCCCCATACCTGCATTACAGAAGCTTTTCCCTTGATTGTAAAATGGTTTAAAAGAGCTATTTTGGCTGAAAAAAATGTAAGCTTAATATCGCCTGCGTGGCGATATTAAGCACTTACAAAAAATAATCGATTCTGGAGGGATGAGATTCCGATTAGAAACGAGGGGTGGCACTATGTATAATGGCTGGTTAGTCTGGGTATAAGCTTGGTTCAACGATGTTTGTTACTATTGCGTGCGAAAGTGGCGGAATTGGTAGACGCGCCAGATTTAGGTTCTGGTACCGCAAGGTGTGGGAGTTCAAGTCTCCCCTTTCGCACCATATTTTAGTCCATCGCGGGTTGCGATGAATCCTGTTAATTGGATAATTGAGGGATGGCGGCCGGATCGCCAGAGAGGTTTTCATGCAAGTTTCGGTTGAATCGATGGAAGGGCTTGAGCGTCGAATGATAGTTGAGCTGCCTGCTGAGATGATCAATGAGGCAGTGGAGAAACGCCTGAAAGAGGTTTCCCGTACCATTAAGCTGGATGGTTTCCGCCCGGGCAAGGTGCCGATGCCGGTGGTACGCAGGCGTTTTACCGGTGAAGTCCGTCAGGAGATTTTTGGCAATCTGGTCCAGTCGAGCTATTTTGAGGCGCTGTCCCAGGAAAAACTGCAGCCTGCAGGTGAGCCTGCTATCGAGCCTATCAAAAAGCCTCTCGAAGAAGGCATGCCTTATACCTATGCTGCGGTATTTGAGGTGATGCCCGAAATTACCCTGAATGATATGAGTAGTTCCATTATCAAGCGCCCTGTGGTTGAAGTGACTGAAGCAGACCTACAGGCGGTGATCGAAAAGCTGCGCAAGCAGCGGGCAACCTGGAATGATGTGGAACGTGGAGCCGGAAATGATGACCAGATAACGATTAATTTTAAAGGCTATATCAATGGTGAGGCGTTTGATGGTGGTTCGGCTGATGGGGTACCTCTGATTCTGGGCTCCAATGATATGATCGACGGGTTTGAAGAGGGGTTGCGTGGTGCCAAGGCAGGAGAGAACCGGACCCTGGAGCTTACCTTCCCTGAAAACTATCAAGCCGATGCGCTGGCAGGGAAGGCAGCTACCTTTGAGGTTGAGATTGCCAAGGTTGCCGAACCTGTTTTGCCCGACGTCGATGATGAATTTGTGAAGGCCTTTGGCGTGACCAAAGGCGGTGTCGAGGCACTGCATAAAGAGATCCGTGGCAACATGGAGAGGGAACTGGAAGAGAATATACGTGGCCGGCTTAAGGAGCAGGTCATGGATATTCTGCTGGAGGTCAATCCTATTGAGGTTCCCCAGGCTCTCGTTAGACAGGAGTCAAATGCACTACGGGAACAGACCAAGTTAAATATGGCTCAGAGCGGTCAATCCAGTAATATCGATCTACCGATTGAACTGTTTGAGGAGCAGGCCAGGAAACGCGTTGCCCTAGGGCTGGTGATGCACGAAATGATCAAGCTGAATAATATTCAGCTTGATGCCGGTCGGGTGCGTGCCAAAGTCGAGCAGTTTGCACATTCTTATGAGACGCCCCAGGAAGTGATTGATTACTACTACAGCAACAAAGAGCAGCTCGCCGGTGTCGAAAATGTGGTTGTTGAAGAGCAGCTGGTTGATTGGGTGCTAGAGCAGGCAAAGGTTGAGGATACTGACTCAGGCTTTGACGAGGTGATGAATCCTCCCGTCAAGGAAGCAACCGTTGAATAAATTTAGCTAAGGGGGGAACCTCTGGTTAATTCTGGATCGGATGGATGATGAGTTGAAATCTTCTGGATCAAGGCGAAAATTGCCGGTAATGGCGGGCTGTTGCCAATATTTTCAGCGCAGAGCCGGTAGATTTTAGCCATCAGACACCGATTTATGAATTGATCAGATGTTCCTAAGGATTTCTCTGAAATTACCGAGTATGAGTGATATGGGCGGATTAGACACAAAAAATCTCGGGTTGATTCCCATGGTCGTCGAACAGACGGCACGGGGGGAGCGCTCTTATGATATCTATTCTAGGCTGCTGAAAGAGCGGGTGATCTTTCTGGTTGGGCCGGTGGAAGACCATATGGCCAATTTGGTTGTTGCCCAGCTGCTGTTTCTAGAGTCTGAAAACCCGGATAAAGACATCCATATTTACGTCAATTCCCCGGGTGGATCCGTTAGCGCCGGCCTTGCGATCTACGATACCATGCAATTTATCCGCTGCGATGTCAGTACTATGTGCATTGGGCAGGCGGCCAGTATGGGCGCACTGTTGCTGGCAGGTGGTGCAATCGGTAAGCGTTTCTGTTTGCCAAATTCCCGGGTGATGATCCATCAGCCGTTGGGTGGTTTTCAGGGGCAGGCGAGTGATATCGCGATCCATGCCAAGGAGATTCTCGAGCTAAGAGAACGGCTGAACAAGATTCTGGCGGACCACACGGGGCAGCCGATAGAAGAGATTGAGAAGGATACCGAGCGCGATAATTTCATGAGTGGTGATGAAGCAGCAGCCTATGGCTTGATAGACGAAGTATTGAGTCAGCGCATTGCGGTTGCATCGGAGAACTGATGCCATCTACATTAACCCGATATTTTTCTTGGTTAATGTCCGTCAGGCTATAAACTAAAGGTAGTTGTGGAATAGCGCGAACCGGTTGCAATCGGTTCCGATGGGCTTTATATATATGACTCAAACGTTGTGAAGATTCGACAAGGCTGTTGAGAGGATGCCTGTTATGAGTGATGACAAGATCAAGGGTGATGATGGCAAGCTGCTCTATTGCTCTTTCTGCGGGAAGAGTCAGCATGAAGTACGCAAGCTGATCGCAGGGCCCTCCGTCTTTATATGTGACGAGTGTGTCGAGCTGTGTAACGATGTTATTCGTGAAGAGATGGAAGAGACCAGTGGCGATACGGTCAATACGCTACCTAATCCCCATGAACTCAACAGCATGCTGGATCAGTATGTGGTCGGTCAGGTGCGCGCCAAAAAAGTGCTGTCGGTTGCTGTGTATAACCACTACAAACGGCTGGGTAGCAGTAACGAGGGTAGTGATGTAGAGATTGAGATTGCCAAAAGCAATATCCTGCTGATTGGCCCTACCGGTTCAGGAAAAACACTGTTGGCTGAGACTCTGGCGAGAATGCTTGATGTCCCTTTCACCATAGCGGATGCAACCACGCTCACTGAAGCGGGTTATGTGGGTGAGGATGTTGAAAATATTATCCAGAAACTGCTACAAAAGTGCGATTACGATGTTGAAAAAGCCGAGACTGGCATCGTCTATATAGACGAAATTGACAAAATTTCCCGGAAATCAGACAACCCATCAATCACTCGGGATGTATCGGGTGAAGGTGTGCAACAGGCATTGCTAAAGCTGATCGAGGGCACCGTGGCATCCGTTCCCCCCCAGGGTGGGCGCAAGCATCCCCAGCAGGAGTTTCTGCAGGTGGATACCTCGAATATCCTGTTTGTGGTCGGCGGTGCCTTCGCCGGCCTTGAGACGGTGATTCGCGATCGCTCTGAGAAGGGTGGGATCGGTTTCGCCGCTGAAGTTCACAGCAAAGATGAAATCAGCAAGGTTGGTGAGATTCTGACCGGTGTGGAACCGGAGGATCTGATTCGTTATGGCCTGATTCCAGAGTTTGTTGGGCGTCTGCCGGTCGTTGCTACGCTGGAAGAGCTTGATGAGGATGCGCTGGTACAGATTCTTACTGAGCCTAAGAATGCATTGGTAGAGCAGTATAAGCGTCTGTTTGAGATGGAAGATTGCAGGCTTGAATTCCGTGATGGTGCCTTGAGTGCAATTGCCGTCAAGGCGATGGAGCGTAAAACGGGTGCCCGCGGTTTGCGCACTATCTTGGAGCAGGTTCTGCTCGACACCATGTACGACCTGCCATCTATGGAAAACGTGAGTAAAATTGTTGTTGATGGTGCCGTGATCACTGGCGAGAACGATCCCTATGTTATCTACGATGGTGGCGAGAAGAAGCTCGTGGCATCGTCGGATTGATTCGGCCTCCCATGAGCAGCAAACAATTGCAGCTCATGGGTTAAATATTTGCACCGACAGTTGAATTATACTCTGTTAGCCCTCACCATCATTAGACATTGGTACCAGAATCAAATCTAATTTTCCAGGTGAAGCTGTGAGAAGAAGCGTGCTATCTTCTGTCGCCTGAGGAATAGCAGATTGGGTATCCGGGAATTCTGTTCGGGAGGTACGCTTGCTATGGGTCAAGACGATAAACAAGACAGTGTAATTGAAGATCCTATGTTCATTGCTCCGGTTCTGCCGCTGCGGGATGTGGTTGTTTACCCGCATATGGTGATACCTCTTTTCGTCGGTCGTGAAAAATCGATTCACGCACTGGATGCGGCAATGAAAGACAATAAGCAGATTCTGCTTGTTGCCCAAAAAAGTGCTAAAACCGACGACCCAAATCCCGAGGATGTACACGATATAGGGACGCTGGCAAATATCCTGCAGCTGTTGAAGCTCCCTGATGGAACCGTGAAAGTGCTGGTCGAGGGTAGTGCGCGGGCGAAACTGGTTCGTTTTGCACCTACTGAAGGGTATTACTCAGCGCAGCTGAGAGTTATTCCCGATAAATCATCCCTCGATGAGAAAGCGATGGATGTGCTGACGCGTGCTGCGACAGCGCTGTTTTATCAGTACGTCAAATTGAACAAGAAAGTGCCTCCCGAGGTTTTAACCTCCCTGGCCAGCATCGATGATCCCTGTCGCCTAGCAGACACCATGGCTGCTCACATGTTTCTCAAGCTGGAAGAGAAGCAGCAAGTGCTGGAGATGGCAGATATCAGAGACCGTCTGGAGCACCTGATGGGGCTGATGGAGTCTGAAAGTGATCTGCTGCAGATCGAGAAGCGCATCCGTGGACGTGTTAAACGTCAAATGGAGAAGAACCAGCGCGAGTACTACCTTAATGAACAGATGAAGGCGATCCAGAAAGAGCTGGGTGAGCTGGAGGATGTGCCAAATGAGATAGAGGATCTCAGCAAGCGGATCAAAAAGGCGGGTATGACCAAGGAAGCCAAGTCCAAGGCCCAGGCGGAGCTGAGTAAGCTCAAGCTGATGTCTCCAATGTCTGCCGAAGCGGCTGTGGTACGCAATTATATCGATACCTTGGTCAGTGTGCCCTGGAAGAAACGAAGCAAGATATGCCATGATCTCAAGGCGGCAGAGGACATCCTCGAAGCGGATCACTACGGGCTGGAGAAGGTCAAGGAGCGGATTATTGAATATCTGGCAGTACAGCAGCGTGTACGTAAATTAAAGGGGCCGATACTCTGTTTGGTGGGTCCACCCGGTGTCGGCAAGACTTCCGTTGGACAATCAATCGCTCGCGCCACCAGCCGGAAATTTATTCGCATGTCACTTGGTGGCGTTCGTGATGAAGCTGAAATTCGTGGTCATCGCCGTACCTACATCGGTGCTTTACCAGGTAAGATTATTCAGAATCTCTCCAAGATTGGAACGCGAAATCCACTTTTCCTATTGGATGAGATAGACAAGATGGCGATGGATTTGAGAGGCGATCCTGCCTCCGCACTGTTGGAGGTGCTGGATCCTGAGCAGAACCATACTTTTGGCGATCATTATCTAGAAGTGGATTTTGATCTTTCAGAGGTGATGTTTGTCGCCACGGCTAATACCCTTAATATTCCAGCTCCACTGCTTGATCGAATGGAAGTCATTCGATTGTCCGGCTATACCGAAGACGAGAAGGTAAATATTGCTCTTCGTTATCTGGTTCCGGTACAGATGGAAAATAGTGGCCTGAAGGGGAGTGAAATCCTGATTCGGGAGAGTGCGTTACGCGACATCGTTCGTTACTACAGCCGTGAAGCGGGTGTGCGTAACCTGGAACGTGAGATATCTAAAATCTGTCGTAAGGTGGTGAGAGATATCTTGCTCAAGAAGCTGGATCAGCGGATTACCATTACCCCGAGCAGTTTGGAAAAATACCTAGGTGTTAAGCGTTTTCGATATGGTGAGGCGGAGGAGCATGATCAGGTTGGCCAAGTGACTGGATTGGCCTGGACCGAGGTGGGTGGCGAGTTGCTGCATATTGAGGCGGCTCTGGTTCCAGGAAAAGGGCGACTGAGTCATACCGGTCAGTTGGGTGAAGTGATGCAGGAGTCTATTCAGGCGGCAATGACGGTGGTGCGCAGTCGGGTCGATATGCTGGGGATTCAAAGTGATTTTCATCAGAAATTCGATCTACATGTACATGTTCCCGAGGGTGCCACGCCAAAAGATGGTCCGAGCGCTGGCATTGGCATGTGTACCTGCCTAGTCTCAGCGTTGACAAATATACCGGTACGGGCAGATGTTGCCATGACCGGTGAGATTACATTGAGAGGCGAGGTTCTGCCGATTGGTAGCTTGAAGGAGAAGTTGCTGGCTGCCCATCGGGGCGGTATTAAAACGGTCATTATACCAGAAGAGAACGAACGCAACTTGGTTGATATACCAGAAAATATCAAACAGAATTTGGATATTTATCCTATACGCTGGATTGATCAGGTACTGAAGATTGCTTTGACGCATATGCCTGAACCCCGCATCATAGGCGAAGAGGGAGCAATGGAAGCTACCGTAGAAGAATCGAAGACGGCAGGGAGAAAGACGGGGGTCAAATTGACCCGGCACTGATTCCTGTGGAGAAAATTTTGACCGGGGACTGCAATTGCAATCTGTGGTTGTCGGAGTGAAAAAGGTAGGGGTATCAGCCTGAAAGGTGCGTATTGCTAACCTTTTTGGGGTATCTGCTCTTGACACTCATTCCCGGACGCTGGTATAAACTGACTCCGTTTTCACGCTCATTCGATAGGGTGTAAATCGAATTAATATAGTCATGCCGAATAGCGGCACGAATAATCCAAAAATGGAGAAGATTTAATGAATAAAACTGAACTGGTTGATGCAATGGCTGATAGTGCTGACCTTTCCAAGGCCGCTGCCGGCCGCGCACTGGATGGCATGATTTCAGCAGTGACCGCTGCACTGCAGAATGGAGATCAGGTAACCATCGTTGGTTTTGGTTCCTTCTCAGTACGTCAGCGTGCAGCTCGTACCGGGCGCAATCCACAGACGGGAGCAGCCATTCAGATAAAAGCCTCGAATAATCCTGCATTCAAGGCTGGCAAAGCGCTTAAAGATGCCGTAAACTAGCGCGCCTTTCTAGGGTGCTTAGCTCAGCTGGGAGAGCGTCGCCCTTACAAGGCGAGGGTCGGGGGTTCGATCCCCTCAGCACCCACCATTATCTGGAGCGGTAGTTCAGTTGGTTAGAATACCGGCCTGTCACGCCGGTGGTCGCGGGTTCGAGTCCCGTCCGCTCCGCCAACATTGAAGGCCCGCGGGGTATCGGCTTGTTGATACCCCGTTTGTTTTTCATCTGATCCACCATCTCACGAGCCCCATCATGCTTCAGTCAATCAGGGAAAGTGCCCAGGGAGTGGTCGCTTGGTTCATTGTTATCCTAATCAGCGTACCTTTCGCCCTTTGGGGGATTCAGGAATACTTTGGTGTCGGTTCCGAGTCCATTATCGCCTCGGTCAACAGCCAGGAGATTACAGAACAGGAATTTGAACGCAGCTACAGATTTTTTCGGCAGAATTTGCGGGAGCGTCTGGGCAGCAGCTATCGGCCAGAGCTAATAGATGAGACCCAGCTACGCAAAGAGGTATTGGACGCCATGGTGCGTAATCGCGTGATTATGCAGGCTTTGAGCGAGATGGGTCTTGCCGCCGGGGATGATTTGGTACGCAGTGCGATTCGCACTACCTCCTCATTTCAGGCTGGTGGAGTCTTTAATCAGACGGTCTATGAACGGAGTGTGCAGCAGCGGGGCTTGACTCCGTCCGGTTTCGAGGCACAGGTCAGAGACGGAATTGTGAGACAGCAGTTGCCAAAAGCCATATCCGGATCTGCATTTGCTACCCAAGCAGAGATGAATGAGTTGGTGCGTCTGCGTCAACAGCAGCGTGAACTGAGCTACCTGGAGGTGTCCCTGAGCACCTACCTGAATAGTGTCGATGCCGACGAGAATGAGGTTCGTGCCCACTACGATTCCCATGAGAGCGAATTTATGGCTCCTGAGCGGGTTAAAGTAAATTATCTGGAGCTTGATGTTGCCAGCATTGCTTCAGCCATTGGGGCGGACGATGAGGCGCTGAGAGGCTACTACGACCAGCATAAGAGTGAATATATTACTGCTGAACAACGCCGTGCCAGCCATATTATGATCGCTTTAGATGGTGGTTCAGATGAAAGTGCGGTAACCGAGGCCAGAGAAGCTGCTGAGGCCGCGTTGCAAAGATTGAATGATGGTGAGGATTTTGCCGATCTGGCCAAAGAGCTCTCTCAGGACCCGGGTTCATCGGATACCGGTGGTGATCTTGGTTTTATGGAGAAAGGCATAATGGATCCCGAGCTGGAGAAGGCGATGTTTAGCCTGGCGGAGGGTGGAATTGGTGATGTAGTACGTTCTGAATTCGGCTTTCATGTATTGAAACTGACGGCCATCCGTCCGCCCGAAGGGAAGAGCTTTGATGATGCCAGCGTCGATCTCAAGAGTGCCTATCTGAAAGATAAGGCAGAGCGACTGTTCTATGAATATGTCGAACAGTTGAGTGATCTCGCCTATGAAGACCCAGACAGTCTGGAGCCTGCAGCCGATGCATTGGGTATGCAAATCAAGGAGAGCGAATGGTTCTCCCATGATGGCGGTAAAGGTGTCGCTGAGTCATTGAAAGTGGTAAGCACGGCATTCAGTGAAGATGTAATGACCGAAGGGCACAACAGCGAAGCGATCGAACTGGGTGCTGAGCATGTTGTGGTGCTTCGGGTTCTGGAGCATGAAGAGGCGGCAGTCAAAGAGTTTGATCGTGTTAAAGACGATATCAAAAATCAGATTAAAAGAGATAAAGCTGCTAACAAAGCAAAAGAGAAGGGCGAAGCGATTTTTGCCAGCCTGAAGCAGGGAGCGACATTCCAGCAGGTTGCCGACGATAACGATCTGATGCTGAATCAGAAAGGTGCGGTGGATCGGGATAACCGTGATGTTCCAGGAGAGATTCTGAACCGACTGTTTACCATGCTCCGGCCAGAAGAGGGTAAGTCAAGCTACGATCAGGTTGGGTTGGCTAATGGTGATTTTGCGGTTATCGCATTGGATGGAGTGATCGACGGCACCATAAAGGATGCACAAAAGCTGGGTGGTGAAGCGGCCCTGCAAAATGCCTTGGCACGTTCCAGAGGGGAGAGTTATTTTCAGCATCTGGTGCAGAATAAGCGAGGCGCTTCTGATATCCAGCTGATCCAGAAAGAGGAGTGATCCACTCTCTATCCATTACCCTCTTCGAGTGAATGAAAAAAGCCGCTCCCACAGTCATGTGGGAGCGGCTTTTTTATTGGAACGCAGGGGCTTGGATAACCTATCAGGCCATACCCAAAATATGATATCCGGAGTCTACGTAAAGCACGTCACCGGTAATACCGGAGGCGAGACCAGAGCAGAGGAATGCGGCACTGTTGCCGACCTCTTCAATGGTGACATTGCGACGCAGAGGGGTTTTCTTTTCCGCTTCTGAAAGCATCCCTTTGAAACCGCTGATGCCGGCGGAGGCAAGCGTCCGTATCGGGCCGGCAGAGACAGCATTGACCCGGGTGCCTTCAGGGCCGAGGGCATCGGCCATGTATCGGACGTTGGCTTCAAGACTGGCTTTGGCAACGCCCATGACGTTGTAGTTGGGCACGGTGCGCACGGCACCCAGGTAACTCATGGTGACCAGGGCGCCGTTGCGGCCCCGCATCATCTCTCTGCCCGCTTTTCCCAGTGCGGCAAAGCTGTAGGAGCTGATGTCATGCGCGATGGCAAAGCCTTCACGGGTTACTGCGTCCATGTACGTGCCTTCCAACTGATCACGAGGGGCAAAACCGACCGAGTGGACGATACCGTCCAGGCCATCCCACTCCTTGCCCAGTTTAGTGAATAGATCCGCTATCTGCTGGTCAGAGGCGACATCCAGGGGAAGGATGATATCGGATCCGACTTCAGCCGCCATGTTGTCGACACGTTTCTTCAGTTTGTCCGTCTGATAGGTGAAAGCGAGTTCAGCCCCCTCCCTGTGCATTGCCTGAGCAGTTCCCCAGGCGATGGAGCGGTTGCTCGCAACGCCAACGATCAGAATACGCTTACCTTGTAGAAAACCCATGGAAAATCCTTGATACTTTAAGTTTTGTTGAATCATTCGCGGTACGCAGATTCAGTAGTGATTCTGCGGCACTTGATCAGAAGGTGTTAAGGTACCGGAAAATAACCGGTTGGAAAAGAACCTTTCGGGTTTGCCGCTGCCTGATTAGGATGATATTAACTCGTTATCGCCAAGAAACGTCGTTGTTACCACGAAGCGTACAGAGCACACGAAGAGAGCTTATTTGTTGATCAAGTTATTATCTTTCTGCTCTCCGTGATGAATATGTATAGGATTTCTTTAGGATATGCTGAATAGTTAAGGGAGTGTTAGAATTCGGGCTGTTTACATGCTACCCGGTTTTTAAATGCATATGGATGCATAACCCACGGCAAAGCACTTAATTGATGAAATTTCCGCTTCTTAAACAACTGGTGTGCGTCTTTGTGTTGCTACTCTCATTAGACGCAGCACAGGCCGAGATCCACAAGTCACACGCCATCGCACTCTATGATGAGCCGAAGTATTCAGCCGATTTCGAACACTTCGATTACGTCAATCCCAATGCGCCGAAAGGAGGTGTCTTTCGTACCGCATCGAAAGGCACTTTCGACAGTTTTCACCCCTATATACCCAAAGGCAATGCAGTCAGCGTCGGATCTGTTGAGACCCTTCTGGTCTCCAGCAGTGACGAGCCATTTACCGCCTATGGCTTAATTGTAGAGACGCTTGAGTGGCCGGACGACCGTTCCTGGATCATCTTCGATCTGCGTCATGAAGCTAGGTGGCACGATGGTAGGCCAATTACTGCTGATGATGTGATCTGGTCTTTTGAAACCCTCATCAGTAAGGGTGACCCGCTATACCGTTTCTACTACGGTGGTGTGGATAAGCTGGAGAAACTTGGCGAGCGGCGGGTTAAATTTAGTTTTAAAGAGAAAAACAACCGTGAGTTACCCCTGATTATTGGCCAACTGCCTATCCTGCCTAAACACTACTGGGAAACACGTGATTTTGAAAAGACCACCCTCGAACCGCCGCTGGGCAGCGGTCCTTACCGTATTGCATCGTTTGAAGCCGGGCGTTTCGTGGTACAGGAACGAGTTGAGGATTACTGGGGTAAAAATTTGCCGGTAAATCAGGGAATCAATAATTTCGACAGGATTCGCACGACGTTTTATCGCGACTACACGGCTATCCGTTTGGCACTAAAATCAGGTGATATCGATTACCATGCCGAAAATCGGGCCAAGGCGTGGGCTATGGATTATGATGTTCCGGCAGTGGAAAAGGGATGGTTAAAAAAAGAGCGAGTGCGCCACAGGATGCCAACTGGGTTGCAGGGGTTTGTTTTCAATACCCGCCGAGATCAGTTTGCCAACCCGAAAGTAAGAGAGGCTCTGGGTTACGCGTTTGACTTTGAATGGACCAACCGGAATCTTTTTTTCAGTCAATATACACGTACCAAAAGCTACTTTTCCAACTCCGATATGGAATCAGAAGGGTTGCCAGAGGGTGCTGAGCTGGACGTGCTGGAAGGGTTCAGGGATTCATTGCCTGAGCGTGTTTTTAATCAGGTTTACCAGGTTCCAGCGACAGATGGCAGTGGCTGGTCGCGGAAAAATCTGCTGAAGGCAGATGAGATGCTGAAACAGGCAGGCTGGATTATTCGCGATATGAAGCGGGTCAATAGGGATACAGGTGAACGGTTTCAGTTTGAGGTTCTGCTGGTCTCCCAGGCGTTTGAACGGGTCCTCCTCCCCATGGTGAGAAATCTGGAGCGACTAGGCATTAAGGCGCGAATAAGGCTGGTGGACCAGGCTCAATACGTCAATCGGCTCAGAAGTTTTGATTTTGATATGCTGGTGATCGTCTGGGGGCAGTCTGAAAGCCCTGGTAACGAGCAGCGGAATTACTGGTTCAGCAGCTCTGCAGAACAAGCCGGCAGCCGAAACCTAGCAGGAATAAAGGATCCGGTTGTGGATCAGTTGGTTGAACGTGTTATTGCCTCACCCAACAGGGCTGCACTGGTAACCAATACACGGGCTCTGGATCGTGTATTGCTGTCGAATTTCTATGTCATTCCCAACTGGCATATCCCGGCTGAAAGAATACTCTATTGGGATAAATTCAGCCGACCGGATATACCCATCAAGTCGGGGGTGATGACGAATCTGTGGTGGTTCGATCAGGCAAAGGCTAAACAGCTTAAAGCGGTCATCTCCAGCGACTCATCATTGGTCGACCAAACGGAATCACCATCGTCACCAGCGCCCCGGCGTCTGCTGCTTCTGTTGCTTCTGTTGCTTCTGTTGCTTCTGTTGCTGATACTGACAACAGCTGGCTGGTCCATTTCCCGCTATTTGAAGAGGGCGAGATAATATGGGTACCTATATTGTTCGGCGACTGCTGCTGATTATCCCGACACTGTTCGCCATTATGGTGGTCAATTTTATTGTCATTCAGGTAGCGCCGGGTGGCCCTGTTGAGCAGGCTATTGCTCAGATGACGGGTGAAGGAAGTGCTATTACAGACCGGATAACTCGCGGTGGTGGTGAAAACATCGGCCAGGCAAGAAAAGGGCTTCAAGCGCCAACTGCATCGACCACCAGCAAATACCGCGGTGCTCAAGGGCTTGATCCGGAATTTATCAAAGAACTGGAGCAGCGTTTTGGCTTTGATAAACCGTTGCATGTGCGGTTCATCGATATGATGAAAAACTATCTGACTCTCGATTTTGGTGAAAGCTTTTTTCGCGACCGGAAAGTGACAGATCTAGTGCTGGATAAAATGCCGGTCTCCATATCTCTCGGTCTCTGGACGACGCTGCTGGTTTATATCATCAGCATTCCACTCGGTGTCACCAAGGCGGTCAGGGACGGGAGCCGGTTTGATGTTTGGACCAGTGTGGTGATCGTCATAGGTACAGCCATTCCCAGCTTCCTGTTTGCCGTATTTCTTCTGGTGATATTTGCAGGTGGCAGCTATGTGAACTGGTTTCCCATGGCAGGGCTTACGTCTGAAAACTGGGATGCGATGAGTTGGCCGGCCCGTATTATCGACTATCTGTGGCATCTTGTTCTGCCGATTACGGCAATGACCATTGGTGGTTTTGCAACCTTGACCATGTTGACAAAAAATTCGTTTCTCGATCAGATCAACCAACAATATGTACTGACCGCCCGCGCCAAGGGGCTGGATGAACGGCGAGTGATGTATGGACATGTATTCCGTAATGCCATGCTGATTGTCATCGCGGGGTTTCCTGCCGCCTTCATTGGTATCCTTTTTACCGGTTCATTGTTGATTGAAATTATATTTTCGCTCGATGGGCTGGGCCTGCTCGGTTTTGAGGCAGCATTCAGCCGGGATTACCCGGTTATGTTCGGGACGCTCTTCTTCTTCTCTCTGCTGGGGCTGGTGATGAACTTGGTGGGTGATATGGCCTATACACTGATTGATCCACGGATCGATTTTGCGTCGCGCAATGTCTGATCCGGTGGCGCAACGACGACAGATGGAAATGCCCGGCCGGCTATCACCGCTGGCCCGTCGCCGTTTGGCTATTTTTCGCGCTAACCGCCGAGGCTGGTGGTCCCTCTGGATTTTTCTGGCGATTTTTGTTTTGACCCTGTTCGCTGAATTTATTGCCAATGACAAGCCTTTCCTGGTGAACTATCAAAACGAATTCTATGCGCCGATATTTCATGCCTATCCGGAGACCGCCTTTGGCGGCGAGTTTGAGACAGAAGCCGATTATCGGGATCCTTATGTGATCAATCTGATCCGCAATGATGGCTGGCTGCTCTGGCCGTTAATTCGTTATGATCATCAAACCGTTGCCTGGGATCTTCCTGTGCCGGCACCTTCGCCGCCAGATGCTACCCACCTGATTGGTACCGATGACCAAGCGCGGGATGTGCTGGCCCGGTTGATCTATGGTTTCCGCATCTCCGTTCTGTTTGGCTTGATACTGACTATTGTCTCTGCTGTGATTGGCGTTGCCGCGGGGGCTGTACAGGGCTATTTTGGTGGCCTGGTGGACCTGCTTTTCCAGCGATTCATGGAGGTGTGGTCGGGACTGCCGACACTCTACCTGCTGATTATTCTGGCCAGTATCGTTGAGCCTAACTTCTGGTGGTTATTGGGTGTCATGCTGCTCTTCTCATGGATGAGCCTAGTCGGCGTGGTCCGTGCCGAGTTTTTGCGGGCACGTAATTTCGAGTATGTTCGTGCTGCGCGTGCACTCGGTGTTAGTGACCGGGTAATTATATTTCGTCATGTGCTGCCCAATGCATTGGTGGCGACTTTCACCTTTCTTCCTTTCATCGTCGCCGGTTCGGTAACGGTTCTTACCTCGCTTGATTTTCTTGGCATTGGACTGCCGGCCGGCTCGGCTTCTCTCGGTGAGATACTGGCTCAGGGTAAGGCCAATCTGCAGGCACCGTGGCTTGGACTGGCCGGCTTTTTCACCATCGCGATGATGCTGAGCCTGTTGATCTTTATCGGTGAAGCGGTGCGTGACGCATTCGATCCTCGCAAGAGTCTGGAGTAGCGGAGATGTCAGCAGAAGATTCAACACAGGTTTCACCTCTGTTGGCAGTAGAGAATCTATCTGTCAGCTTTCACTCTGCCCCCCAGGATATTGAAGCGGTAAAGCTTGCCTTGTTTGAACTGAACCGGGGTGAGACGCTGGCACTGGTAGGGGAAAGTGGGTCGGGTAAATCCGTTATTGCACTCTCGATTATGCAGCTATTGCCTTACCCAAAGGCCTACCACCCTTCAGGGAGCATCCGTCTGCAGGGAACCGAGCTGATGGCTGCTAGCAGGTCGATTTTGTCGAAAGTGCGTGGTGACCGGATAGGCATGATATTTCAAGAGCCGATGACCTCGCTTAATCCCCTGCACACGGTTGAGAAGCAGATCAGTGAGGTCTTGATCATCCATAAAGGATTATCTCCCTCCCGGGCCAGGGAGAGCACCCTTGAACTGTTGGAAAAGGTACACATCCGGGATCCTGAAAAGCGGCTGTCGAGCTATCCTCATCAACTCTCAGGCGGGCAGCGACAGCGGGTAATGATTGCCATGGCGCTTGCCAATGACCCTGATATCCTAATAGCGGATGAGCCGACCACGGCGCTCGACGTGACGATTCAGGCACAGATTCTTGCCCTGCTTAAAGATCTGCAGGAAGAAATGGGTATGGCGATACTGCTGATTACTCACGACCTGGGCATTGTCGAGAAAATTGCTGACCGCGTAGTGGTGATCCAGCAAGGCCTGATTGTAGAGCAGAATGAGACACGCAAGCTGTTCGCCTTTCCAGAACACCCTTACACCCGAATACTGCTGGAATCGGAGCCCAAGGCGAAATCTTTTACCCCCGCAACAGATTCCAAAGAGATAATTGCGTGTGATGATCTCAAAGTCTGGTTTCCTGTGGTGAAAGGCTTTTTCAGGCGAACGGTCGAACACATCAAAGCGGTAGACGGGATTACGCTTAAGCTTGCAGCAGGACGTACCCTCGGTATTGTTGGTGAAAGCGGCTCAGGAAAAACCACATTGGCCCTGGCGCTGTTGCGACTGATAGAGAGTGATGGCAGCATCCGGTTTGAGGGAGAATCCATCTCGGAAAAGAGATCATCCAAGTTGGAATCGCTGCGCCAGCGCATGCAAGTAGTTTTTCAGGATCCCTATGGTTCACTGAGTCCCAGACTGACAATCAAGGACATTGTGGAAGAGGGCCTTAAAGCCCATGCGCTGGGTAGTGATGCAGAGCGGGAGCAACAGGTGATAGAGATGCTGGAGGAAGTTGGGATTGATCCTGGCAGCCGCTATCGCTATCCCCATGAATTTTCCGGGGGGCAGCGCCAGCGAATCGCCATCGCCCGAGCAATAATCATGCGTCCAGACCTATTGGTGCTGGATGAACCGACCTCAGCTCTTGATCGCACGGTTCAGGCGCAGATCGTCGATCTGCTGCATGAACTTCAACAGAAGCACAATCTCACCTACTTGTTTATCAGTCATGACCTTAAAGTGGTGCGCGCCCTGAGCGATGATCTGATCGTCATGCAGCGGGGGATTGCTGTGGAACAGGGTTCTGCCAATGAAATATTTGATAACCCTAGGCAGCCCTACACCCGAAAATTGATGCAGGCGGCTTTTGATCTGGAAGCCGAGTCAGTGAATGACTTCGCGGGTTAGTGTCTGCTCGGAAACGACCTGGTGTTCCGCGTGCCTTGATTTCTTTATGGTTCGTACCCCTGCTTTCAGCGTAACGGATTTGCCAGAATTCTCTAATTTAAATCGGTACGGTTTCCAGTGACCTTTCCCCCAAAAATAGAGCCATGACAAGGATGAGATTTCCAATTAGTTTGTATATTAGGAGATCTCAACATGAAGAAGAAGCGTTACAGAGAAGAGCAAATTATTGGTGCCATCAAGCAGCATGAGTTAGGGGTAAAAGTTGATGACATTTGTCGTCAGTTCGGCATTTCAACCGGGTGCTTTTATAACTGGCGAAGCAAGTACGCCGGCATGGATATCTCAGAAGCCAAACGGCTCAAAGAGCTTGAAAGCGAAAACAACAAGCTTAAGAAGTTACTTACCGAGAAAATGCTTGAAGCTGAGGCGATGAAGGATGTGCTCTCAAAAAAGTGGTAAAGCCTGCTGATAGAAAACAAATCGTGATCTACCTTAAGTCACGATTCAAATTAAGTGAGCGTAGAGCTTGCCAATTAGTAGGCTTACAGTAGAACCGCTTTTCGGTACGTTACTCAATGGGGAAAAGATGAGCCTCTACGCAAACGGTTACTTGAGTTAGCAAAGAAGCATCCGAGTTATGGTTATTTGTTTTTACATGGCCTCCTGAGAGGAGAGGGGCTTGTGAAAAACAAGAAGCGGACCTACCGAGTCTATAACGAAGAAGGTCTTCAAGTGAGGACTAAAAAACGCAAGAAGATAATACGACCAAGAATGCCAATAATTATGCCCATTGGTAAAAATATACGCTGGTCAATGGATTTTGTCAGTGATCAGTTGGCTAATGGTCGCCGCTTTCGAGTATTTAATGTGATTGATGATTACTCAAGAGAAGTTATTGGCCAGCTCTCTGACTTCTCGATCAATGGTCACCAGGTCGCTCGTTTTTTAACTCAGCTAATTGAGCTAAGGAGCGCTCCGGATCAAATAATCTGCGACAACGGTACTGAGTTTACTAGCAAGGCGATGTTCTACTGGCAAAAAGAAAGTGGCGTTAAGCTAGGTTTTATTCAGCCAGGTAAGCCTACTCAGAATGCGTTTATAGAAAGCTTAAACGGTAAATTCAGAAATGAATGCTTAAATCAGCATTGGTTCAGGTCCATTGATGACGCTAGACATGAAATTGATCAATGGCGAGAGCACTACAATCACGTGCGGCCTCATAGCGCATTAAATTATTTGTCACCTGTGGCCTTTTTAAATAGGGCCGCTTAGAATGAATTATCTCATCCAAGTCTTGGTATTAAGATGGGGGGAAGGTCAGAAGCAATAGCAAATAAAAGGGGATACTTGATCAAATGGTCTGTAAAACCAGGCCAGTTATTAGTAAACAAGAGGAAAAATATGTCTCACCTTGATCGTGCCTATTGCCATCAAAGCGATAGCGTTTTAACCATTTATCAGGTGCGTGATATGCACTTTGATGAGGAGAATGACTTTAGTGCAAAGACGGCCATCTTTGAATGTGTGGACGGAGAGTGTGACGTTGAATTGCGTGGCGTAAATCACACGTCGATAGAATTTAAAAATGCGCCGCACTTCAGGTTGTTGAAAGGTTGCAGCCATAGTGACGACTGTGATTTTAGACAAGACAAACTGACTACACCGGATACCAGTGACGGCATTGGTGAGCGACGTGACCATAAAGACTCAGAATATCCCTCTGAGCTGTTGCTGGAGCGTCAACCGCCACCGTATGGCACAGGTAAGCCAAAGAAGCGGAGAGGCCCACGACGAGAGCTAGGAGTGGTTAGTGGTAGTTCAGACGGTGATAGCGGTTATACTGCGCCCCATCGAACCAGCACCCTTGAGCATATCGTTGAAACATGGCTGGAGCATGGCAAAGAGGGGTTAGTACGTGTACCGTTGACGATAGGTGATAAAACTAAATGGTACCCGAATGCGTTTAAACCGATTCAATACTTTGCCACTGAAAAAGGCTTGATCTACTGGGGGCAGGTTAAGGAAATACGTCCCTATGGTGATGATTACTCAATCACCTTTGTTGAACGCCCCTGGTTTCAGGATGATAAGCGACAGGTAGGTATTTATATCACAGGTGAGCAGATTGACCGTTATCGTAAACGCCGCTTGTTCAGGCGCTATATTGACTCTTTGCTGGAAGCACCAGACGGTCATGTGCGATGTTACTTTGTTGGTGCCTACCCTGCGTTAAAGTTAGAACCCGTTATTCCAACAGGGTAAACCGTTTAGGCCACTGGAAGTCCATCTAATGAACCTCGACCATCTGGTACTGCGCTTCGACAAGGATGAGGAAGATATTGAGGCTTAACGAATTGATGAATAAAAGGGGACGCATTTATTTAATTTTACTCCCTCATCTAAGCCCTGCTTCGCGGGGCTTATTTTTTGTCTATTTCTCTCGCGGTTTTTCCTCTGCAGTCAACACCAAACACCCCGACATGATCCGCACCTTGATTGGTGTGTTGATGCTGAACCAGGCCGCTTCTAACCAAAAGCCCTTCATGTAGATCTGGTGTATGACTCGGTCGAGCTTTTGATGTGACTGATCTGAGGATAGATGGGGGTAGTAAGTCTTAGTGACTTTGATCTTCTTATGGGTGGATGTTTTGGAGTTATAGTCAAATCTGGTGTTTAGCCAGTTGAATCAAGCGGCGACCTGATCGACTCTTGCTGCCTCAACACCCTCTTTAAATTTGATTCCGGCTTATCACCTTCGCCAGGTAATCGAAACCCCGTAATCGTCTCCACTTCTTCTCGGCGCACAGGCCGAGTTTGAACATCATGTGTAGCATGCCGTCACGCGATAGGCAGCCCTTGGAACGCCTGGTTCGATGGCGGATTGTCCCGAAGGTGGATTCAATCGGATTGCTGGTCCGAATGCTCTGCCAATGCTGCGCAGGAAATTGATAGAAAGCCATCAGTTCCTCTCGGTCTTTGTGCAGACAGATGGCAGCCTTCGGATACTTTGGCTCATACGTTTTGATAAACAGATCAAAGGCCTTTTCCGCATCGGCCTGGGTCTCCGACTGCCAGATGTTGTGCAGTGCCTGCTTCGCTTTCGGCTGAGCTGAACTTGGCAGGCAGTTCAGCACGTTCATGGTCTTGTGCATCCAGCAGCGCTGCTGGCGCGTCTCCGGATACACTTCCTCCAGCGCAGCCCGGAACCCCATGGCACCGTCACCGATCGCCAATTTTGGCGGGGTCAGTCCGCGTGACTTCAGTTTCAACAGTACCTCCCGCCAGCTCTGTGTGGACTCCCGTACACCATCCTCAATTGCCAGAAAATGCTTCTCACCACGCTCATTCACGCCGATCACCACCAGGGCACACAACTTCGTCTGCTCTCTGTCCGCTGTAGACACCGTCTGCCCACACATACACCCAATGGCCCTTATCCAGGCGCTCCTCGCACCCGCTCCGATATTCTTCTGCCCAGACCTGCTTCAGACGCGATACCCTGCCCGCCGACAAGCCTGTTGCACCCGGAACCACAAGCACTTTCAGGGCTTCACCCATCTCTCCACTGGAAATCCTCTTCAGGTAGAGCCACGGCAGTGCCGCTTCCAGTGACTTCGTCTTGCGTACATACGGCGGCACCAGAGCTGATCGGAACGTCACCGGCTCGCCGGTCTTCGCGCGAACTTTGGGGATCTTGACCGTGACCGGCCCCAATCCTGTCTGCAGTTTACGAGCTGGCAGGTGACCATTACGCACCACACCCACCTTGCCATCCTCTGTCCGTCGCTCGACGTGCTCCGCCAACAGCTCCAGCAGCTCGGCCTCCACCGCCTAGTAGATCAACTGCTCTGCACCGCTTCTCGGCAACTCTGTCAGCGGATCGATAATCGTATCTCGACCTGCCAGCTTAGCAACGTTATTCTTACTCATGGTGGCTTAATCTCCAATGGTTGTTTTGATGTCTCGCAACAATAAATCAACCAGATACCCCGCTTTTTTTCAATTCCTTTCAAACAACACTTTCAGTTATAACCCAAGCACGATGGATAGCGCCGCTGTGATGCGATGAATCGCTGGACGCAATTTGTTGCTATGGCCACAGCCCAGCTAACCGGACGCGCCAGTCTCCGTGATATTGAATCCGCCCTGGCAAGCCAAAAGCATTTGACGTATCACTTGGGAAGCGGGTCAATCAAGCGAACAACCCTGAGTCGAGCCAATCAAAATCTTTCTTCCGGTTTTTATGAAGAGCTCTTTGGGAAGTTATACGCACGCTGTCAAAGCGGCTCCCCCAGCCATAAATTCCGTTTTAAGAAGAAACTGTTTTCACTGGATGCTTCATTGCTTGATGTGTCGCTCAAGGTATTTCCTCAGGCTGAATACAATAAAATGAAAGGCGCCTACAAATTGCATATTGGGCTTGATCATGACGGTTTGATTCCAGCATTTGCAGCCGTTACTTTGGGTAAAACTGGTGACTAAACGAGTTTCCCTAAAGGCAGTGTGCTCGTCTTCGACAAGGGGTATGCCGACTACACCTGGCATAACCAGTTGACTGAAAAAGAAATATTTTTATCACACGAATTCGGAGCAATGCAAAATACCGTGTACTGGAACGACGAACAGTGAATAAATCACAGGGAATTACCAGCGACAAAATTATAGAGTACACCTCTGATCGGTCTAGAAAAAACAACCTGATGGCGGTCAGACGAGTTGGTTTTTATGATGCCAAAACCAATAAGCATTATGTCTTCATTACCAACCACCTTGACTGGTCAGAAAAGACTATTGCCGATATTTACAAGCAACGCTGGCAGGTTGAGTTATTCTTTAAATGGATTAAGTAGAATCTCAAGATCAAAGCCTTTATGGGTAACACGGATAATGCTGTCATGACGCAGGTTTGGGTGGCGCTATGTGTTTACCTGATACTGGCGTACTTAAAATTCCAGGCAAGAATCAGCCAAAGTCTTCAGCAGATGAGTCGACTGATCCATCTGGATTTATTTGCTAAGCGAGACTTGATACAGCTGTTTAGGCCCCGCCGGATCTGCAGATAGCCTCGCCTCAATTAGGGTTATTGTTTTCGCTGAAAATAAGTGGGACAGTAGTGACCAAGAATGCCAATGATTATGCCCATTGGTAAAACATACGCTGGTCAATGGATTTTGTCAGTGATCAGTTGGCTAATGGTCGCCGCTTTCGAGTATTTAATGTGATTGATGATTACTCAAGAGAAGTTATTGGCCAGCTCTCTAGACTTCTCGATCAATGGTCGCCAGGTCGCTCGTTTTTTAACTCAGCTGATTGAGCTAAGGAGCGATCCGAATCAAATAATCTGCGACAACGGTACTGAGTTTACTAGCAAGGCGATGTTCTACTGGCAAAAAGAAAGTGGCGTTAAGCTAGGTTTTATTCAGCCAGGTAAGCCTATTCATTTATTCAATTCAGTATTCTTCATCTGGATTACAGCGTGCTCAAAGGTCAGTTCAATAAGCTCAACGGGAGCTTTGAATATGATGAGAAGAATCCTGGAAGTGCCTCGATAGAGGTGGAAGTGGATATGGCGAGTGTCGACTCAAATCACGCCGAGCGTGACAAGCATCTTCGCAGCAAGGATTTTCTGGGGGGCTCCGGTTTTCCGAAAGCCAGCTTCAGGAGCACCAGCCTCGAGATGAAGGGAGTGAAAGGGGATTTGACCCTACACGGTGTTACCCGGCAGATGACCTGAATGTGGAGCAGATTGGCGCTGGAGATGACCCCTGGGGCGGCTTCCGGCGTGGGTTCAAGGGCAGGTTCGCAGTGACTACGGCATCGATCACAACCTGGGGCCAAAATCAGCGAGTATGGAGCTTCAGGTGTTTATCGAAGGTATTCGGCGATAGCCTGAATTTGGTCGAATATTAGAAACTCTCTAAAAATTCTTGACTAGATTACTGGGTATCTGGTTTAATAAATACCAAGTAAATTGCTATGTTTCTATGGTGGTTAGATTAAATTTAGGGGGCCGATATGGCTAAGATGCGCAGAGCAATTAAAGTGTGGGGAGCCCAAATGGACGATGGCCGGATGGTGACGAATGATGACCCGGACGTGGTTTCGGTCACCATTCATCCGGACGGCACTGTATCCACTACTTCACCCGATGGAAAAGTGGAAGTTGCTGAAGGAAAGTGGTTGACGTATAATCCCAGGTTCAACTAGTGTGTGCTGTGTTCGCCGGGACAAATGCGCAGGGTGTGGAGCGTGCACCTACGCATTATGGCTCGATGAGCGTTCAAGCGTGGGTATTGCCCTTCTAAAGCAATCATTCTGATTATTGCAAATTAAGTATTAGCCAAGGTCATGCAAGACGACAGGAACGAGGTGTTCTGGCACCTGCCCGGTTGTAAAAGGCAGTTGATTTATGACTCTCTTTACAGTAGCCCTACTGTTTTTCAAAAACGTTACGCCATAGACTGTGTTCTCTCAATCGTTGTATGAACCAATCCAGCGCCTTGCCTTTTTCTCCGGTTGGCCATGCCATATAGATTTCGGCCAGGGGAAGAGGTGAGGCGACCCCCAGGCTTGTCAGGTTTCCTGAGATAATATCTTCATGGACCATGTATTCAGGGACATAGCCGACGCCAAGGCCATCACGGTGTGCCTGACACTTGGTTTCCAGGTCAGGTACGGTTAATACTTGCTGGCCAGTCAGCAGAGCCGTGGTCAAAACCGGTAGATTTCTGGAGCTGTCGGCGGCAGCAACGGCACGATGAATCAGAATGTCTGCTTCAGTGAGCGGCTTCTTTAATTTTGTTAGGGGATGGTCGGGGGTGGTGACGAAGAGGAACCGGATGCTACCCATCTTTTCATAATGATAGCCTCCCCCTGATGGGATCATTCCCGGGGCCCCGATGGTGAGATCGGCTCTTCCTGATGTGAGTGTATCCCATGCCCCTTGAAGTACTTCCCGGCTGATCTTGATCTGGGTGCCGCAATTTTCCTGATAAAATTCATTCACTAGGCAGAGCAGGTCACACTGGGGCAGGATATCTGAGAGTGCGATTCGCAGTTCCGACTCCCAGCCAGTTGCTGTGCGCTTTACCGCTGCCTCCAGTTCACTGGCAGCCCGAAGTAGTGAGCGGCCGTCTTCCAGTAATTTATCTCCCGCCGGAGTCAGCTCCGCCTTGTGGCCTGAGCGATCGAACAGTGGCGCATCCAGATCCTGTTCCAGTTTTCGGATGGTGTAGGTTATTGCCGAGGGAACGCGATAGAGCTCTTTTGCCGCAGCCGCAAAGCTTCCTTTATGGTCAATGGCATCCAGTACCAGCAGGGCATCCAGGGTCAGTTTCATATTCAATTACTTTGAATGATATGGTCAGTATATTTCACTTTTTACTATAGCATCCCTTTTATATTATTGGATAAACATATTGAATTATTTTCAATGTATTGACTAAACGAACCAATATGGCGAGGAATCTGTATGCTGAATTTACTCAATGACGAGGGTCTGGATCTTTTGTTCCGCAACGCCAGAACGCACAATGCCTGGCAGAATAGAACCGTATCTGATGAACAACTGGAGCGAATCTATGATCTGATGAAAATGGGTCCTACTGCATTCAATTGCCTGCCGACAAGACTGGTATTTGTTACCTCATCCGAGGCGAAAGAGAGACTGAGGCCAGCCCTGGTTGAGGGTAATGTGGAGAAAACCATGGCAGCACCGGCTACGGTGATCGTCGCCTATGACACCCGTTTTTTTGACTATCTGCCTGAGATGTTTCCCGCCTTTGACGCTAAGCCTTTTTACGAAGGCGATGCGGAATTTGCTAGGCAGTCTGCGGTTCGTAATACTGGCCTTCAGGGCGGTTATCTGATTATGGCAGCTAGGTCATTGGGGCTAGATGTGGGACCCATGTCCGGTTTTGACAACGGGATGGTGGATGAGATTTTCTTCCTGGACTGTCGCTACAAATCCGATTTTCTTGCCAACATCGGCTACGGAGATGAGACGGGGCTATATCCACGTGGGCCAAGATTGGCCTTTGACCAAGTCTGCAAAATCATTTGATGGTTTCTGGGCGTACACTAAATTTGCGTACGTACAAAAAACTATAATTCACCACGTAGAGTACGAAGGAGACTCAATGTCTATCAATTTATTACCTTTGTGTGCTCTGTGCTCTGTGCTCTGTGCTCTTCATTCATGCCGCGCGAGATAAATTGCGTTCAGAATTAAGATAAATGGCCTCGCGAGTATTTCAGAATAGTATAACAAAATTGCAAATGCCTAAAATTCACTAGAATAGGCTCAGTGGTGTTCCTGTCAATTTAGGTGCTTTTTCTGTGCTTTCACTCCACACAAGAAGTTTTCTAGTCTTGGATCCAGCACTACCTCCAACTGTGTGCTTGATCGGTTTTCTGTCCATATAAAGTTTGTCAAAACCTCTCTCATCTCCGGGATATCGTTGACCGAGATCATCAGCATCCCGTCTATGTCCCGGGCCAGCTTGGCCATCAGTTCGTAGTTCCCAAACCCCCATTCCACACCATAGCCTTCTGTCTTCCAGTAGGGAGGATCGAAGTAGAAGAGGGTGTGTTGCCGATCATAGCGTTTCACTACCTTCTCACAGCTCAGGAACTCGATCCAGACGCCATCTAGTCTAAGATGGCGTCTGTGTGACATCCTGTACCAGCCGCATCAGGTTGATTGCTGGCGGCGGTGTCGTCGCTGTACCAAAGGTCTGATTGTCGATCCGGGCACCAAAGCCAGCTTCTGCAGGTAGTAAAATCGTGCAACCGCCTGGATGTCGGTTAGCGTTTCTGGTTGCTTCTTTTGCTCCCACTCGTAGCATCGACGGCTGCTGAGCACTTATTTGAACTGCCTGGCGAACTCTTCGGGGTGAGCCTGGATAACCCGATACATTTTGTATTAGGTCATCATTCACATCATTAATGACCTCTACACTGCTGGGTGGTTTTGCAAAGAAGATCGCCGCAGCACCACATGATGCTTCTACATAACATTGATGGACCGGCATCCTGGGCAATATCTAATTCACCAATCATCCTTTGCCCCCAATCCAGGGGGCTACCGGGCGGTATCTCATAGTGAGCTTCGTTTTGCTGTGATAGGTGGATCTACTCCGTGGTTGTGGCTCTTCCTGGCTGGCTCCGATTATCGTGAACCTGAATAATTAGGGGCATGCAGCAAAGAAATACCCACAATAAGGATAGATCGATCCAACTAACTTGGGATGAGCCAACAAAGAGGACAATGGCCCGTAGTCTCCCTGAATTGCGATAATGTGCCCTTGCTTTTGGGGATGATGATAAAGACCTACTTTGGCGTTTTTCAGTTGAAGCAAATGCAGATGGCGAAGCCACCGCCATCACTTTTGTTGGGATCACTGGTAGCAGAGATGTCAAATGTTGCTGGAATGCACCAATATTCGACCCTGTGGCTGTTGTAACGGATATTTCAGATCCTTCTGGGGATGGTGTTGACATAGGATCACCTGTTGTCGAACCCCAAGCATAGATGATGAATCGGAGATAAGTTCATCGTGACTGTAACTACTCAGGTGTTTCAAGGAGGGAGGTTGCGGCTAGGAAGGCTTGTGAACGGACTTTCAATGGCCGAGGTTGGGGCATTGGTTCGAGCATCCAGGCAGCATATTTTTCAGTTGGAGTCTGGGGCGAAAACACTAGGCCCCAGTATGACTGAAGCGTTAGCTGATGCCTTAGGGGTACTGCCTGCATTTCTCACAAGACCTATTAGGAATGAAGTTGATGAGCAGTAGTGCAACTTTAGAAAACTCCGTACAGCGCCTGTTATTGTCACTAGGCAAGTAGTGGCCAGAGGCAGCCTATTTGATGAGCTAGTGAGCCTTTTCGGAGAGAAGCTTTCTTTGCCCCAGGTAGATTTCCCTTAGCTAGAAGTACACTCAAACGAGGATATTGAACGGGCAGCCGAATACTGTAGATCAGCCTATTAAAAATATGATTCGCGTAGTTGAGCGTGCAGGGGCTGTAGTCACTTATATTGCTGGTATTTCAGCAAAGATAGATGCTCTCTATTGAGAGGTCTAGGCCCATCATAATTAGAGTTATAACTGAACGTGGTGTTTGAAGGGAATTGAAAAAAAGCGGGGTATCTGGTTGATTTGTTGTTGCGAGACATCAAAACAACCATTGGAGATACGCCACCATGAGTAAGAATAATGTTGTTAAGCTGGCAGGTCGAGATACGATTATCGATCCGCTGACAGAGTTGCCGAGAAGCGGTGCAGAGCAGTTGATCTACCAAGCGGTGGAGGCAGAGCTGTTGGCGGAGCACGTTGAGCGACGGACAGAGGATGGCAAGACGGGTGTGGTGCGTAATGGTCACCTGCCAGCTCGTAAACTGCAGACAGGATTGGGGCCGGTCACGGTCAAGATCCCCCAAGTTCGCGCGAAGACCGGCGAGCCGGTGACGTTCCGATCAGCTCTGGTGCCGCCGTATGTACGCAAGACGAAGTCACTGGAAGCGGCGCTGCCGTGGCTCTACCTGAAGGGGATTTCCAGTGGAGAGATGGGTGAAGCCCTGAAAGTGCTGGTGGGTCCGGATGCAACAGGCTTGTCGGCCGGCAGGGTATCGCGTCTGAAGCAGGTCTGGACAGAAGAATATCGGAGCGGGTGCGAGGAGCGCCTGGATAAGGACCATTGGGTGTATGTGTGGGCAGACGGTGTCTACAGCGGACAGAGAGCAGAGCAGACGAAGCTGTGTGCCCTGGTGGTGATCGGCGTGAATGAGCGTGGTGAGAAGCATTTTCTGGCAATTGAGGATGGTGTACGGGAGTCCACACAGAGCTGGCGGGAGGTACTGTTGAAACTGAAGTCACGCGGACTGACCCCGCCAAAACTGGCGATCGGTGACGGTGCCATGGGATTCTGGGCTGCGCTGGAGGAAGTGTATCCGGAGACGCGCCAGCAGCGCTGCTGGATGCACAAGACCATGAACGTGCTGAACTGCCTGCCAAGGTCAGCTCAGCCGAAAGCGAAGCAGGCACTGCATAACATCTGGCAGTCGGAGACCCAGGCCGATGCGGAAAAGGCCTTTGATCTGTTTATCAAAACGTATGAGCCAAAGTATCCGAAGGCTGCCATCTGTCTGCACAAAGACCGAGAGGAACTGATGGCTTTCTATCAATTTCCTGCGCAGCACTGGCAGAGCATTCGGACCAGCAATCCGATTGAATCCACCTTCGGGACAATCCGCCATCGAACCAGGCGTTCCAAGGGCTGCCTATCGCGTGACGGCATGCTACACATGATGTTCAAACCCGGCCTGTGTGCCGGGAAGACGTGGAGACGATTACGGGGTTTCGATTACCTGGTGAAGGTGATAACCGGAATCAAATTTAAAGAGGGTCTTGAGGTAGCAGGAGTCGATCAGGTCGCCGCTTGATTCAACTGGCTAAACACCAGATTTGACTATAACTCTCATAATTAGGAGCACCGCAAAAACTGCACCCACTAGACTGAGATTTGATACCGCGCATGAGCGTGGTCATCTGGTTATGCATATAAGGATTGTGACGGGTGATACCGGCACTGAAGCTCAAGCCAACCGTTTTGCGAGCGCCTTTCTGCTACCAAGAAGGGATTTTGTTCGGGAGTTTCCCCGATCACGTAGGATTGACTGGTAAGCGATCTTGAGGATGAAACTACGATGGAAGGTATCCATCCAGGCTATTATTCGTAGAGCCTATGACCTGGGTCTTTTCGATGCGGCACAGTATCGACGGGCAAATATCCACATCAGTAAAAGTGGCCAAAGAAAAAATGAGCCTGGTGAGCCTGATGTAATGGAGCAGCCAGAGTTGTTAAAGCTGTCTTTGGTGAAGTTAGAAGAATTTTTCAAGATTGATCCAACTACACTAGCTTACGAACTTGGTCTAAAGCCTAGATTTTTTTGGAAAAGCTAATTGGTTTTAATATTCCTGAGGAACAGCCTGATTTCGGCGCATTGAACGTTGTGCCTCTTCGGAGACCTCAAAGCGCCTAATTGTTTCATAGACACGGTGATGTTTTTCAGGCTTACAGATCTGCCTGACAGCAGCTTATGCACGATATCACTGCAGGATCTTGATAGAATTTCTCAAATACTGCAGTGACGAACCATCACAAAATGTGAACACACCGTTTCTAGTGCTGAAAAATAAGGATTTCATTTATCGTGCATCTTGCGCCTGCATATCGTGGTAAAAAAACAGTATTTCTGGGCAGGCATTAATTTGTCGACGCAGACAAGGGTTTGAGTTGAGGAATCTTGATAGGCGGGATTTTTTCCCCCTCCGTTAAATCTACGGTCAACGCAGATTTTGAGAGCCGCCATTCGCCTTTCAGTCGATTCGTCGGCTCCTTACCTGTGAATGTGACGTAGCTGTATTTACCGTAGTGGGGTAGTTTACGTGCCATGCCGGACATCGCCTCAGGTGAGTGGATCGACAGCAGGCCAATGGTAAATTCCGGGTTGCCGGGGTGTTTTCTGGTGAGGGCAATACTCTGTTGCCCTGTATTGTAAGCGTCCTGTTTTAGTAACTCAGTGAATAGGGCCGAGAAGCGGTTGTTGTTGCCAAATATCCAGATAGAACGATCTTCCGGCAGTTGATCGATATCACTGTCCCATACTGTGTCGATATCGCGTTATCTACCTGACCAGGCTTGAGCCACCTGTTTGTAACTATCGCTGGTTCTCTTGGAGTCATTGGCAGGGAGTTATGATGGTCAGTCTCTTCGCCCCAAAGAGTTGTCCAAGGGTGCTCGGGTTTTCGCTGGAGTCGAGTTGCCTAAAGAGATCGAAAAGGGGATCGATACTCAGGCGGAGCGGCCTCTTTTTCAGGGGAATATCGATATCCAGATTTTTTCCATTCATAACCAGGGTCTGCTGTAGAGGCAGTTCTTCTCCATCGAGTTGTATGAAGATCGGAACTCTGAGTTTAAATGGAGTGCCAGACTGGCTTTGGCTCAGTCTGGCCTTCAGTCGATATCCGCTGTCACTCCTGGTCACTGAGGCCAGACTTAGCTTCAATGAGGGAGCGCCCGGTCGGTTGGTCCACTGTTTGAACTCATTTTTCAGGTTAGTGCCGCTGACTGTCTCAAAAGAGGTTTGCAGATCTGAAAAACCGGCAAAAAGGAACCGGTTCTCCCGGTAGAAATGCCGCAGGCCTTCAATGAACCGTGAATCCCCAAGTTGCAGGCGCAGCATGTGGAAAAACATCAGGGTTTTGCCATAGCCGACCGCCTGGCTGATCTGGCTGATCTGGCTGATCTGGCTGTGGTGGCCACGGAATTCATTTAATGGGAAATCTTCCTCGTCCGCCACATAGTTGGCATAGTTTTTCAATGTATTGTGACGGTAATCGGAACCTTTTCCCTGTTGCTCTTTGATCAGATGGTCCGCCAGATAGGAGGTAAGTCCTTCACTCCAGTTACCCGAGGCATAATCCACGTAGACACCGTTTCCCCACCAGTTATGCAAAATTTCGTGCGGGTAGGAGCTGTTGATAATGAACGGGAGACGGATTACCCGGGGACCCAGCAGGGTGAAGGAGGGCATGCCGTAGCCGCTCTCCCAGAAGTTTTCCACCAGGGCAAATTTGCTGTAAGGGTAGTCTCCCAATAGCTGCTGATAGAGCGACAGATAGTGTTCAGTGGCCTCCAGGTAATTTTTTGCCAGGCTGGGGTCTGGATTATGCAGATAGACCTGAGCATCTGCTACCGCTGTTTCTTTCTGATAAACTTGGTATGTCCCGGCAATCAGGTAGATATCATTCTGCGGCTTCGCTATGTGCCAACTGTTAGGCGTTTCTCCTTTCTCCCCCTGGCTTATCACGGACCAGCCATCCGGGAGGTCTAGTCGCATGTAAAAATTAATCAGGACCCCGTCGATCACTGGAAACCAGTAGCTGGAGATACTCAGGAAGACGCCCTGTGTGGAAATCAGCCCCGGGGTGGAATTTCTGCCATCGGCATGCCCCTGGGAGAATCTCCCCAATGGATACTGTATGACCCCGCTATAGCTGATTGTCACTGAGCGGCCGGGGGATGCTAACTCGACCTGAAAACTTTGAACAGGTACTCTTCCACTCATCCACTGTTTGTGGGGGGTGAGTTTTGCCCCCGGCTGTTGAATTTCAGGATTGAGGCCATCGTGGAGCTGAAATTCAAAATGGGTTAAATCATGGGGAAGCGTGAGCCTGTCTTTAACCTCAAGCCCGCCGCTGTGGGGTGAGATTCTGGCCTCAATCGAGTGGTGAATGACGGAGGCCTGTTCTGCCAGTGCAAGGGAGATCCATGCCGATAGCAGCAGTAAAATGATGAGAGCTTTTTCCATGTTGGTTAGTTTATCAGGAATTATTATGACACCGGAGCGTCTTATACCGGGAGTTCAATGTTAATCGGACAAGCTCTGAGTAAATTTGTAGTTGGGGATATCTCCACGGTGTTATTTTGGCTTTGCATTAATTGGGTGGTATTTTGATGTCTAAGAAAAAACATTTCGCTTATCTCTCGTTGGCATTTGTCTCGCTGTTTCTGAGTGCATGTGGTGCTGTTGAGGTAAAAGAACATGCCAAGATGCAACCTATCCATGGACATTCGATGGAAGCCTCTAGTGAGACTGAAAATGCTCCATCTGTCAGGAATACCCAAGCTGTGAATATATCAGGATTCTCTTCCATAGATGAGATTATCCCCGAACTGTTGAAAAAGCGGGTGGTTTTTATCGGTGAGACTCACGATAATTACGCACATCACCTCAGCCAGTTGGAAATTATCAAAGGGATACACCAAGTATATCCGGAGTTGGCTATTGGCATGGAGATGTTCCAGAAACCATTCCAGACTCATCTCGACAGTTTTATCGCAGGCGATCTGAGCGAGCAGCAACTGTTAAGGCGCAGTGAGTGGTTTGAGCGGTGGAGCTACGATTATCGTCTTTATCGCCCCATTCTCATTTACGCCCGACAACATAAGATTCCTGTGCTGGCTCTCAATGCTTCAAAAGAGATCAAAAACCGCATCTCCAAGGTCGGCATATCAGGACTGAATGAGCAGGAGAGAGCTCAGGTTCCGGCTGAACTGGACCGCAGTGATGAAGATTATATTGCACGTCTTCGTACTGTTTTTCATCAGCACCCCGAGAGTGAAAAGAGAGATTTTGAGCACTTCCTGGATGTCCAGTTGTTGTGGGACGAGGGTATGGCTGAAAGAGCAGCAGCTTATTTGAAGAACCATTCAGCCAAAAAACTGGTGGTATTGGCAGGTTCAGGTCACTTGATGTACGGCTCCGGTATCCCCCAGCGGGTGTTGCGTAGAGTCAATGTGGAAAAAGCCATTGTGCTGCCTGCAGACAACCTCAGAATCAGCCCCGGCATCGCTGATTTCATCACCTTTCCGGAAGTTGCCGCGTTACCCAAGTCGGGCCTTATGGGGGTCTATCTGGATGTTGCAGAAGAGGGTGTTCTGATTGCCAATATAGCGCACTGATAGTGCAGCTGAAAAAGTGGGATTGAAGAAAGGGGATATTATTCAGAAACTGAATGACAGTACCGTTAAATTGCCCTCTGATATTAAGATTGGGCTGTTTGGAAAAAGCCCCGGTGATAATGTCCAGCTTAGAGTATTACGGAAACGGCTACTGCTGAACGATCAGGAGATGGACTTTGCATTTGATCTTGGCGGTTAAGTACTGCGCTAGGATGCATGCATCCCAAATCGGCTATGGTATAAAGACAGCGCCATAGGTCGGGTTCCCACGCTCTGCATGGAAACCTGGGAAAAGATGGATTCAGCTCCAAAGTGCATCGCCTGAATGACTAAAAAGAGATGATTTGAATGCTTGGTAAAATGAGGTTGTGAAATCTTATTTACACAGGAGCACCACAAATCATCCCTTATAGGAGCCTCTAAAAAACCTCCAAAATTCAGTGACAATAGTAGCCAATTCAACCAACCATTGATAAAGGCCATGCAACCGATTTTTTTTGATCATCAAGACCAACTTGAATTCCTTGAGCAACAGGGAGGCCCGCTGCCAAAGTTGGAAAGGACCGTAGACTGGGAGGCTTTCCGGGTATTGTTTGGCTCAGTTTATAAAAGCAGTGATCCCTGTGAAGGTGGCGTCCACCTTACGATGCGGTACTGATGTTTAAAGTGTTGGTTCTACAGTATTTGTTCAATCTGTCCGATGATCAAACAGGGTTCCAAATACGGGATCGCTATAGCTTTTGTCATTTTCTTGGGCTGAGCCCGGAGGGTAAGGTGCCCGATGCTAAGACAGTTCCTGGTTACCTATCACGCTCAGCTATTGAGCCAGTGGTTATTGCATAATATAACCCACTGAATACAGAGGGTTTTCTATTCATGCCGAAAAATACAGTGCAGTTTCAAAAAGGTCCTAGTTTGCACGAATTTATTGAAAAATATGGTTCTGAAGAGCAGTGCCAACAAGCATTGTACCAACTGCGTTGGCCTACCGGGTATATATGTCCTGAGTGTGGCAACACAACAGGTTGTGAACTCAAAAGCCGTAAGATATATCAGTGCCACAAATGCCACCACCAAAGCTCCCTGACTGCTGGCACCATCTTTCACGGCACCAAGCTGCCGTTGAAGAAGTGGTTTTCGGCCATCTATTTGTTGACTCAGCGTAAAAAGAGTACTTCTGCCTTGCAACTGTCCCGTGAAATTGGTGTGAACTACAATACAGCCTGGAAGCTCAAGCACAAACTGATGCAGGTGATGATGGAACGTCAGAGTCAAAAAAACTGGCTGGTCGCATCGAGATGGATGATGCCTGTATTGGTGGTGAGAAACCGGGAAAGCGTGGGCGAGGGTCTCGTAATAAAATCCCTTTCGTGGCAGCTGTTGAGATGACGCAGGATGACAGGCCAATGAAGATCCAACTGCGTCGGCTCCGCGGTTTTCAGAGTGCGGAGATCGCTCGATATGCCAGATCCAGTCTGTGTGCTGGCAGCACAGTTTTTTCTGATGGGCTCTACTGCTTCAGAGCAGTTACAGATGCTGGATGTGATCATATGCCTATCGTCACTGGCGGTGGGCGAAAGTATACCCAGCTCTCCACCTTTAAATAACTGAATACCATGCCTGGTAATATCAAGAATGCTTTGCAGGGAACCTTTCATGCTATTCGTAAAAAACACGTACCTCGTTATCTCGCCGAGTTTGAATATCGCTTTAATCGCCGGTTTAATCTTCCGGCTATGATTGAACGATTGCTCTGCGTCGCGTTACGTACACCACCGATGCCTTATCGCCTCCTAAGGATGGCTGAGGTTTATGGGTAATCAGGAAACAGTTTGGGTATATCGTGAGCGCCTGAAAGAATGGGGCCTTGTTGATAAACTCTTTTCAGAGCTGTTGATTCAGACTGATGCAGCAGGCTTCAGTGCTCGCAAGGGACAGATTGCAGATGCCGTTATCGTTCCAGTACCTAAGCAACGTACATACGCGAGAGGAAAATAGGCAAATCAAAGATGGGGGCAGCCCTGAGGCATGGGGTGATAACAAACGCCGCGAAAAGGATGTTGAAGCCCGCTGGACTAAGAAGCATGGTAAAATCCACTATGGGCGCAAAAACCAAAAACCAAAAACCAAAAACCACATCAGCATAGATCGGGAGTACAAGGTCATTCGCAAGTATGCCGTAACATCAGCTGAAGTTCATGATAGCCAAGTCTTCGAGGAACTGCTAGATGAGAACAACAGTAATGGCAGTGTCTGGGCCGATTCCGCTTACCGCAGTGAAGAGCGGGAGTCTGCTTTAGCAGGTGTAAATTACCGCAGTCATCATCGCAAGTCGACATGGAAACGCCCCTTGAATGAACGGGAGCAAGAGGCAAACCGAAAACGATTAAGAGTTCGGGTTGAGCACGTGTTTGCCCAGCAGGCCAATCGACTGGTGCGTAGCATCGGGCAAGTCAGGGCCGCCGTAAAGATTGGTATGATGAATCTGGAGTACAACATGCGTCAATTGGTGTGGCTGGCAGGATGAAGCGAGGTATGGGTGTGGATGCTGCCAGAAAAACGAGCGTGAAGATGCCGGACTCTCCAGATTTTCTAGAGACTATTGGTCTTTGTCGGGTTTTTAGAGGTTCCCATTAAGATATAATTTTTGGTGTTCCTGTGTAAATAAGATTTCGCAACCTCATTTTATCAGGCATGTTAGATCATCTTTTTTTAGTCATTCAGGTGGTGCACTTTGGAATTGATTCCACCCATTATTTACAATGACCGACATAGTGAAAAGTTGCGCTTAATTTCGCATTATATACGAAACCATAAACAGAGGTAATCTTAGTTTTGAGTTCATTGAAGCATCTCTTTGAGAATAACTTGGCTTGGGCTAACGAGATAAAGGAACAGAATCCTGAATTTTTCTCGATGCTGTCTAAACAACAGGGCCCGAAGTATCTGTGGATTGGCTGCTCCGATAGTCGAGTGCCTGCAAACCAAATAGTGAACTTGCCTCCAGGGGAGATATTTGTCCATCGAAATATTGCAAATCTCGTTGTTCATACAGATCTGAATTGTCTTTCTGTAATCCAGTATTCTGTTGAAATATTAAGAGTGAAACATATTATTGTATGTGGCCATTACGGGTGTGGTGGTATAAAGGCAGCGCTGGAAAGCCAGGAGCATGGTTTGGTGGATAATTGGCTGCGTCATGTGAAAGATGTCGATCGTTTCAACGCCGATAAGTTTAACGGGCTAACCCATGACGAAAAGCTCAATTTGCTCTGCGAGCTGAATGTAATAGAACAGGTAACAAATGTATGTAATTCAACGATAGTGCAGAATGCCTGGGAAAATGGGGCCAATCTTTCCGTGCATGGTTGGGTTTACAGTATTGAGAATGGGATTCTTAAAGATTTGGATGTCACTGTTTCTTCGGTGAATGACTAAAGAACAGGAAAAGCCACCTCCAGGTGGTCATATGATAGCCGATGGTGGTGCCGGCAGGTTTTAAAAAACAGTATGAAGAAGAAGCGTTACAGAGAAGAGCAAATTATTGGTGCCATCAAGCAGCATGAGTCAGGGATAAAAGTTGATGACATTTGTCGTCAGTTCGGCATTTCAACCGGGTGCTTTTATAACTGGCGAAGCAAGTACGCCGGGATGGATGTCTCAGAAGCCAAACGGCTCAAAGAGCTTGAAAGCGAAAACAACAAGCTTAAGAAGTTACTTGCCGAGAAAATGCTTGAAGCTGAGGCGATGAAGGATGTGCTCTCAAAAAAGTGGTAAAGCCTGCTGATAGAAAACAAATCGTGAGCTACCTTAAGTCGCGGTTCAAATTAAGTGAGCGTAGAGCTTGCCAATTAGTAGGCTTAAGTAGAACCGCTTTTCGGTACGTTACTCAATGGGGAAAAGATGAGCCTCCACGCAAACGGTTACTTGAGCTGGCAAAAAAGCATCCGAGTTATGGTTATTTGTTTTTACATGGCCTCCTGAGAGGAGAGGGGCTTGTGAAAAACAAGAAGCGGACCTACCGAGTCTATAACGAAGAAGGTCTTCAAGTGAGGACTAAAAAACGCAAGAAGATAATACGACCAAGAATGCCAACGATTATGCCCATTGGTAAAAATATACGCTGGTCAATGGATTTTGTCAGTGATCAGTTGGCTAATGGTCGCCGCTTTCGAGTATTTAATGTGATTGATGATTACTCAAGAGAAGTTATTGGCCAGCTCTCTGACTTCTCGATCAGATGCCAGCTCGTCTTCTGAAACGTTTTCTGGCTAATGCCATGGCTTCTCCTGAGGTATTCTTCCTAGCAGGCTTTGGCGTTACTATCTGGGTGTCATTAACCTTTGATTTGCCCCGATAACCTCGATCAGTAATACCCACTTTGGGTACTCGATTGATGAGACGTTTCACCTGTGCCAAGACCTCAGGTACGGTGTGACCATCAAATACATTCTTCTCAAAAGCCAGGGCATCAATCACAATGCCCGCGTCCCTTGTGGTGGTGATTGATGCCTTGGTGCCAAACTCATAACGCTGCTGGGCCTTGCCTTTGCTCATACAGTAAATATGAGGTTCATGTAGGCTGTACAACTTATTTTTATCAGCACGCTTCTGATTCAGCATGCGCTGGTACAGGGCGAACTTTTCTGCATAGAATTTCTGTTGTTCTGCGGTCATCTTACGCTGTATTTCACGCAGTAATCGGCCGCTGATGGTCTTTAATCGCTTGACGGCCTTACGTGCCTTTTTACGATTCCTCGGATGTGTGGCAAATCGGGTGGGGAGCTTGAGAATTTTTACTTCCTTCTCATGGCTTCGACTGAGCACGATACCTTCTGCTCGGGCCATCTTGAGTAACTGCCCGTGTATCTTTCGGTACTGCTTTGCATCAGTTGGAAAGGTAATGTTTTTCTCTTGTACGGTAGTGTCGATACACATTTCATCTTCGATTGCCTTTTCTTGATGTAAGGCGATAGATGCAGCCAGGACCTTTTCAAAACCTTCGTTGCCAATACGCTTTCTGAAGTAAGTCAGGTCGGAGGGGTCACAAGGAAGTTGCCATTGGAATTCGATCTCACCCGTAAAACTCTGGTAGTAGGGATTTTGTATCCAGCGTTGAATCAGAACCTCGTCACTGAGGTCTTTCAGATGCTTGAGTATCGAGAGGCCCACCATTAGGCGGATCGGTTTTGAGGGCTTTCCAAGATGAGAATAAAGCGGGGCAAATTCAGCATCAAAATATGACCAGTCTATCTGTCTGGCCAATAGCAAAAGTGGATGCTTGGGGTTCAGCTGATCCAGTAAGTTCTGGTGCAGGAAACTTTGCTGGTTGGGATTGGCTGTCTTGGCTTTGCTCAATTATCCACCTCTGTTTCGTCCAGTTTTTCTCTGCTTTTACTGCTTTCATAGACGCTTATTTTATATAAATTATTGCGTTATGAATATTTCAGGGTCGACTAACTATACCGGTTTTTAGGGAGGATTACCGAGATACGATTATCGATCCGCTGATAGAGTTGCCGAGAAGCGGTGCAGAGCAGTTGATCTACCAGGCGGTGGAGGCCGAGCTGCTGGAGCTGTTGGCGGAGCACGTCGAGCGACGGACAGAGGATGGCAAGGCGGGTGTGGTGCGTAATGGTCACCTGCCAGCTCGTAAACTGCAGACAGGATTGGGGCCGGTCACGGTCAAGATCCCCAAAGTTCGCGCGAAGACCGGCGAGCCGGTGACGTTCCGATCAGCTCTGGTGCCGCCGTATGTACGCAAGACGAAGTCACTGGAAGCGGCACTGCCGTGGCTCTACCTGAAGAGGATTTCCAGTGGAGGGATGGGTGAAGCCCTTAAAGTGCTGGTGGTTCCGGATGCAACAGGCTTGTCGGCCGGCAGGGTATCGCGTCTGAAGCAGGTCTGGGCAGAAGAATATCGGAGCGGGTGCGAGGAGCGCCTGGATAAGGGCCATTGGGTGTATGTGTAGGCAGACGGTGTCTACAGCGGACAGAGAGCAGAGCAGACGAAGCTGTGTGCCCTGGGTGATCGGCGTGAATGAGCGTGGCGAGAAGCATTTTCTGGCAATTGAGGATGGTGTACGGGAGTCCACACAGAGCTGGCGGGAGGTACTGTTGAAACTGAAGTCACGCGGACTGACCCCGGCAAAATTGGCGATCGGTGCATAACATCTGGCAGTCGGAGACCCAGGCCTATGTGGAAAAGGCCTTTGATCTGTTTATCAAAACGTATGAGCCAAAGTATCCGAAGGCTGCCATCTGTCTGCACAAAGACCGAGAGGAACTGATGGCTTTCTATCAATTTCCTGCGCAGCACTGGCAGAGCATTCGGACCAGCAATCCGATTGAATCCACCTTAGGGACAATCCGCCATCGAACCAGGCGTTCCAAGGGCTGTCTATCGCGTGACGGCATGCTACACATGACGTTCAAACCGAGCAGTCCGAAGCTGCCAATAACCGCAACGGCTATGCCAGTAAGACTAACCGAACGGAAGCTGGCCAGTTCGAGCTCGATACACCACGCGACAGAGCTGGGAGTTTCGAGCCCAAGCTCGTTAAAAAACACCAGCGTCGATTTACTTCCATGGACGACAAGATTATTTTCTTGTATGCCCAGGGCATGACAACACGAGAAATCGTCACGACCATTAAAGAAATGTACGGTGCTGATGTCTCTGCCACCTTGATTTCCAAAGTGACTGACGCTGTTATTGAACAAGTGATTGAATGGCAATCTAGGCCACTGGATGCGGTCTATCCCATTATTTACCTGGATTGTATTGCCGTAAAAATCCTGCAAGACAAGAAAGTGATCAATAAGGCAATTTATCTGGCACTGGGCGTGAACATGGAGGGCCACAAGGAATTGTTGGGGCTCTGTCTGTCAGAGAATGAGGGTGCCAAGTTCTGGCTCAATGTACTCACAGAGCTCCAGAATCGCGGCGTGAAGGATATTTTGATTGCCTGTGTCGATGGCCTGAAGGGCTTTCCAGACGCAATCAATACAGCGCTTCCCGAGACTCAGGTCCAGCTCTGTATTGTTCACATGGTGCGCAACTCGATGAAGTATGTGCCCTGGAAAGACTACAAGGCAGTGACGGCAGACCTGAAGAAAATATATAAGTCTGTCACCGAAGATGAAGTGCTACTGGAACTTGATAATTTCTCTAACCGATGGGACGACAAATATCCCCAGCTCAGCCGTTCGTGGCATAGCCACTGGCACAATCTTAATACCCTGTTTGGCTACCCTGAGGACATCAGCAGGGCAATCTATACAACCAATGCCATCGAGTCAATGAACAGCGTGGTTCGCAAGGCAATTAAAAAACGGAAGCTATTTCCGACCGACGACTCGGCAATGAAAGTGGTGTACCTGACGGTGCAGCAAGCATCAAAAAAATGGACCATGCCGATTCACAATTGGAAACCAGCACTGAATAGATTTATGATTGAGTTCGAAGAACGCTTGGCGGAATACATTTAACCCGGGCAGTTACACGGAAATCGTTACACCCTCCTATAACTCATAGGTGAAATCTGCAACCCATACTTCGTGAGATAAACTCGGACCATCATAGCTTTCCAGCAAGTTAACTTTCTTGATCACTAAACCATACTTCCATAGATTTACTTAATCTCACGGTGGTTTTTTATCTCTCCCTAAGTATGCAGTGTTTTCTATATCTCTATTACTTATCGGTCCCATTTCGCCATTTTGTAGTATTCAGCACGGCTCACCCCAAATAACGGCATAGGCTGGCAATGGAAAACTGACCTGATAGTCCATCCACTATTTTGAAGGCTTCTTTGTTTTGGCTTCGCCATATCCCTTGAGCTTTTTAAGACCGCACTCTCTATGCGAAAGCGCTCATTTTCCTTCTGTAACTGACTAAGCTTTTCCTCAAACTCAAGGTCCGTATCAAAATCCTTCTCTTTTGGCATTTTATTTAGCAATCCTGCATCCCGCAGCTTTTTCTTCCAGCGATACAAGAAAAACGTGTGGATACTAATTTCCTCTGCTACTTCACCTGCTGTAATACCTGGCAAACTCGCTTTTAGAACCGCTTTGATTTTCAGATCAATTGCATGATTCTTCCTCACCCGACACCTCGTCTAGTAAGGTGTCAACTTTTCTTGGGGAGGCCCAGCTCCATTACCTTGATAAAACGCTTGGCTTGAGGTGAAAGATACTTTCCTTTGCGCAGGACGATGCCATAAGTGCGTTTCTGGAAGTAGTCGTCCAGGGGGAATTTCACCAATTTTTCCCCACCGGTGAGGCAGACATCGATGACGATTGAGATGCCGAGTCCCATCTCGACATACTTCTTGATCACTTCCCAGCCCCCCGCTTCTAGCCCGGCTTTCAGTTTAAGTTCATGCTGACGGAAAACCAGGTCAACCATACGCCAGGTAGTGAGGCTGGGCGGCGGGAGGATAAGGCTGTAGGGGGTGATATCTTCCAGTGTGATCAGCTTTTTTTCTGCCAGGGGGTGGTCCAAAGGGACAATAAGCGCAGGGGCGTAGGTAATCAGCGGCTTGTAGATAATATCGTCCGGCACATCCAGCATTGAACCAACAGCGATATCAGCTTCATCTGCCCGAAGACGTGACAGCCCGTCCCGCCCACCGGTGACATTTTGGAGTTTGATCCGAATCTTGGGGTGCAGTTCCATAAACTGTTTCAATGGAGCTGGCAGGAGGTAGAGGATGGTCGATTCACCGGCTGCAATGTTCAGCTCGCCCGACTCCAGCAGATCTTGCTTGGCGGCGAAAGTTTCATGCAGCTTGTCCATTCCCTCCACCAGGGGCTGAGAGAGCTTGAACAGAACTTTGCCTTCTGGGGTCAGGGTAATCTTTGGACCACGGCGCTCAAAAAGTACAGTCTCCAGCTCCCGTTCAAGCGCCTGAATCTGCAGAGAAACCGTGGGCTGGCTGAGAAAAACCTTCTCTGCAGCCTCACTGATACTCCCTGTTTTCGCCGCATGACAGAACGCCCTTAATTGTTTAAGACGGTTCTGTTTGTAGTAAACCGGAGTGGGAGATGCCATAGTTATTTCCTTAAAAAACAAAAGTATTCATGTATCTGTAACCGTGTTTTGGTACACAACCAAATAGGGTTGCAGAAGCGTTTTATTGTATACATCAATAGTAAGCATTGAAATAATTTGTGTGCCAAATACAAGCTCAGTAGCTAGACTTTGCTGCAACTGCGAAATAAATTGAATTTATACGAAAGAAAGCAATTTAACATGAGGGTCGATCGTTGAGACCTGAGGTACCGGTAAATGGCGGATATAACCAGTATTGCAATCTCAGTTGGCTTTATGGCCGCTTTAGGACTGATTTTGGCAACAGTTCTGGTTCTCGCCAATAAACGCCTCTACATCTATGAAGACCCGCGCATCGACGAAGTGGAAGATCTGCTGCCACGCGCTAATTGTGGTGCCTGTGGAACTCCTGGTTGCCGACCGTTTGCAGAGGGCCTGATCGAGGGTTCATATGAACCTGCCCAGTGCACTGTCAACTCCCTGAATCTGAATAAGATCATTGCTGACTACCTTGGTGTCGGTATGGGCACCCAGGAGAAACGGGTGGCGCGTCTTGTCTGTGCAGGGGGTTCTCATGTGGCTTATATCCGGGCCAGTTACAGTGGTTTGAGTTCCTGCCGGGCGGCTGCATTGGTATCCGGTGGTGGAAAGGGATGCACCTGGGGCTGTCTTGGCATGGCCGATTGTGCCGATGTTTGTGATTTCGATGCCATTACTATGGACTTGCACGGTCTGCCGGTGGTGAATGAAGAGAAATGCACCGCCTGTAATGACTGTGTGGAGGTCTGCCCGAAAGCGTTGTTCGAGCTTCATCCGGTGAGCCAGCAACTGTTTGTTGCCTGTAAAAACCTGGAGAAGGGTGATCAGGCCGAGGCTGAGTGCGAGGTGATCTGTACCGCTTGTGAACGCTGTGTCATTGACTCACCGGAAGGACTGATCGAGATCACCAACAATCTTGCGGTGATCGATTACAGTAAGAACAAACTGGCCTCAAGGGTGGCGATAGAGCGTTGCCCAACCGGCGCCATTGTCTGGTATGACAAAAAAGGCGATTATACAGTGGGTAAGGATACCAAGAAAATTATTCGTAAAGAGGCGCTTCCTGTTTCGTCATAGGGAGTGCTTGAATATTTAGCGCACTGAGAATCGCAGCATGGATTCTCCGCGCTTACGTTAAACCAGTTTGAATTTGCCATTGATTGAACGCACCCAGAGAGACAGACTAATGTTTGGAAAAAAAGAGCAGAAGCAGTTCAAATATCCCGGTATCCGCATGGCGATGGACGGCAACACGGCCGTTATCATGTGTGAACGTGAGGCAGCGGACGCTGCCGGCGCTTACCCTATCACCCCTTCTACCCAGATGGGTGAATATTGGGCTGAAGAGACGGCCAAGGGGCATGTCAATGTATCCGGCAAGCCGCTGATTTTCGTTGAGCCAGAATCGGAACATGCCGCTGCCGCCGTGACTGCCGGTATGTCCATGGCCGGTTTGCGTGCCACCAACTTCTCCTCTGCCCAGGGTGTTGCATTCATGCACGAGTCCCTCTACGCAGCGGTGGGCAAGCGTCTCCCCTATGTACTGAATATCGGTACCCGGGCCATCACTAAAGCGTCGCTGAATGTGCACTGTGGACATGATGACTATCATTGTATTGACGACACAGGTTTCTTTCAGGTTTTCGGTAAAAATGCACAAGAGGCCGCCGACCTTAACTTGATCGGCCGCAAGATAGCGGAACAGAGCCTGACTCCGGCCGCCGTGGCTCAGGATGGCTTTCTGACCACCCATTTGATCGAACCTCTGATGGTGCCTGAGCGAGAGCTGATAGCTGAATTCTGTGGTCGCCCAGATGATATTATCGACTGCCCGACGCCAGCGCAGAAGATGCTTTACGGCGAAAAGCGCCGCCGGGTACCGGAGCTTTGGGATGTGGATAATCCCATGCTTTCCGGTTCAGTACAGAACCAAGATGCCTATATGCAGGCGGTGGCGGCACAGCGGCCCTATTTTTTCGAGCATATTTCCGATATTACCGATGAGGTGATGGATGAGTACTATGAACTGACCGGTCGTCGCTACAACCGCGTTGCCAACTATAAGATGGATGATGCTGACTATGTCATCGTCGGCCAGGGCTCGATGGTTGTTCAGGCCGAGGCAGTAGTCGACTATCTTCGTGAGACCCACAAGCTGAAGGTGGGTGTGCTCAATGTCACTATGTACCGTCCATTCCCCGGCGACCTGATTGGCCAGGCACTGAAGGGTAAAAAGGGTGTGGCGGTGCTGGAACGTACCGATCAGCCCCTGGCTGAGGATCTGCCGCTGATCCGCGAGATTCGGGCCGCCATCACCAAATGTATTGAGAATGGCACCAGCGGTGACAAACCCTACGCTAGCTACAGCAGCTATAAGCAGAACGATACCCCGGCGCTTTTTTCCGCCTCTTATGGTCTTGGTTCCCGCGACCTGCAGCCGGAGGGTTTGATCGGTGCTATTGAGAATATGTTGCCGGAGGGGGATAAGCGCAAGTTCTTCTATCTGGGCATAGATTTTGTCCGTGAACCGACCGATCCCAAGGCAGAAATCCGCCAGAATGAACTGCTTGAGGCCTATCCTCATCTCGCAAAAATGTCGGTCAAAGGCAGTGAAAATCCGGATCTGTTGCCCAAAGGGGCGATTACCGTACGGATGCACTCGGTGGGCGGCTGGGGTGCTATTACTACCGGCAAAAACTTAGCCATGACTCTCTATGACCTGCTGGGTTACGATATTCGCGCTAACCCCAAGTATGGTTCGGAGAAGAAAGGGCAGCCAACCACCTATTATCTGTCGGCTGCACCAGAACCGATCCGGCTCAACTGTGAATACCACTATGTGGATGTGGTGCTCTCCCCGGATCCCAATGTCTTCGGTCACTCCAATCCGCTTTATGGTTTGAAAGAGAATGGCATATTCATCATTCAAAGCAGCCTGGAGACTCAGGAAGAGGTGTGGGCCGAGATTCCGGTGCCTCATCAGAAATACATCAATGACCACGGCATTCGGGTTTTTTACGTCGATGGTTTTAAAATTGCCAGAGAAGAGGCATCCAACGCAGAGCTGCAGTTCCGCATGCAGGGCAACGCTTTCCAGGGTGCTTTCTTTGCCGCATCTCCTTTGAGAGATCGCTCGAATTTGACCGAAGAGGGTCTGTTCGAGGCGATTGAAGTTCAGCTGCGTGATAAATTTGGCAGTAAGGGCGAGCGCGTCGTAGCGGACAACCTTCGGGTGGTGCGCCGCGGTTTTGACGAGATTACTGAGATTACTGAAAAACAGGTAGGTTTGACCAAGCAGGATCTGAAAAAGAGCATTGGACTTCCCGTGATGCTCCAGCGTCTGCCTGAGGGTGACGGTAAACTTTCTGACGTGCATCGCTTCTGGGAGCAGACGGGTTCCTTCTACATGAGTGGGCGTGGCAACGACAACCTCGCCGACCCCTACATGGCCACCAGCATCATTCCGGCGGCTACCGGTATCTACCGTGACATGACCCAGATTCGCTTCGAATATCCGAAGTTTGTCACCGAGAACTGTACTGCCTGCGGTGACTGCTATACTACCTGTCCTGATAGCGCCATTCCGGGTCTTGTCAGCTCTGTTTCCGAAGTGTTTGCTACGGCTATCGAGCGTATCGAGACTAAGGGGACCCCAACGCTCTATCTGCGCCGCGAGTCCCGCAAAGTGGAGAAACGGCTGCGTGAACTGATCGAAACTGAAGGTGAGGCGGCCATCGTCTCAAAACTTCTCGATCAGGCCGTGCTGGAAGTGGTGGCAAATTCAGAACTGGAAGAGGATGCCAAGCAGAATCTTGAAAAAGAGTTCGCCCTGTTTCTGCAGGCTATTGATGGGTTTGAGTTCTCTATTACCAAGCCTTACTACAGTAACCGCGAAAAGAAGAATAAAGGCTCTGGCGGGCTCTTCTCCATCACCATCAATCCCTACACCTGCAAAGGCTGTATGGAGTGTGTCGAGGTGTGTGACGATGGCGCTTTGATCGCCGAACCACAGACCAAGGAAGCCATCGGCAGAATGCAGAAGGATTGGAACTTCTGGCTTGAACTGCCGACTACAGATGCCGATTTTATCCGTGTTGATGACCTGGATGAGAAGATCGGTGCCCTTGAGACTCTGCTGCTGAACAAGAGTAACTACGAATCCATGCTCTCCGGCGATGGTGCCTGCCTGGGTTGTGGTGAGAAGACGGCGATCCATCTGTTTACCGGTGCCGCTACGGCATTGATGCAGCCTCGGGTGAAAAAACACCTGTCGGAGATTGATGATCTGATCAACCGCCTGGAGACCCATATCCGTCTGAAGTTGGCTGAAGGGATGGACCTTTCCAATATTACAGCGGTCAATGAAGCAGTTGAGAACCATAAGGACTCCGATTTGACGCTGTCTGACCTCTCAGCCACTCTGACGAACAGTGATCAGCCGGTTGACCAGCAGTGGCTGCAGTGGACCACCCAGCTACTGGAAAAACTGCGGCACCTGAAGTGGCTTTACACCGATGGCAAGACCGGCCAGGGCCGTGCTGGCATGGGAATCATCAATTCAACCGGTTGTACCTCGGTCTGGGGTTCCACTTTTCCCTTCAATCCCTATCCTTTCCCCTGGACCAGTCATCTGTTCCAGGACAGTCCTTCCGTAGCTCTGGGCATTTTCGAAGGCCACATGGCCAAAATGACCGAAGGCTTCAAAGTGATCCGTCAGGCCAAACTTGAACTGGAAGGCAAATACAACCCTGAACAGCACGATGAGTTTTTCACCTACTTCGGCTGGAAATCGTTCAGTGATGAAGAGTGGCTGCTCTGCCCACCGGTTGTCTCCATTGGTGGTGATGGTGCTATGTATGATATCGGATTTCAGAACCTCTCCCGGGTTCTGGCGTCCGGTGTGCCGGTAAAAATTCTGGTGCTGGATACCCAAGTCTATTCCAATACGGGCGGTCAGGCTTGTACCTCAGGCTTTGTCGGACAGGTGGCGGATATGTCGCCCTATGGCAAAGCGTGGAAAGGCAAAACCGAAATCCGCAAAGAGATGGCGATAATCGGCATGGCCCACCGTACCAGTTTTGTTCTGCAGAGTTCAGTGGGTAATATCACCCACATGCTTGAGGGTTACATTGATGGACTGAATAGCCGCCGTCCGGCCCTGTTCAATATCTATACCACTTGTCAGCCTGAGCACGGCGTGGCGGATGATGCGGCAACTGCACAGGCCAAGCTGTCGCTGGATTCCCGTGCTTATCCGTTGTTCCGCTATAACCCGGATGATGGTACTACCTTTGAAGAGTGCTGTGATCTTGAGGGTAACCCTGCCATCGATGACGACTGGACCAGCTATAAGCTCGCCTATGTGGATGAGAGCGGCAAGGAGGGGACTCTTGAGGTGCCTGTGACCTTTGCCGAGTTTGCCTTCTCCGAAGGCCGTTTCCGCAAGCATTTCCGCAAAGTACCCCAGGATGCCTGGAATGACGATATGCTTCAGCTCCATGAATTTCTGGAGTTGGATGAGGATGACCGGGAAGGTATATACCCCTACATCTGGGCGGTGGACGGGAAGAACCGCCTGATGCGGATTCTGGTGGCCCAGGAGATCGTCAAGTCCTGTGAGGAGCGTCTCGACTTCTGGCACCAGCTGAAATCCCTTGCCGGTGTCTCCAACGTTGTGGACGTCCAGGCCATTGCCGATAAGGCAAAGGCAGAGATGGCGCAGAAGCTCTCCTCCAGCTTGCTAGCCTTGGCCAATAACGGCGATATATCCGCTTTGAGCGATATGGCGATGCCCGGTGCCGGCGGAAATGGCGCGGCACCGGGCGACTATGAAGCTCTCTGGATCGAGACACCTGAGTGTACGGCCTGTGACGAGTGCACTGATCTCAATCCAAAGATTTTTGCCTATAACGATGACAAGCTTGCCATCGTGGTCGATCCCAAAGGTGGACCCTATAAGGATATGGTCAAGGCCGCAGAGAAGTGCACTGCTGGATGTCTGCATCCGGGGACTCCCTGGAATCCCAATGAGAAAGACCTCGACAAGTTGGTGAAACGCGCTGAAAAATACCAGTAAACAGAAGAAATAGGGGAACGAGGTGACAGTAAAAGATGGCTCCTCGTTCCCCACACCTGATCTGAGCATTGAAGTATGAAGTTATCCGCTATCTTCAGACGGCGTAAGACCTTTAATCATGGGATTCATCCCATGGAACATAAAGCGTTGACGGCAGGTCTGCCGGTTCGACGCCTGTTTTTTGCTCCTAAGATGATTATTCCGCTGTCACAACACCGTGGCGCACCGGGAATCCCCCTGGTCAAGGTTGGACAGGAGGTGGTGCGGGGTGAGCCGATTGCGAAGGCGGGAGGTTTTGTCTCCGTACCCATGCACTCACCGGTGACCGGTGTGGTCAGATCCATCGATGAGCTGGTTGCTACCGCAGAGGGCCCCAAGGCCCGGGCGATTATTATCGAAACCTACCCGGCCGCTACCCAAGAGGTGCTCTATCAGGCACCGATAGATGTGGATGCCATGACTGCTGAAGAGCTGGTCAAGGCGGTACAGGCGTGCGGCATGGTGGGGCTTGGCGGGGCGGCATTCCCCAGCCATGTGAAACTGCTGCCACCGGAAGGAAAGCAGATAGATATTCTTATCATCAATGGTTGTGAATGCGAACCCTACCTTACCTGCGATCATCGGGTGATGCTGGAACAGACCGATTGTATGATCCGCGGTATCCGGATGGTGATTAAGGCAACTGGTGCGAAACGGGCGATTATCGGTGTAGAAGATAACAAGCTGGATGCGGTGGCACATATCAAGACGGCATTGCCGACGGATAGCGAAATTACCGTTGAGGCGGTGGTGACCAAGTATCCCCAGGGTGCTGAGAAGATGCTGATTACCAGCCTGTTGGATAAAGAGGTCCCCTCCGGCGGTATCCCGGCTGACATCGGCGTGGCTGTCTACAATGTGGGCACAATGGCCCAGTTGGGAGAACTGATTCCCAAGAGTCGGGGGCTGATCGAACGGGTGGTGACTGTCTCCGGGCCAGGTGCAAAGAAGCCAGGAAATTATCTGGTTCCGATAGGGACCCCACTGCGGTTTCTGATGGAGCAGGTGGGCACCACTTCAGAATCGACTGAAGTGATTATGGGCGGCCCGATGATGGGTATGTCGGTCGCCTCCCAGGATGTGGCTATCACCAAGGGTGTTTCCGGGGTGGTGGTGTTTGAACGGGACGAGCGGGATCATCCAGTCTACCCCTGCATCAAGTGTGGTGCCTGTCTGGATGCTTGCCCGATATTACTCAACCCCTCTATGCTGGGCCAGCTTGCGGGAGTCAGGCAGTATGAAACCATGGCGCAAGAGTATCACCTTAATGACTGCTTTGAGTGTGGCAGCTGCAGTTATGTCTGCCCCTCCAATATACCCCTGACCCAGTATTTTCGTATCGCCAAAGCGATCAATAGGGAAGCTAAAACGGCGGCGTGACTTAACGCATTCAAACGCGTCACTGTTGTTTCTGGACAGATACCAATCAGCATTTAACTAACACTGAGACCCATGGGAACCAAACATAAAACAGTTGAGATCAGAACGTCGCCTCATGTGAAAAGGGCGATCTCTGTCGATCAGATCATGCGTAACGTGATCTATGCTTTGCTGCCTGTCTGTGCCTGGTCAGTCTATCAGTTCGGGATCAGCGCGCTTGTGCTGATCCTGGTAACGACCCTGACCTGTGTTGCAACAGAGTCTTTTTTCAATTGGATGGCTGATCGGCCAGGTACCACCCGGGACTTCAGCGTTGTCATTTCCGGCCTGTTGCTGGCTTTGACACTGCCGCCTGGTTTTCCTCTCTGGATGGCTGCTGTCGCCGGCTTTATTGCCATCGGTCTGGGTAAATCACTGTTTGGCGGTCTCGGCTTTAATGTGATGAACCCGGCGCTTGTGGGGCGGGCCTTCGTGCAGGCGGCATTTCCGGTTGCCATTACCACCTGGACGCCAGCTTTTGCACCCGGCCGGTTTCAGGAGTTCATACCCTCCACTCTGGCGCCCCCCTTTATGTCTCCGGTGGATACCACTGATTGGGTGCGGGAGCACGCCACTGATAGTTTTACCGGCGCAACCCCATTGGCATTACAGAAATTTGAACATATTTCAGCCGATACAATGGATCTGCTGACAGGGGTAGTCGCTGGGTCGGCAGGTGAGACCTCTGCCATCCTGATTTTTCTCTGTGGCCTCTATCTGGCTTTCCGCAACATGATGAATTGGCGGATACCGGCCGGTGTGTTTGCCGGTGTGATCATTATTTCGCTACCGTTCTATCTGATGAACCCGGAGATCTACCCACCGCCTCAGTTTATGCTGTTCTCCGGTGGTCTCATGTTGGGTGCCATGTTTATGGCGACCGATATGGTGGCATCGCCGATGACGCCAAAGGGGGTCTGGCTCTATGGCATTTTTATTGGCGCGCTGACGATTATCATTCGCCTGTTTGGTGGTCTCACGGAAGGCGTGATGTATGCGATCCTGATCGCCAATGCCCTCTCGCCAATGATCTCCTCGATCACTCAGCCAAGGGTATATGGTGTCAGCAAGAAGAGAGGTGAGTCATGAGCGATACAGATCAGACTCACATTCAGCCGCAGACTCCGACTATCGCCATGCTGCGCACCCTGGGCGGCATTGCCATGCTGGCGGGGTTTATGGTCGTGCTGGTGTTCCAGTGGACCAAACCGATTATCGAAGAGAACAAGCGCATTGCCATTGAAAAAGCGGTGTTCAAAGTGGTGCCGGGTGCGATCTCCCGCAGGGATTTCATTATCGGCCCCGACGGGCTCTTTCCCGCAGAGACCTCAACCTCTGATCAGGGTGAAACCATTTATGCAACCTATAATGAGAAAGGTGATCTACAGGGTATTGCGCTGGAGGCGGCAGCCATCGGCTATCAGGATGTGATCCGCATTCTTTATGGCTACAATCCGGGGTGTGAGTGCATTACCGGTATCAAGATACTGAAAATGGCTGAGACTCCGGGATTGGGCGATAAGATCGCTTTTGATCCGGAATTCCTGAAAAACTTTGAAGCTCTTGACGGCAGGGTCAATGGCCCTGGAACTGCGTTGGAGCATGAGATAAAGGCGGTAAAACACGGTACTAAGGGCGAACCCTGGCAGATCGACAGTATCTCCGGAGCAACCATCTCCTCCAAGGCTATAGGTCGGATGCTGAACCAGAGTGGCCAGAAGATGTTCCCACTCATAGCCCGGCATCTGGAGCAACTTAAAGAGAAACCGGGAAGCATAGAATAGGCTGAACATGGCAACATTACCAAATCAACAAGAGCAGGTAACGCTGGATACTTTCATGCGGGGTATCTGGGAAGAGAACCCGGTATTTGTCATGCTGCTGGGCATGTGTCCGGTACTGGCAGTAACCAACTCCACGATGAATGCCATTGCCATGGGAGTCGCCACCACCTTCGTTCTGGTGGCTTCCGGTGCATTGATCTCCCTGCTGCGCAAAGCGATTCCGAAACAGGTTCGTATTGCCACTTACATTATTATTATCGCCACCTTTGTGACTATTGTGGATTATGTGATTCAGGCTATCAGTCTGGATCTCTATAATGCGCTTGGGGCGTTTATTCAGCTGATTGTGGTCAACTGCGTCATTCTCGGCAGGGCCGAGGCTTACGCCTCGAAACAGCGGTTTGCCCCCGTAGTGGTGAATGCATTGGGTATGGGGGTTGGTTTTACCATCGCACTGCTCTGTCTGGGAACGGTTCGGGAGCTGCTGGGCAGCGGGATGATACTCGGTTTTCAAATCTTCAGTTCCAACTTTGAACCCTGGGTGGTGATGATTTTGCCACCCGGTGGTTTCTTCGTGCTTGGTGCCTGGCTGCTGCTGTTCGAGTGGCTGAAGCAGCGTAAAGAACGCAAATTGCTAGAGTCGGAAGGAGCAACGGCCCATGGATCCTAACTCGCTTGGATTTATCTTTCTGAATGCAGCGGTGATCAACAATTTTGTACTGGCACTGTTTCTCGGTATCTGTCCTTTTCTCGGCGTCTCCGCGAAAAAAGAGACCGCCTGGAATATGGGGCTGGCGACCATGTTTGTCATGCTGGTCAGCTCCATCTGCGCCTACGGTATCAACCAACTTCTAGTGATGTTCGATATCGAGTTTCTGAGGCTGATCTGCTACATCGCTGTAATCGCCTCCGCAGTGCAATTGGTCGAGATGGTGTTGAAAAAATTCAGTCCGGGTCTGTTCAGGGCGCTGGGTATTTTTCTTCCGTTGATCACCACTAACTGCGCAATTCTTGGGCTGGCCCTGTTTCAGACCTACCGTGAATACAATTTCCTCCAGAGTCTCTCGTTCAGTATCGGTGCAGGTGTCGGCTTTACCGTCGCCTTGATGCTGATGGCAGGACTGCGTGAAAAACTGGAACTGGCCAAGGTGCCCAGTGTCAGTCAAGGTGCTGCCATGAGTCTGATGCTGGCAGGCCTGCTCTCACTGGCGTTCATGGGTTTTGCCGGACTGGGCGGTTCTCATGCTTAAAATGCTTCTGGCCGGTGCCGTGATAATGGCCGTGCTGGTGGGCTGGATATTAGTGCAGAATATGGCTCGACGGTTTGCCCGCCATCATCCGGAGTTTGGTCCATACCAGGAGAAACGCGGCTGTGGCGGCAACTGCTCGTGCAGTGGTGGAGACGCCTGCCAACGCAAATAATCCTGTTGTGTCAGCGGTGTTTTTTATCGTTCAATCGGTATGGCGAAACTGCTGTATATTCCTCTTTCGTCACGTTCCAGCAAGTGTACTGCCGAGCCGTTTGTGCTGGCTTGTTGGCTTATCAAGGCGACCTCTTCCCATCTTGCCGTTACGGGGCTTCTCCGGCCTGAAAAATGGCTTACTTAAACTGTGTTTTTCCCTTCTGATCAGCTATTGTCTAGTCTTTATGGATTGATGTAACGCCTGCTAAATTGACGGTAGGTTCCCTTTATATGACAGAGGCAGCAGATGGTAAAGCGAACGGTCTATTTTGTCTCGGAAAGCACGGGTATTACAGCTGAAGCCCTGGGTCAGAGCCTTCTCTCCCAGTTTGCCCAGACTGTTCAGTTTAGACGAGTCTACATGCCTTTTATCAATAGCATAGAGAAGGCGGATGAACTGGTTGCCCAGTTCAACCGTCTTGAACAGGAAGAGGGGTATCGCCCGATCGTATTTGCCACCATGGCAGATCCTGATGTCCGGGAAATTTTACATGCCTCAAACTGCCTCTATATTGAGCTGTTCGACTCTTTCATTGGACCACTCAGCCGGGAATTACATGCTGAGCCTTCAGGTCAGCATGGCCTGAGTCATGGCATGACTAACGGACAATCCTATGAAGATCGCATGAGCATTATCAATTTTGCCGTTGTCAATGACGACGGCGCCAGACTGGATAAATTTGATCAGGCGGATGTGATTCTGATTGGTGTCTCCCGCTCCGGTAAAACCCCCACCTGTCTCTATCTGGCAATCCATTTCGAAATCAAGGCCGCCAACTATCCTCTCACCGAGGAGGATTTTGAGAAAGATAAATTGCCCGATGTTTTGATTCGCAACAAAGAGAAGTTGATGGCATTGACCATCGATCCGGCGCGCTTGAACCGTATCCGAGAGGAGCGGCGCCGGGGTAGTCGCTATGCTTCCATTGCCCGCTGCCATGCTGAGGTGAGTCAGGCCCTGCGGATGTTCAAACGTCTCAACCTTAAAGTACTGGATACCACCACGCACTCTATTGAAGAGGTGTCGTCACGTATTGCCAAGGTGATACGGTCTGAAAAAGCATTAAAACAAACAATATCAAGTGACGAAGATGATTGATCAAAAACTGGACCCGGTAACGCTTCGGCAGCAGATTATTGGTGCTGATGCCAGATTCGAGACGCCGTTCGGGGAACGGATGATGGTCTATGCCGATTACACGGCATCAGGCCGCGGCCTGCACTTCATCGAGGACTATCTGAAACAACTGCAGCAGCTATATGCCAACAGTCATACTGAACATGACACTAGTGGCCGTGTGACCACTCAGCTGCTGCATCAGGCGGAGAGAATCATCAAACGGTCAGTCAATGCCGGGCCGGATGGCCGTGTCATTGCCGACCCCCAGCAGGGAAATGGTCAATGCTTTACTCAAGGGTTTTTTGGGAGGCGAGCATGCAGCGGCTTTCCCTGCCTATTGCCACAAACATCAACCTGTGGTCTTTGTTTGTCCTTATGAACACCATTCCAACGAGATTTCCTGGCGGGATGGCGATATCTGCACTCGCGTTTTGTCACCATCCTACTGAATGATCTGTTTGGTACACAGACCAGGACAGGTTGCTTCTATGCCCCTATGGACATAAGCCCTTGGGTATTGATGAAAAGATGGCGCACGAGTATCGGGTGGTTATCTCCGAAGGGCTCTGCGGAATCAAACCGTCTGATGCTTGTCAGAGAGGCCTATTTCTGAACCTTTGCAGGCAAGGATAGTCTGAGTCAGTTGATGTCCAACCTGCTGGAGGTTGGAGGTTGGAGGTTGGAGGTTGGAGGCATCCGGTGATATAGGATACCCTGATATTGATGTACGCTATTTCTGAAAAACCATTGCGGACAATTTTAGCGCTGAAATACTATTAGTGCCTGTACGCTATAGTATCAGCGCGAGCGTGGAATTCCTGGTTGGGAACTCGGACCTTATGACTATGACCCAGATGGGGGCATGCGAAAAACCAGGGCATGATCTGACTATGATGGATTCATGCCATGAGCACCAATCCAACTGCCAGGATACAGAGCAGTTTTGTGGCGAGGACTGCTGCAGTGCGGCTTATTTTTTCTTGCCAGTTGAGTATCCTTTTTCTGCCCCATCAGGCCATCGCTTTGATTCCATGATTTTACTCTATTTTCCTGACCCAGCCACCTCTCTTCAATATCGGCCTCCTCTAATTCTCTCCTGATGGTTGTTTCAGGCACTGTTTGGTGTCTTCATTCAATGGTCTCAGGCCAGAATATCAGGAGATAAAACGTGAAATTTTCATTGTTGTTTATTGCAGTATTACCCTTACTGATTGCCTGCTCGTCAAGTGAATCGGCATCTCCCAACTCCCTGTCAGGTCAGACGGCCACGGATGCTCCAGCCAGACGCTGGTATGCCTTCCAGCACGTAAGTCGGGGTGGGAAGGTATACCAGGAGAATTGCGCTGCTTGCCATGGAATGACAGGTGGAGGCGGAGTTAACTGGCGCCAGTCCGGTCCAGATGGAAAATACCCTCCGTCCCCGCTGAATGGCACTGGCCATGCGTGGCATCATCCTCTGAAGGTGTTATTCCATGTGGTTAAAAATGGCAGCCCTGGCGGCCAGGGTAATATGCCAGCCTGGAAGGAAAAACTCTCAGATGAAGATATGATCGCGGTAATTGCCTGGTTCCAATCCAAATGGCCTGATCAAATCTATGCCGCATGGTCACAACGTGAAATTGCCTCAAGAGGAAAAACAAAGGCTGAACGTTAAGCGGTGAACAATATGGCATGCGTCAATATCGAAAAAATATTATCTCTGAGAGTGAAAAGCGAGACCGGTTGGTACACGCTGGAGAATAGTATGAGATCAAGACTCACTTGATATTTGTTACCTGATTAGTGGCGTTTTAACAAAAAATTTTAGACAGTGCTGAGGACTCGGGAAATCTGAAAATCCGGCGGATTATCAACCGCAGAGAGGATCATAAGGTCTGAAATCGATAGTGTGTGTGGGACACTTGGATTTTTCTCCGCTCTTTAACAGAAGTGGCAGAGCGCCAGTTGGCTGATAGGGATCATCCGGCCGATGATTACCTCAAAATCAAAACAATTCGGACCGACAGGCGGTCAACCGTACTGACGCTTGTGGCAAAAAAGCAGGTGGATGGCGATGATATTACAGCCGACCTAGCCAGCGACAACACGCTGTTCATTGGCCGCGGTTGCGACCTGTTTATTCATCTGGTTGATGGTGCCGATGACTTGGATGATTCGATCCAGGGATTCACCCGCGTGTGCTGCTTCGGTGACGCTCCCTTTGGAGTGTTCCAGGCTTGTGCTCATTACCTTGGCTGCATTTTTCGCCTGTCCCTGCAGTCCTTCGATCATTCCCTGGATCTCCTGAGTTGCTTTGTGGGTCCGTGTTGCCAGAGTGCGTACTTCATCAGCCACCACGGCCTTGTTCTCCAGCCCTGGCCGCTTCTATGGCGGCATTGAGGGCCAGCAGATTGGTCTGCTCGGCAATTTGTGATATCATCTCGATCACTTTGCCTATCCCATCGCTATTCTCTTCCAGTTGTTTGATCACCATTGAGGCCTGAGTGATGTTGTCGGCCAGAGTATTGATACTGCTAATGGCATTGTTGACAACACTACGGTCCTCTTCTGACTGCTGGTCGGCCTGGTCGCTCTCAGACTGCTGATTCCATACACCCTCTATGTTCTAGGCGAGGCGTTGGGAACGGTCTACCAATTCGCTGGTTGAGACAGAAACCTAGTCAATAATAGCGCTGAATTTCTCCATCATCCGGTTGATGGCGAGTGCTACTTTTCCAAGCTCATCGCCAGATCTGAATGGCACTCTTATACTGAGGTTCGACTCCTATTCTACCTGTCGATGCTATTGGTAACCTGGGTAAGTGGCACGACAACCATTTTTTTCAGAAGAAAGCTGATAATGATAAGTCCCATGATCAGCAGTGCAGAGTTGAGTGCAAGGTTTATCCAGAGCTCTTTTAAAACACGGGCATCCAGTTTCTTCAATGACAAGTCCACGCGAACCACCCCGAGAACATCACCCTCGGATACAATATGGCACAGCAGGCAGTTGGTTCCTCGTGACTCTCAACGCAAGCATAGGCAGTGCAACAGTCAGCATCCGACCATCAAGGCCATCGAAAATGGTGGCAATGGATTCCCCGGTGAGCGCTTACCTGTCCCAATCATCCTTGGCTTGATTATCCTCTGTCCCTTTGCCAAAACGGCTGTAATACCCTTGGCTCTGACAATTCCGCGCATCCAGTACATCTTCTCTCGAGGTGAGCTTTGTCCGGGCTATCGACTTGTTGGCCATCCCACCTGTCAGCATCAGAGTATTCATATTATCGAAGTAGGCATTGGCCAGGGTGGTGGCCTGGTTTTTGACCATCATTTCCACCAGTGACCGCTGGCTTTGGAATTGATAGAGCGATGAGATCAGTAGAATAATGAGAAACAGTAGCACCAGTACCGAGTCGATTTTTGTGCCTATGGATAATTTCTTATCTGAATTATCGACTCTAGTGTTCATACCTGTTTTCTCTGGATCTGAATAGATTCGGGCTTCATGGATTCCTGACGGGATGCTCAACTCCTAACTGCCATATCGGCTTGAAACGCAATAACTTTAATAAAAAAGGGGTGTTCATCTGTATTTGGGAATGACCTAAAATGGGCAAACCATATCTGAATTGAAGAACATTCTGTTTCTCCTTGAAGATGAGAACAAAAATACTAATGCAATCATGGGATTGCCTGATAGTATTACTTTCCACGCCACGGTTATAATGATAGCTCATCTCTCTGGTAGTCTATGAAACCCCAGTCTCTCCCTACGTTTTCGGATATTGATAACTGCATGCTGCTCCAGCGGCACCGGTTGCGTCAGCAGTTGGGTGGACTGCAGCAGCGAGAACGGCAAGGTAAGCCAAACGACCAGGGAATGAGCCGGCTTTGGGAACAGATACAGCGCTCTCAGATGCAGGCAGCGCAGCGCAAACAGGCGCTTCCCGTGCCTCAGTTTCCCTCAGAGCTGCCAATCAGTGAAAAGCGTGATGAGATAGCTGAACTGATTGCCAAACATCAGGTGATCATCCTCTGTGGTGAGACCGGTTCGGGTAAGTCCACTCAGTTGCCGAAGATCTGCCTGGGACTGGGGCGAGGGGTATTCGGCCGCATCGGGCACACTCAACCCAGACGCATTGCAGCGCGTGCGCTGGCCACCCGCATCTCCTCCGAGCTTGGACGCGAGCTGGGGGAGTGTGTCGGCTACAAGGTGCGGTTTCATGACCGTGTGGGTCCAGCGAGCCATATCAAGCTGATGACCGATGGCATGCTGCTGGCTGAAGTGCATCAGGACCCTTTTCTGAACGAATATGACACCCTGATTATCGATGAGGCTCATGAGCGCAGTCTGAATATCGATTTTCTTCTTGGATACCTGAAGGGGCTGCTACCCAAAAGGCCGGACCTGAAACTGATCATCACCTCGGCCACCATCGATCCGGAACGTTTCGCAGAGCATTTTCGGGGGGCGCCAATTATTAATGTCTCCGGCCGCACTTATCTTGTGGAAGTGTGTTATCAACCACCGGAGGAGGAGGGAGGAAGCGAACGGGACAATTCGATGCAGCAGGCCATTGTGGATGCAGTGGATCAACTCTCCTGCATCGACAGGGGCGATATTTTGCTGTTTCTCAGCGGTGAGAGAGAGATCCGGGAGACCGTCGAAAACCTGCGCAAGCATAAGTTGCCGCTAACCGAGCTGCTTCCCCTCTATGCGCGTCTGGGACCCGCAGAGCAGGGGCGTATCTTTAAGCCGGGTGGTAGCCGTCGCATTATTCTGGCGACCAACGTGGCTGAAACCTCTCTGACAGTTCCGGGTATCCGCTATGTCATTGATGCCGGATATGCCCGGATCAGCCGCTACAGCCACCGCAGTAAGGTACAACGGCTGCCAGTGGAGCGAATATCCCAGGCCAGTGCAAATCAGCGCAAAGGTCGTTGTGGCCGTGTGGCGGCAGGAGTCTGTATCAGGCTCTATTCAGAAGAGGATTTTGACTCCAGGTCTGAATTTACCGAGCCGGAGATCCAGCGCACCAACCTGGCATCGGTGATTCTGCAGATGAAGTTTCTCGGCTTTGGGGATATCGAAGCATTTCCTTTTCTGGACCCACCTGACAGCCGGTTGATCAAGGATGGGTACCGGGTGCTGGAGGAGATTGGGGCGGTAGATAAAACTCGGCAAGTCACCCGAATTGGACGGCAACTTGCTCGGCTGCCGGTTGATCCCCGTGTCGGACGGATGCTGTATACTGCCGCTCATACTCACTGCCTCAATGAAATACTGGTGATTGCCGCAGCACTCAGTATCCAGGACCCACGGGACAGACCCATGGATAAACGCCAGGCAGCGGATGAAGCCCATCGCCAGTTCAGGAATGAAGATTCGGATTTTCTAGGGTTTCTCAACCTCTGGAAACACCTGGAGGAGCAGCGACGCCATCTGACCCGCCGCAAGTTTCAGGCCCACTGCCGGACAAATTTTCTCTCCTGGACCCGGGTGCAGGAGTGGCATGACACCCATCATCAATTGCGTGGACAGATGCATGAGTTGGGGTATAAGGAGAACCAGGCAGAGGCGGGTTATGAAGAGATTCATAAAGCATTGCTGACTGGTCTGCTGAGTAATATCGGCTTGAAGGATAGTGGCAAAGGCAACGAGTTTCTGGGTGGTCGGAATAGCCGGTTTCTGGTGTTCCCCGGATCTGGACTATTTCAAAAACCTCCTAAATGGGTGGTGGCGGCAGAGCTGGTGGAAACCACCAAACTCTATGCCAGAACCGTCGCCTCGATACGCCCTGAATGGGTGGAGTCGGTATCCGGTCATCTGGTCAAGCGCAGCTACTCAGAGCCCCATTGGGAGAAGCGAAGAGGGCAGGTTGCGGCTTATGAGCGGGTCACTCTGTTTGGTCTTCCTCTGGTGCCAAAACGGAAGATTAACTTTGGTCCTCCCAATCCGCCAGAGGCCCGGGAGATTTTTATCAGATCCGCATTGGTGGAGGGGGACTTCGATACCCGAGCCCCCTTTTGGCATCGCAACCGGGAGTTGGTTGAGTATGTTGTCGATTTGGAAAACCGATCGCGTCGGCGTGATCTGCTGGTGGATGAACAGTTGATCTACGAGTACTACGATAAACGTATACCCGAAGAGATCTACAGCACTCCTCAGTTTGACAAATGGCTACGCAAGGAGAGTCATAACCAGCCAAAGCTGTTACACATGCGTTTGGATGATCTGATGCGGCAGGAGGCGGCAGAATATTCCGATGAGCAATTCCCCGATGTGATGGATGTCAATGGGATGCAATTACCCCTTGAGTACCATTTTGACCCAGGTCACAAGCGGGATGGTGTCACCATGAAAATTCCAAAGGCAGTGCTCAATCAGGTTTCGGAAGATCACTGTGAGTGGTTGATTCCTGGACTTCTACACGAGCGTGTTATTGCCCTGTTGCGTGGGCTACCAAAACCAATACGCAAGTCATTTGTGCCGGTACCTGATTATGCTAATGCCTGTCTCAAGGTGATCGAACCTTCCGATAAATCGCTTACCCGGGCTCTTGCGGAACAACTCAAAAAAATGACCGGTATCCATATTCCTGAAGATGCCTGGGAGTCGGAGTCGCTGCCCGGTCATCTGCGAATGAACTTCCAGGTTTTGGATGAGAAGGGGAAACAGGTCGATGCCGGACGGGATCTGATGGCGTTGAAAAAACGGCATGACGGCAAAGGCAGTGAGAGCTACCACAGCCTGCCAGACAGTGGCTTGGAGCGTGAGGGTCTGACCGACTGGGATTTCGCCACTCTGCCGGAAACTATCGAGATGAATCGGGGGGGAATTAAACTGCGGGGATTTCCTGCCCTGATCGATGAGGGAAACACCGTCGCCTTGCGAGTCCTCGATTCACACCTCAATGCAGAAAAAGCAAGCCGGGCAGGATTGCGTCGGCTTTATGTGTTAAAGCTGGCGAAGGATATCCGCTATCTGCGGCGTAATCTGAAGGGGCTTGAGAGGATGCTCCTGCAATACACAAAAGCGGCCTCTCCACCCGAAGGATTTTCAGTACAAGGTAAGCTGGGATTGGAGAGTGAGCTGGTTGCTTTGATCGTGGATCTCACCTTCATTGAAGGGCAGCCAGAGGTTCGGGATGAGAGCCGCTTCAATGCCCGTATTGGGGAACGACGGGGGGAGTTGATGGCTCTGGCGAATGAGGCCACCGTGTTGCTTGGCGACACGCTTTCACAATATCAGCTAGTGCGTAAAGCCCTTTCCGCGGCAACCCAGATAAACTGGATGTTATCGGTGAGTGATATGAACCAGCAGCTCGATCGGTTGGTGTTTCAGGGTTTTCTCCAACACACACCTTACCAACAGCTGAAGCAGCTGCCGCGGTATCTCAAGGCGCTGGCGATGCGTATTGAAAAATTGCAGCATGCGGCCTCCCGTGACCAGCAATTGGTCAGAGAGATGCAAACACTTTTTCAGCAATGGCAGGCAAGGGATGAGAGGTACCGTGAGGGTGGTAAGATGGACAAACGTGTCGAAGAGATGCGCTGGCAATTCGAGGAGTTGCGGGTCTCTCTTTTTGCACAGGAGTTGGGTACCGCCTATCCGGTCTCACTTAAACGTATTGAAAAACGTTGGAAGGTGCTGGGGTTATAACGGAATTGTCATCCATCCGATCCAGAATTAATCAGAGGCTTCTTGTTAACTCGGCGGACATTTACATATTGATACAATGTTTGTATGAAAATAGATGCAAGCTCAGCACTGAGCAACAATAACTCCTGAGACAGCAAGCTGTTCAGCTTTGCCTGCAAGTAAAGAGCTTTAAGGAAATAGGCGGCTTATTGAGTATTCATCCAAATACGGCTGGATAGTGGTATAAGCGCTATCGTGTCAGTGGTAAAGAAGCTCTGGCCATCGCGAAGCGAGGACCAAAAAATGCATGCTGTCGCCTGATTGAAGCTCAGGAGTAAAAAGTCATTGAAGCGATTCGGGATCATATGCTGGATCAATACAAACTCGGCTCTACGCTCTGGACTCGGTGTTCAATATCAAGATGATCAAGGTGCGTAGCAGAGGTTTCTGCAACAAGGGGCGGTTTGCCAATGCAATCTACCTCTAGCTTGGAGGGCTGAATCTTTATCCTGAGGGAGTGGTAGGGTGATACTTGCCCTCTTGATTAAGGGAAGAGCCATTTATCTAGGGCAGCCTCAAACTTTAATTCTTTGGACCATCCCTAGGTGGTGCATTTTGGAGTTGAATCCACCATGCTCTTGTGAGAATTGCTGACCGTCACTGCATTATAAAGGCACTGTCTCTATTATGGAGAAAGGCGCAGTGATCTGGTTCAGGGAACAGTGAAGATTTGGCAGAAAACGACGCGCTCAAAATCCTAGGGTGTAGCAGTCAGATTTATCCTTACTTGCTGAAGGTCCTGGAAATTAATCGGCCCAACCAGGTTTTCTGTTCGGATATCACGTATATCCCAATGGCCAAAGGATTTGTTTACCTGACGGTCATTATGGATTGGTATAGTCGCAAAGTGCTGTCCTGTCGAATATCCAACACCATGGACAGCGACTTTTGTGTTGATGCACTGGAAGAAGCGATAGAACGTTATGGTGCCCCCGAAATCTTTAATACAGGCCAGGGCGCACAATTTACCAGTGAAGCTTTTACTGGAACATTGAAAGCAGCCAATGTAAAAATCAGCATGGACGGTAAGGGGCGCGAGGAAGTTTATCTCAAAGCTTATGATTCGATTATCGAAGCACGTTCAGGCATTGGTAAATATTTGAAATTCTACAATACTGAGCGAAAACATCAGGGGCTTGGCAAGACGCCAGATCAGGCGTATTTTGGTGAAACCACGTGGCAGGAAGCGGCGTAAGTAATGAGGATGAAAGTCACTTAAGCGACTGTCCAAAGTGTGGGGTCCATTTCTATCACCTTCCTTTTCCGTATCGAAATGTTAGGTAATATGGTCTTTCAAGAAGCCTTTTCCGACGAACAATAAATTCCCACCTATTACCTCGCTGCCTTTTTGTTGCCATTTGAATTCTCGCTAACTCGCGTCGACGTCCTAAACGTAGTTCCACATTTTATCTCGCCACTCCTGATGATGCAAATCACAGTAAATTCATGCAAAAGTGTAACAGGCTGTTTTTAATAGGGAAATAGGAAGTAATAAATGGAGGCTGAGCCCGGAATCGAACCGAGGTCCACGGCTTTGCAGGCCGCTGCATAACCACTCTGCCACTCAGCCATTTATTGCTGTGCAAGAAGATAGCATTTGGAAAAAGAGCCGTTTTCCCATTTCTTTCCGGACAAAAAACCGAGTCTGCACCCAGGGTTCGATCGGAAAATTGGAGCGGGAAACGAGATTCGAACTCGCGACCCCAACCTTGGCAAGGTTGTGCTCTACCAGCTGAGCTATTCCCGCGTCACTTGAAGGCGGCTATTGTAATGGCCCTGCGACTACTGTCAAGGGAAATAGAACCGATCCTACTGACTATACAGGCCGCCATTGCCACTGAGTGTGGGCCATGCGGCACGGATGTAGACCATCATGGACCAGAAGGTCAGTATCGCCGCCACGTAGAGCAGGACATAGCCAATCGTCGCTATCGGCAATCCCAAGATATCCTGGCTGTAGATCAACAGGAAAATCGCCGTCATCTGAAAGGCGGTTTTAATCTTGCCGATGACGGATACGGCCACTTGAGCCCGGACCCCGAACTCAGCCATCCACTCTCTTAAGGCTGAAATAGCGATCTCACGCCCTATGATCACAAGTACGGGTACCGCTAGCACGGGTGATGGATGGGCCTCTACCAGCAGAATAAGTGCAGTGGAGACCATCAGTTTATCGGCTACCGGGTCCAGAAAGGCACCCAGAGAGGAAACCTGTTGCAGCTTTCTGGCGAGATAACCATCAAGCCAGTCAGTTATCGCTGCCAGGGCAAATACCAAGGCACAGGCCTGCCCTGCCAGCTCCCATGGCAGATAAAAGATGCCGACATAGACAGGAATCAACGCGATCCGCAGTAGCGTCAATATATTGGGAATATTCAAAACCATCTTGCCAGCCTACTTTTCTCCGTGAAAAGTCTCATAAATCTGTTCAGCCAACCGGCTGCTGATACCATCCACACGTTTAAGGTCTTCGACTCCGGCACGGGTAATTCCCTGCAGGCCGCCGAACTGTTTTAGCAGCAGCTGCCTTCTTTTGGCACCGATTCCCGGGATATCTTCAAGCGGTGATCTTTTGCGGCGCTTGTCCCGCCGCTGCCGGTGACCGGTAATGGCGAATCTATGCGCCTCATCGCGGATCTGCTGAATCAGGTGCAATGCCGGAGAGCTGGCCGGGAGTATAATAGGCGTCTCCCTTTCAAACAAGAAAAGCTGCTCCATTCCCGGTCTTCTGTCCGGCCCTTTTGCCACGCCCACCAAGGTGACACCGGCTACGGCGAGCTCTTGCAAGACCTCTGCTGCCGCACTCAGTTGCCCTTTCCCGCCGTCGATGAACAGAATATCCGGCAGGACACCCTCACCCGACTGGATTCGGGTGTAACGCCGGGTCAGAGCCTGAGCCATTGCCGCATAGTCATCACCGCCCTGTATTCCTTCAATATTGAAGCGACGATAGTCTGATTTTATCGGTCCCTGGGCATCGAACACCACACAGGATCCTACGGTCAACTCGCTACCGGTATGGCTGATGTCAAAACACTCCATCCGCTTCGGCGGCTCATCCAGTTCAAGACTGGTTTGCAGCATCTCGACCCGCTCCTGCATCCCTGCTCTGCTGGCCAATCGTGAATCAAGCGAGAGACGAGCATTTTGCACGGCCATCTTCAGCCAGCGTGCACGCTCTGAGCGAACATGCTGTTTCAGCCGCACCTGATGATCCGCCTGTCGGTTCAAGACCTCTTCCAGTAACGCCTGATCGTCAGGCATGGCGTTGGTGATAATCTCCCGTGGCACCTGTTTGCCGATGTAATAACGGGCAATAAAAGCTGAAAGCAGCGTCTTCTCTTCTGCATCACCTGCCTGAGTAGGGAAAAATGCTTTATTACCAAGACTACGGCCGTTTCTGATAAAAAACACCTGAATACAGGCGGTGCCCGCTTCAGAGGCTGCGGCAATAATATCCAGGTCGCCTTTTTCACCACTGACGTACTGCTTCTCCTGTATCCGTCTGAGCGATGCTATCTGGTCTCGGTAACGGGCAGCCTGTTCAAACTCAAGCGCTGACGACGCCTGCTCCATCCGTTTAACTAGGTTGTCAATTACCTGACTGGCTTTCCCTTGCAAAAACAGCTCGGCATCCCTGACATCATCTGCATACTCATCCTCAGAGACCAGATCGACACAGGGAGCAGTACAGTGCTTGATCTGGTACTGCAGACAGGGGCGCGAGCGATTGCGGTAGAAGCTCTCTTCACACTGCCGTACCGGAAACAGTTTCTGCAGCAGTTGCAGTGTCTCGCGCATGGAACCGGCATTGGGATAGGGGCCAAAATAGCGTCCCTTGGCCTTTTTTGCACCACGGTGATAAGCGAGCCGCGGGAACTTACCGGCGGAGAGAAAGATGTAGGGATAACTCTTGTCATCCCGCAACAGAATATTGTATTTCGGCTTGAGAGACTTGATCAGGTTATTTTCCAGGATCAGTGCCTCGGCCTCGGTGTGAGTCACCGTCACTTCAATGGCCCTGATACGCGAGACCATCAGCTGAATTCTGCGGTTGAGAGAGCGGGAAAAATAGCTGCTGACCCGTTTCTTCAGGTCACGTGCCTTACCCACATAGAGCAGCTGCTCGTCACCATCGAGCATGCGATAGACACCGGGCCTGCTGGTCAGGTTTTTTAGAAAGGCTTTGTGATCGAACGGTGAAGAGCTGCTATCTGACGCCATGGCGCCCATTATATGGTCTTGAGCAGATCTCTGGCGCGTGAAAAAACCCGATGGAACATTTTGGGGGTCAGGCGTTTGGTCTGAGTATTGTAGCGGCTGCAGTGGTATGAGTCGACCAGGCGAAGCCCTCCAGGCAGATCATGCAACTGGTCATGTCCAAATTTACAGCTGCTCAGTTTCAGACCAAAAGATTTTAAAACAGCATTGTGGGCAATCAGGCCGAGAGCGACTATCACTGCTCCTTCGGGAAGTGTATCGATCTCTGCTGAGAGGAAACTGTTGCAACAGTTGATCTCTGAACCCTGGGGTTTGTTCTGCGGTGGCAGACACTTCACTGCGTTGGTAATGCGGCAGTTGTTAAGCTCAAGACCATCATCCGCCGAGATGGACTCAGGGGCCGTACTGAAGCCATATTTATGGAGTGTTTCATAGAGTAGAATACCGGCAAAATCACCAGTGAATGGCCGCCCTGTTGCATTGGCTCCACGCATACCGGGGGCCAAGCCAACAATCAACAATTGAGCCTCCGGATCACCGAAAGGGGCTACAGGACGAGCATGGTAATCCGGATAGTCAGCCTTCACCTGGTCCAGAAACTCTGCCAGCCGTGGGCAGGCACGGCAATTAAGATCGAATACCGGCATCAGGATCCTGTACTGACCAAACCGTGGCGTAATGCCATCAGCGTCAACTCCACATCCGTCTCCACGTTGAGTTTTTCAAACAGCCTGTGCCTGTAGGTACTGACGGTCTCTGGACTAAGACAGAGTGAATCGGAGATATCCTGGGTCTTCTGCCCCTGGATGATCATCATCAGCACCTGCATTTCACGGGATGAAAGTTGATTAAAGGGGGAATCAGGATTTGTCCCGGTAAGACGGGCTATGGTCAGTTTCCTGGAAACTTCGCCGGCAATGAATGGCCCGCCACTGGCAACGGTCCGAATCGCGTCAAACATCTCTTCCGCCGGACAACCTTTGGTCAGGTAACCCAAGGCGCGTGCATTATAAAGCTGTTCCGGAAATGGCGCATCAGAGAGCACAGTGACAGCGATAATCTGTGTGTTCTGGTTGTATCTGCGAACCTTACGGGTGGCTTCAATGCCGCCGATTCCCGGCATATTGACATCCATCAGCACCAAATCAGGTCCCAGTTCAATGGCCATTTTGACGGCTTTTTCGCCGCTATCAGCCTCTCCAACCACCTCTATCCCTGACTCTCCCTGGAGAATATGCCGGAAACCGGTTCGCACCAGCTCGTGGTCATCAACCAACAGCACCTTGATCACATGATTACCTTTTATTAACACGCCGATTACTTTCCCTGCAAATCGGCAAGAGTAAACCAGGAGTGCAACAGCCACTTAACTTGAAAACCAAGAAACTACGCGTCAGAGAATTCCGTGTCAAGTGACCACAAAGATACTGAGAAGTGGATAAATCGAGACTATCCTGAATTCTGTGTAATTGCCTATCATTAAACCCAAACAAGGGAGAGGACAGGCAGCTGATCGACAAGAAAGAGCTCCAGGCGATAGCCCAGGCGGCCGCTAAAAACATCAAAACTGAAGAAGATCTCAACGAGTTTCGGCAAATGCTGACCAGGATCACGGTCGAGGCAGCACTCAATGCTGAACTGGCTGATCATCTTGGCTTTGCCAAGCATCAACAATCCGAAGCGAGTAATAGCCGCAACGGCACGACCAGCAAGACCTTGCAAACGGAAGATGGCCAGTTTGAACTGGATACCCCGCGAGATAGAGCGGGCAGCTTTGAACCTCAGCTAGTTAAGAAGCACCAGCGTCGATTTACCTCAATGGATGACAAGATCCTCTTCTTGTATGCCCAAGTGTATGATAACCCGCGAAATCGTCACGACATTCAAGGAGATGTATGGGGCCGATGTCTCTGCCACACTCATATCCAAAGTCACTGATGCAGTTATCGAACAGGTTGTTGAATGGCAATCTCGCCCCCTGGATGCGATTTATCCTATTGTTTATCTGGACTGCATTGTCGTTAAAATCAGGCAAGACAAGAAAGTGATCAACAAAGCGATTTACCTCACTCTGGGCGTTAACCTGGAAGGCCACAAGGAATTATTAGGGATGTGGTTATCGGAGAATGAGGGGGCTAAATTCTGGCTGAACGTGTTGACAGAGCTTCAAAACCGCGGTGTGAAGGATGTTTTGATTGCCTGTGTCGATGGCTTAAAAGGCTTTCCTGATGCCATCAACATGGCCTTTCCGGATACCCAGATCCAGCTCTGTATCGTGTATATGATACGGAACTCGATGAAGTACGTGCCTTGGAAAGACTACAAGCCTGTCACGGCTGATTTGAAAAAGATTTACCAGTCCATCACCGAGGAAGAAGCCTGATTGGCGCTGGATAAATTCTCTGACCGATGGGACAACAAGTACCCCCGGATCAGCCGCTCCTGGCGTGCCCATTGGGAGAACCTGGACACGCTGTTCAACTACCCGGAGGACATACGAAAGGTGATCTACACGACCAACGCCATTGAGTCGCTGAACAGCGTCATTCGCAAAGCGATCAAAAAGCGGAAGTTGTTTCCAACCGATGACTCGGCAAAGAAGGTAATCTATCTGGCAATCCAGGCCGCATCGAAAAAGTGGACAATGCCGATCCGTCATTGGAAACTAGCACTGAATAGATTTATGATTGAGTTCGAAGAACGTTTAGCGGTATATATTTAACCCTGGCAGTTACACCGAAAACTTTACAGGCTCGCTTTCGCTGATATCCTAGGTCTCGAGTTATAGTCAAATCTGGTGTTTAGCCAGTTGAATCAAGCGGCGACCTGATCGACTCCTGCTACCTCAACACCCTCTTTAAATTTGATTCCGGTTATCACCTTCGCCAGATAATCGAAACCCCGTAATCGTCTCGACGTCTTCTCGGCACACCGGCCGAGTTTGAACATCATGTGTAGCATGCCGTCACACGATAGACAGCCATCAGTTCCTCTCGGTCTTTGTGCAGACAGATGGCAGCCTTCGGATACTTTGGCTCATACGTTTTGATAAACAGATCAAAGGCCTTTTCCGCATCGGCCTGTGTCTCCGACTGCCAGATGTTATGCAGTGCCTGCTTCGCTTTCGGCTGAGCTGACCTTGGCAGGCAGTTCAGCACGTTCATGGTCTTGTGCATCCAGCAGCGCTGCTGACGCGTCTCTGGATACACTTCCTCCAGTGCAGCCCAGAAGCCCATAGCACCGTCTCCGATTGCCAATTTGGGCGGGTTTAGTCCGCGTGACTTCAGTTTTAACAGCACCTCCCGACAGCTCTGTGTGGACTCCCGTACACCATCCTCAATTGCCAGAAAATGCTTTTCACCACGCTCATTCACGCCGATCACCACCAGGGCACACAGCTTCGTCTGCTCTGCTCTCTGTCCGCTGTAGACACCGTCTGCCCACACATACATCCAATGGTCCTTATCCAGGCGCTCCTCGCACCAGCTCCGATATTCTTCTGTCCAGACCTGCTTCAGACGCGATACCCTGCCGGCCGACAAGCCTGTTGCATCCGGAACCACCAGCACTTTCAGGGCTTCACCCATCTCTCCACTGGAAATCCTCTTCAGGTAGAGCCACGGCAGTGCCGCTTCCAGTGACTTCGTCTTGCGTACATACGGCGGCACCAGAGCTGATCGGAACGTCACCGGCTCGCCGGTCTTCGCGCGAACTTGGGGGATCTTGACCGTGACCGGCCCTAATCCTGTCTGCAGTTTACGAGCTGGCAGGTGACCATTACGCACCACACCCACCTTGCCATCCTCTGTTCGTCGCTCGACGTGCTCCGCCAACAGCTCCAGCAGCTCGGCCTCCACCGCCTAGTAGATCAACTGCTCTGCACCACTTCTCAGCAACTTTGTCAGCGGATCGATAATCGTATCGCGACCTGCCAGCTTAACAACGTTATTCTTACTCGTGGTAGCGTATCTCCAATGGTTGTTTTGATGTCTCGCAACAACAAATCAACCAGATACCCCGCTTTTTTTCAATTCCTTTCAAACAACACTTTCAGTTATAATTCCAAGGTCATTCGCAAGGTATGCCATCACATCAGCAGAAGTTCACGATAGCTAGGTCTTCGAGGAACGTCTGGATGAGAACAACAATAATGGCAGTGTCTGGGCCGATTCTGCTTACCGCAGTGTAGGACGGGAAGCCGCTTTACCGGGTGCTCAGACTCATCGCAAGTCGACACGTAAACGCCCCTTGAATAAACGGGAGCAAGAGGCAAACTGAAAACGACCAAGAGTTCGAACTCGAGTTGAGCACGTGTTTGCCCAGCAGACCAATCGACTGGTGTGTAGCATCGGACAAGGCTGGACCGGCGTGAAGATTGGTATGATGAATTTGGTGTACAACATGCGTCGATTGGCGTGGCTGGCCGGATGAAGCGAGGTATGAATATGGATGTTGCCAGAAAAATCAGTGTGAAGACGCCGGGCTCTTCGGATTTGCTAGAGACTATTGGCCTTTGTTGGGTTTTTAGAGGTTCCCTTAATTTATGCTTATCATGTGGTCATAAATAATTTAGGAGCGACTGCAAAAGCAAAGAATCCGGTATTTCTCCCGAAGTGCTTGATGTATACGTAAAGCAGGCTATGATTTACCCACAAGGGGGGACTCATGTGGAGAAATTGCTGATTATTACAGAGCTTGCAGATCTGTTTGGTGCTACACCAAAAACCATTCGATTTTTACGAAACTAAACAGTTGCTGAGCCCCTAGCAGGTGTGATCGAATCGGGTTTACACCTATCGTGACCGAGGCCGGCTGGAGTTGATCCTTCGGCCAAACGCCTTGGATTCTCTCTGACAGATATTCGCGAATGCCTCGATCTTTACAATGCGGACCCGGTTCAGATTGAGCAACAGCAGCTACTCATTATCAAGGTCAGACAGCGTATCAAGGAACTGGAACAGCAGCAGAAAGATCTAGCCAGAAGTCTGGCCGAATTACGGAATATTGAGCAGCAGACAGAGAGTGATCCGGCCCTGCAGTCATTTGTGATGCCACTGGCCAAATCGTTTGGCCGCCTGCAGATGGCTACTGCCTGGGTCGCCCGGGAAGGGATGAAAAATCCGGATCAGGCAGGTGCTGCTGCTGCCGATTATCTACGGCTGTTCGCTTTGGTGGCTTTGGGGTATCTCTGGATGCGTATGGCAGAGATCGGAACGAAACAGCGTGAAGGCGATGAAGCACTATTTTACCAGGCGAAAGTGGATACTGCACAGTTCTATTTTGACCGGATTCTGCCCCAGACCGGGGCACTGTTTGCCGCTATCATGTCTGGCTCCGATAGCACGATGTTATTTAATGATGAGGCTTTTTGAAGAGTCGATGCTAAAAGGTAAAACTCTTTTCATCACCGGCGGCAGTCGTGGTATCGGACTAGCCATTGTGCTTCGGGCGGCCAGGGATGGTGCGAATATCGTCATAGCGGCGAAAACCACCGAGCCTCATCCAAAGTTACCAGGCACTATCCATACAGCCGCAGACGAGATCGAGCGGGCAGGAGGAAATGCCTTGCCATTGGCTGTGGATATTCGTGATGAGCAGCGAGTAGCCGAAGCGGTTGCTGAAACGGTGGATCGGTTTGGTAGTATCGATATTCTGATAAATAATGCCAGTGCCATCGGTCTGACCGGAACCCTTGATATATCAATGAAACGCTTCGACCTTATGCATCAGGTGAGTGTCAGAGGTACCTTCGTCACCTCTCAGGCATGCCTGCCTGAGTTGCTGAAGGCGAAGAACCCGCATATTCTGAATTTGGCACTGCCACTGACAATGGACCCGAAGTGGTTCAAACCGCATCTGGCCTATACCATGGCAAAATACGGCATGAGCATGTGTGTGCTGGGCATGGCTGAGGAGTTCAAAGAGATTGCTGTCAATGCTCTCTGGCCGCGCAGTGTTATTCTGACCGCTGCGATTAAGATGCTTGGTGGTCTTGTTCAACCTGGGATGTGCCGGAAACCCGAAATCGTTGCCGATGCCGCCCATGCTATTCTTACCCGGGACAGTAACAGTTGCAGTGGTCACTTTTTTATTGATGAAGAGGTGTTGACTGAAGAGGGGGTGACGGATTTCTCCCGCTATGCCATCAACCCGGAATCACAGTTGTTGGACGATCTGTTTCTGTCTTGAATTATTATCACTCACTACTGTCCGTTTAAGTTATCAAGCAAATTCAACTGATTACTCTATTATTGAGTCGTCCGACGGGGGTTTTTTAGGGATGAATGTTTAAATACCCATTGGTTTTTGTCACTGAAAGATGCGCAAGAAAAGATTGAAAGCTGGCGCCATGGTTACAATACATTTCGACCCCATACATCACTGAAAAATTTGACGCCGGATGAATTCCGGGAGAAGCATTCTAAGGCCGGAATTTTCTAAGAATGCCCGGTACAGTTTTTGGTAGGGCCTCACGAGATTGACCAGTTTTTCCATCAGAAATCTCTTTTACAGGGTGCAAATAAGAGTATGGCTAGTGCGAAGGATATTGTATAAAAGCGCATTGTAAACAATGTGTTAATAAGTATATATTGATTTATGGCAAGTATTTTCGGTGATTTGCAAATCAAAATTCCATTCCATGTGATGGGATCTCCACAATCGGACAGTTTCCCTGGATGGAAGAGCACACGAGCAGATCGCCTGAAGGCATCTCATAAGGCTGGTATACTTCCCATTTTATCCAAATTGGCAGGGTTGAGGGCGATCAATAATGCGTTATATCAGTACCCGTGGCGGCGTGGAGCCGGTGAGCTTCTCCGAGGCAGTGATGATGGGTTTGGCTACCGATGGCGGCCTGCTGCTGCCCGAGTCTTTTCCTCAAGTGGATGGACTTACCTTGAGCCGCTGGGCCGGACTTTCATTTCAGGAACTGGCGACCGAAGTGATACTTCCATTTGTCGGTGAGGATATCAGCCGGGATGAACTGGCTGATCTGGTTGAACGCTCCTATGTCAGCTTCACTCATCCTGAGGTGACGCCTGTCGTGGATGTGAAGGGACTGCGTATATTGGAGCTCTTCCATGGGCCTACTGCTGCTTTTAAGGATGTGGCCCTGCAGTTCCTGGGCAATCTATTTGAATTACTGCTGGAGCGCAGCGGCGGTCGTTTGAGCATTCTGGGAGCCACTTCCGGCGATACTGGTTCGGCTGCCATCTGTGGTGTGCAAGGCCAGGAACTGATCGATATCTTTATCCTGCATCCGAAAGGCCGGGTATCCCCGATCCAGGAACGGCAGATGACCACGGTGCTGGATAACAATGTCCATAATATTGCCATAACCGGCACCTTTGACGATGGTCAGCAGATCGTGAAGCTGCTGTTCAATGACCTGGAGTTCAAACAGAACTACAGTCTGGGAGCGGTCAATTCGATAAACTGGGCGCGGATTCTGGCGCAGGTGGTTTACTATTTCTATGCCTGGGGCCGTATCACCGGGGGCGATGTCAGCAAGAAATTGACCTTCTCCATACCGACTGGCAATTTCGGCGATATCTTTGCCGGTTATGTGGCGGTGCGCATGGGATTGCCGGTGGAGCGCCTGATACTGGCGACCAACCGAAATGATATTCTCTCGCGTTTTATCAAGAGCGGTGTCTACTCTGCCGGGGAGGTGCATCCCACCATCAGCCCTTCGATGGATATCCAGATCTCATCCAATTTCGAGCGCTATCTCTACTATCTGATGGGCGAAGATCCTCAAAAAGTGAAGGCTCTAATGGCGCAGATGGTGGCAGAAGGGCGGATCGAAGTCTCCGAAGAGAAACGCAAGGAGGTTGAAACACTGTTTCTTGCCGCTGCCATCAGCGAAGAGCAGATAGTAGAACAGATACGCGTCACCTATGAGGCGAGTGGTTACGTTCTCGACCCTCATACTGCGGTCGGTGTCTATGCGGCCAGAGATTTCCCCGATACGGTATGCCTTGCAACAGCGCATCCGGCAAAGTTTGGTGATGCAGTCAAGGAGGCGATTGGCGTAGAAGCTGATCTACCTCCATCACTCCAGGGGCTGATGGATAAAGAGACTCGCTGTGAAACCCTGGCTGCCGATGGTGAGGCGATAAGGGAGTATATGAAATCTATCCTTGCTAATCGCTAATACGCTATCAAGGTAGTCTTGATGACGTATTAGGAGTCTGTCGGATTATGAGCCGCCCGCTGTGCGGGATGGCCAAGCTGAATAGTGATCTCAATAGTGAAAAAAAACCAACACATCAACATACTGGATACAACTCTGAGAGATGGAGAACAGACTCAGGGTGTCTCTTTCTCTCCGGCTGAGAAGCTGAATATCGCCAAAGCACTGTTGCAGTTGCTGAAGGTGGATCGGATTGAAGTCGCTTCTGCCCGGATCTCCGAAGGTGAAAAGGAGGCGGTCTCCAATATTATTCAGTGGGCAGAGACAGTGGATATGGCCGAAAAGGTCGAAGTGCTGGGTTTTGTCGATTATAAGCGCAGTGTGGATTGGATATGTGAAGCGGGCGGCCATGTGATCAATCTCCTCACCAAAGGGAGTGAGAAGCACTGTCGTCATCAGCTCCACAAGAGCCTATCCCAGCATGCAGGAGACATCAAGAAAACCATTAACTACGCTCACAAACGGGGACTGAAAGTCAATATCTACCTGGAGGATTGGTCCAACGGCTATCGGGATAATCCCGAGTATGTCTATGGGATGATGGAGAAGTTGAAGGGTGCTGATATCGTTCACTTTATGCTGCCGGATACATTGGGTGTGCTAACCCCGGAAGAGGTTCATGACAGCCTCTCTGATATGATTGGCCGGTTTCCCGATTGCCGGTTTGATTTCCATCCACACAACGATTATGGATTGGGCACAGCCAATGCCATGGCGGCGGCCAGGGCCGGAGTGTCATCAATCCACTGTACTGTCAACTGCCTCGGCGAACGGGCGGGTAATGCGGCGTTGGCTCAGGTGGCGGTGAATCTGCAAGACAAAATGGGCATGAAGCTGTCGATTGATGAGTCTCACCTTGAGCGAGTGAGTCAGCTAGTAGAGCATTTCTCGGGCAAACGGATTGCGGATAATACGCCCATTGTCGGAGCAGATGTGTTTACCCAGACGAGTGGCATTCACGCCGATGGGGACAAGAAAGGGGGGCTCTATCAGACCAAGCTCAGCCCAGAGCGCTTTGCACGCCGGCGAAACTATGCCTTGGGCAAGATGAGCGGCAAGGCTTCACTGCAAAAGAATCTGGAAAAACTGGATATCTCCCTCTCCGACAAAAACCTGGAAAAAGTGCTTTCAAGAGTGGTGGCGCTGGGTGATTCAAAGAAGACGATTACGGCAGATGATCTCCCCTTTATCATTGCCGAGGCGCTGGAGAGCCGGGATTATGATTATGTAGAGCTGATCAACTGCTCCATTACATCGGGACTAGAGCTCGAGTCCACTGCCAGTATCAGGGTCCGCATTGGCGATGAGATCCTGCTCTCGGCCGGTAAGGGCAACGGTGGTTTCGATGCGTTTATGAACGCCATTAGCAAGCTGCTGAAGAGCAGAGGCATTCCACGGGCCAAGTTGGTGGACTTTGAAGTGCGCATCCCCAGGGGTGGTAAAACTAGTGCATTGACTGAGGCAACCATTACATGGAAAGGCCCAGAGGGGAGTTTCAAGACCAGGGGGATTCACTCCAACCAGGTGTTCGCTGCCATGAATGCCACTATCCGCATGCTCAATATGGCCATGCACAGAATGAGGACAGGCTGAAATAAATCCTGGGTTAGTACGGTCTTCCACATTAATAATTGAAAGTGAGGAAACTCGATATAGGGAACTTCTAAAAATCCGACAAAGGCCAATAGTCTCTAGCAGATCAGGAGAGCCCGGTATCCTCGAGACAGACCTAGATTCTGTGTAACGGCCTATCATTAAACCCAAACAAGGGAGAGGACAGGCAGCCGATCGACAAGAAAGGGCTCCAGGCGATAGCCCAGGCGGCCGCTAATAACATCAAAACTGAAGAAGATCACAACGAGTTTCGGCAAATGCTGACCAAAATCACGGTCGATGCAGCACTCAACGTTGAACCGGATGATCATCGTGGCTTTGCCAAACATGAACAGTCCGAAGCGAGTAATAGCCGCAACGGTACTACTGGCAAGACCTTGCAAACGGAAGATGGCCAGTTTGAACTGGATACTCCACGAGAAAGAGCGGGCAGCTTTAAACCCCGACTGGTTAAAAAGCACCAGCGTCGATTTACCTCAATGCATGACAAGATCCTCTTCCTGTATGCTCAGGGTATGACGACCCGCGAAATCGTCACGACATTTAAGGAAATGTACGGAGCCGATGTCTCCGCCACACTCATATCCAAAGTTACTGATGCGGTTATCGAATGGCAATCTCACCCCCTGGATGCGATTCAGCCTATTGTTTATCTGGACAGCATTGTCATTAAAATCCGGCAATACAAGAAAATGATCAACAAAGCAATTTACCCCGCTTTGGGCGTAAACCTGGAAGGCCACAAGGAATTATCGGGGCTCTGGCTGTCGGAGAATGAGAGTGCCAAGTTCTGGCTGAACGCGCTGACAGAGCTTCAGAATCGCGGTGTGAAGGATATTTTGATTGCCTGTGTCGAAGGCTTAAAAGGCTTTCCTGATGCTATCAACACGGCCTTTCCGGATACCTAGATCCAGCTCTGTATTGTGCATATGCTACGGAACTCGATGAAGTAGGTGCCCTGGAAAGACCACAAGCCTATGGCGGCTGATTTGAAAAATATTTATCAGTCCATCACCAAGGAAGAAGCCTTACCGGCGTTGGATAAATTCTCTGATCGATGGGATAACAAATACCCCCGGATCAGCCGCTCCTGGAGTGCCCATTGGCAGAATCTCAACACGCTGTTCAACTACCCGGAGGACAGACGAAAAATGATCTGCACGACCAACGCCATTGAATCGCTGAACAGCATCATTAAAGCGATCAAAAAGCAGAAGTTGTTTCCAACCGATGATTCTGCGAAGAAGGTCATCTACCTGGCAATCCAGGCCGCATCGAAAAAGTGAACAATGCCGATCCGTCATTGGAAATCAGCACTGAATAGATTCATGATTGAGTTCGAAGAACGCTTAGCGGTATATATTTAACCTTGGCTGTTACACAGAAGACTTTACAGGCTCCATCTGCATGGCTGATGGGCATCTGCTTTGTTCACCCTCCGAACGGGGAGGATTTCGCAAATTATCCAGGCGGATGATTTTCATCGGTTACTTCGAGAGCTGTGTCTATAAGCTCCGGATTTTCCCCAGCTGTTCTTCCAGCTTAGCCAAGGCTGATTGCTGGTCGGAAACTTTATCGCGCTCTTTCTGTACCACAGCTTCCGGTGCTTTATCGACAAAGTTGGGGTTATTTAACTTCTTGTTGATACGCTCGACGTTGCTCTGGAGCTTGGCAATCTCCTTTTCCAGCCGCGCCAGTTCTGCCTCTTTGTCGATCAGCCCGGCCATGGGGATCAAGACTTTCATCTCACCAACCAGAGCAGTAGCAGATTCAGGAGCCTCTTCATCTGCTGCCAGTACGGTGGCTGATTCCAGCCGTGCCAGAAAGTTCAGGCAGTGACGATTTGCGGCCAGATTTAACTGGTCCAGATCACTGGCATTCTGCAGCAGTACCGGCAAAGGTTTACTTGAGGCAATGTTCATTTCACCCTTGATCTTGCGTATGCCGAGGATGAACTCCATCACCCACTCCATTTCGGCGACTGTGGCCTGGTCAACCAGTTGGCTGTCGGCAGTCGGGTAGGGCTGGCTCATGATGGTTTTACCACTGATACCTGCAAGCGGGGATACCCGCTGCCAGATCTCTTCAGTGATAAAGGGCATGATGGGGTGGGTTAGCCGCAGCAGGGTCTCCAGCACCTGGACCAGGGTCTGGCGGGTGCCCCGTTTGGCGGCATCGCTGGCGTTATTGTCGGTCAGAACCGGTTTTGACAGTTCCAGATACCAGCCGCAATAGTCACTCCAGGTGAACTCGTAGATTGCTTTTGCAGCATGGTCGAGACGATAGCCTTCGATGGCATCGGTTACCGTGGTAGTGGTGGCTTGCAGTTTTGCGATGATCCAGCGATCTGCCACACTCAGTTCGATGTCACCGCCATTCTGACCGCACTTCTCTCCCTCCGTATTCACCAATACATAACGTGCTGCATTCCATAGTTTGTTGCAGAAGTTGCGGTAACCATCGATACGGCCCAGATCGAACTTAATATCGCGGCCCGTTGAAGCCAGGGCCGCGAAGGTGAAGCGCAGCGCATCTGTGCCGAAAGAGGGGATACCGTTGGGGAAGTCCCGGCGTGTCATTTTCCCAATCTTTTTTGCCAGTTGTGGCTGCATCATTCCGCTGGTGCGTTTCTTTACCAGTGTCTCCAGATCGATGCCGTCAATAAGATCGATGGGATCAAGCACGTTACCCTTGGATTTTGACATCTTGTCGCCATGGGAGTCCCGCACCAGCCCATGGATATAGACCTCTTTGAAAGGGACATCACCCATGAATTTAAGACCCATCATGATCATTCTGGCAACCCAGAAGAAGATGATGTCGAACCCGGTGACCAGTACGCTGGTCGGGTAGAAGGTTTTGATCCGCTCGTTATCTTCCGGCCAGCCCAGGGTGGAGAAGGGCCAGAGGGCAGAGCTGAACCAAGTGTCCAGTACATCTTCATCCTGGGATAGTTCATAGTCCGCAGGCAGTTTATGCTTGTTGCGCACCTCCTCTTCTGACCGGCCGACATAGATATTGCCTTCCGCATCGTACCAGGCAGGGATACGGTGGCCCCACCAGATCTGCCGGCTGATGCACCAGTCTTCAATATTGCGCATCCATTCGAAATAGGTGTTTTTCCAGTTGTCGGGGATAAATTTGATACTGCCGTTCTCCACCGCCTCAATGGCCGGCTTGGCCAGTGGCCCGACTTTCACATACCACTGGTCGGTAAGAAAAGGTTCGATGACAGCACCAGATCGGTCGCCTCTGGGTACCATCAGTTTATGGTCCTCGGTTTTTTCCAGAAGGTTGTCGGCTTCTAGATCGGTAATAATCTGTTTACGGGCCTGATAACGGTCCATGCCGATATATTTTGCCGGAATCAGATCGCCTTCATCCTCTTCGTTCTCCCGCACGGCAGCATCGATGGTGAAGATGTTAATCAGGCCGCCATGGGGTTGTTCTACAATTGCCTTCTGATCCCGGTGGCGTTGCCAGACGGCATAGTCGTTGAAGTCGTGTGCCGGGGTGATTTTTACGCAACCGGTGCCGAATTCCGGGTCGACGTAGTCGTCGGCGATAATAGGTATTCTGCGCCCGGTCAGGGGGAGTTCGACAAATTCATCAAGCAGGTGTTTATAACGCTCGTCGCCGGGATGAACCGCTACCGCAAAGTCGCCCAGCATGGTTTCAGGGCGGGTAGTGGCCACCACCAGATTGCCCTGGCCGTTGGTCAGAGGATATCGCATATGCCAGAGGTGGCCGTTCTCCTCTTCGGAGAGTACCTCCAGGTCGGAAACTGCGGTGTGGAGTACCGGATCCCAGTTCACCAGCCGTTTGCCGCGATAGATCAGTTCCTCTTCATAGAGCCGCACGAAGACCTCTTTTACGGCATCGGAGAGCCCCTCATCCATGGTGAAGCGTTCATGCTCCCAATCCAGGGATGAGCCCATTCGGCGCAACTGGCGGGTAATGGTGCCACCGGAGTGGGTTTTCCAATCCCAGATCTTCTCCAGGAATTTCTCACGGCCATAGTCGTGACGGTTTTTTCCCTCGGCATTGATCAGCCGCTCCACGACCATCTGGGTGGCGATGCCCGCATGATCGGAGCCTGCCTGCCAGAGCGTCTTGTCGCCCTTCATCCGATGAAAACGGGTGAGGGTATCCATAATGGTGTCTTGGAATGCATGTCCCATGTGCAGACTGCCCGTCACATTGGGCGGCGGAATCATGATGCAATAGGGTGAATTGCTGTCGTCGGCGGTGGGGGCGAAATAGCCTTTTCTTTCCCAGGTTTTGTACCAACGTTGTTCTAGACTGTGAGGATCGTAGGTTTTTTCCATTGTTCACTGCAATATTTAAGATAGTATATAGGGTTTAGAGTACATCCGGATCGGCATTATACCGGAATCAGGCGCAAGAGCATGTCTGCTGTAATAAATTAGCACTTGCTGGCTTTCATCAAAAAAGTTGGAGCATTTAATTATTATGACACTGGACAAGAAATGGGTTTTCGCTTTTTCAGAGGGCGACGGAAAAAACAAGAAACTTTTGGGAGGCAAAGGCGCCAACCTCTGCGAAATGACCCAGATGGGCCTCAATGTCCCCCCCGGCTTTGTTATCAGTACAGATGCCTGTTTGGAGTATCTGAACTCCGATGACTATGAGCTGGCACCCGGGATTATGGAGCAGGTCCGCATGCAGATGCAGGCGGTGGGGAAGGCGACCGGAAAAGGATTTGGTGATAGAAACAACCCACTCTTGATCTCTGTGCGCAGTGGCTCCGCCATGTCGATGCCCGGCATGATGGATACCATTCTTAACCTGGGCCTTAATGCGGAGACCCTGGCAGGGGAAATTGAACAGACTGATGATCCAAGGTTCGGCTACGATGCCTATCGGCGTTTCATTCAGCTGTTCGGTAAAGTTGCGCTGAATATTCCAGATGAGCTGTTTGACGAGCAGTTTGAGGCGGTTAAACAAAAATCACATGTGATTGAAGATGTGGGCCTCTTCGCAGAAGATCTGCAAGAGATCAGTGAGCGTTTCCTCAAAGTGGTTGAGGATCATACTTGCTTACCTTTTCCTGAAGATCCCTACGAGCAGTTGGAGATCTCCATCAAGGCAGTGTTCTCCTCCTGGATGGGCAAGCGTGCGGTTGATTACCGCCATGAATTCAATATAACGCCAGATTTGGCCAATGGAACCGCAGTCAATATCTGCACCATGGTATTTGGCAACCGGGGTGATGATTCAGCCACTGGTGTTGGCTTTACCCGCAATCCGGGGACGGGTGAGAACCTGCTCTATGGTGAATATCTGATTAATGCCCAAGGCGAGGATGTGGTGGCAGGTATCCGTACACCCAAACCGATTCATCTTCTCGATGAGGAACTGCCGGAGATGGCACGTCAACTGGAAGAACTGAGACAGCGGCTGGAGCAACACTATCATGAAGTTCAGGACTTCGAATTTACCATTGAACAGGGCACGCTCTACTGTCTCCAGACCCGCAATGGAAAGATGAATGCGATCGGCATGGTCCGTAGCTCAGTGGAGATGGAGCAGGAAGGCTTGATCGATAAAAAACGGGCACTGTTGCGTATTGATCCAGAGTATTTGGAACAGATGCTCTACCCTCAGCTCGATCCGAATTCCAGTGCCCAACCGGTTGCTACCGGATTGCCAGCTTCACCGGGCGCAGCCTGTGGCCATGTGGTTTTTGATTCGGACCGGGCGGAAGAGCTTGGCAGAAACGGCGGCCAGAGAGTGATCCTGTTGCGTGAAGAGACCAAGCCAGAGGATATTCACGGCTTTTTTGCTTCAGAAGGTATTCTGACCAGCCGGGGCGGAAAGACGTCTCACGCGGCTGTGGTGGCGAGAGGGATGGGCAAGCCCTGTGTGGCGGGCGCGGAAGGCATTACTGTCGATGTGATGAAACGGCAAGCCCGCATCGGTGATGCGATGATCAAAGAGGGCGATATCATCACCATCGATGGCAGTAGCGGTAACGTCTATTTGGGCGAGATAGCAACGGTTGAACCGGAGTTTACCGAAGAGCTCCACCTACTGTTGAGTTGGGCTGATGAAGTGGCCTACCTGCGGGTCATGGCAAATGCCGACACAGCCATGGATGCGGCGCGTGCGATAAAATACGGCGCCCAGGGAATCGGACTGTGCCGGACTGAACGCATGTTCAACGATATCGAGCGGTTGCCGGCGGTTATCGAGATGATTGTGGCTGAGACGGAAGCGCAGCGCCAGGCGATGCTGGATAAGCTCCTGCCTATGCAGCGGGCCGATTTTGCGGCGATATTTGAAACCATGTCACCCCAGCCAGTGACCATTCGCTTGCTGGATCCACCCATTCATGAGTTTCTGCCGGGTGAGAACCAACTGGAGGATGATCTTGAAAAGTTGTGCCATCTGCGGGATACAGCAAGGGGCGTGGAGGTGTTGGCAAACACCATGATGCTGCTGCATGACCCGAGCCAGGCGAGAGATGAAGCCGATTCCATGCGGCGCCTTGTGGATGCCCACCTCGTGGAGGAGGCGATAGAAAAGAAACAGACCATGCTGCGTAAAGTGCGAGCTCTGTATGAGACCAATCCGATGTTGGGACATCGCGGTGTGCGTCTAGGAATCACCTTCCCTGAGATATACTCAATGCAAATACGCGCGGTTCTGGAGGCGGCTGCGGAGTGTGCGGCAAAAGGTATTGAAGTCCACCCCCAGATTATGGTGCCCCAGGTCTGTACTGCAGAGGAGCTGAAGCACGTCAAAGAGTTTGTCGATGAAGTCCGCAAAGAGGTGGAGGGGAACTGTGGCTGCGAAGTGGATTTCCGTTTCGGTACCATGATAGAAGTGGTTCGAGCCTGTATGCGTGCGGATTCACTGGCTAAGGAGGTCGACTTTTTCTCCTTCGGTACCAATGACCTTACTCAGGCGACCTTCTCGTTCTCCCGGGAAGATGCGGAGAACAAGTTCCTGCCGATGTACAACGAAAACGGTATTCTCCAGGATAATCCGTTCGAGGTACTGGATGAAAAGGGAGTGGGTAAATTGATGAAGCTTGCGGTGGAGTGGGGCAGAAGTAATCATCCTGATCTCAGTGTTGGCATTTGCGGTGAACATGGGGGGCACCCATCATCGATCAAATTCTGTCATCATGCGAGGTTGAACTACGTCTCCTGTTCAGCGCCGAGAGTGCCGGTGGCCCGATTGGCCGCCGCTCATGCCAGCCTGCTTGCAGACTGACAGACAATATTGAGGTATTAAAAACCCGCTTCCGGCAGTCTGCGCGGGAGCGGGTTTTTTTATTTCCCGTTTGGTATAGTTTGAGCGTGGGAAAACCCGTGGTTCACCGACAACAACACGAGGATAACAGATCGGATATCAAAGGCTTTTCTTCGTGTACTCTGAGAGCTTTGTGCGATTTGTGGGTGCGGATATTTGCACATTATAACATAATGCTTGTATGAAAATAGCTTGCATGCAAGCTCAAGCACTGCGCAACAAGAACTTCTGAGGAGACTGTTCAGAATATTGTGTCAACGTAAAAGCACTCAATCCATACCATCACAGATCAAGTGCGCGATCAAGCCTACCTTCGAAGAAGATAGCCAGTTGAGGCAAGGTCAGGTTCCAGTTGCGAATGGGCATCGTCCATTTCTTACTGGCATTCTGAATGCTAAGGTATAATAATTTGAGCAGGCTGTTGTCATTCGGAAAACCACCCTTGGTTTTTGTCAATTTCCGGAATTGTCGATGCACTGCTTCAATAGAATTAGTCGTATAAATAACTCGACGAATGTCCTCGGGATAACGAAAACAGACGGATAAGTTATCCCACTTCTTGCACTTTCGGATAGGTATAACCCCAGCACTTCTTTTTTGCCTTCAATATTCAGCCCAAGAACGGTATAAACAGCGCGATTTTGGTAGCGGCCTTGAGCCCGAACTTTGTAGTGAATTGCGTCCAGCCAAACAAAGGGATAATGCGAATCCAGTGGACGCTGTTGCCAAGCTTTTACAGTATCGATTATTTTGTCGGTTATCGCACTGATTGCTGCGGTAGAGACCGAGATGCCATAGAGATCATGGATATGTTTACTGATATCGGAATAACGAGCCTGTAAAGTTTTCTGTGTAACTGCCCGGATTAAATATATTCCGCTAAGCGTTCTTCGAACTCAATCATAAATCTATTCAGTGCTGGTTTCCAATGACGGATCGGCATTGTCCACTTTTTCGATGCGGCCTGGATTGCCAGGTGGATTACCTTCTTCGCCGAATCATCGGTTGGAAACAACTTCCGCTTTTTGATCGCTTTGCGAATGACGCTGTTCGGCGACTCAATGGCGTTGGTCGTGTAGATCACTTTTCGTCTGTCCTCCGGGTAGTAGAACAGCGTGTTGAGATTTTGCCAATAGGCACTCCAGGAGCGGCTGACCTGGGTGTTTGTTGTCCCATCGGTCAGAGAATTTATCCAGCGCCGGTAAGGCTTCTTCCCCGGTGATGGACTGGTAAATCTTTTTCAAATCAGCCGCACAGGCTTGTAGTCTTTCCAGGGCACCTACTTCATCAAGTTCCGTAGCATATGCACAATACAAAGCCGTGTTGATTGCATCAGGAAAGCCCTTTAAGCCATCGACACAGGCAATCAAAATATTCTTTACACCGCGATTCTGAAGCTCTGTCAGCAGGTTCAGCCAGAACTTGGCACCCTCATTCCCCGACAGCCAGAGCCCCGATAATTCCTTGTGGCCTTCCAGGTTGACGCCCAAAGCGAGGTAAATTGCTTTGTTGAGCACTTTCTTGTCTTGCCGGATTTTAACGACAATGCAGTCCAGATAAACAATAGGCTGAATTGCATCCAGGGGGTAAGATTGCCATTCGTCAATCTGCTCGATAACCGCATCAGTAACTTTGGATATGGGTGTGGCGGAGACATCGGCTCCGTACATTTCCTTGAATGTCGTGACGATTTCGCGGGTCATCATACCCTGAGCATACAAGAAGAGGATCTTGTCATCCATTGAGGTAAATCGACGCTGGTGTTTCTTAACTAGCTGAGGTTCGGCTGCCCGCTCTACCTCGCGGGGTATCCAGTTCAAACTGGTCATCTTCCGTTTGCAAGGTCTTGCTGGTAGTGCCGTTGCGGCTATTACTCGCTTCGGACTGTTCATGATTTGGCAAAGCCAAGATGATCATCCGGTTCAACGTTGAGTGCTGCATCGACCGTGATTCTGGGCTGCATTGGCCGAAACTCGCTGAGATCTTCTTCAGTTTTGATGTTTTTAGCGGCCGCCTGGGCTATCGCCTGGAGCTCTTTCTTGTCGATCATCTGCCTATCCTCTCCCTTGTTTGGGTTTAATGATAGGCAGTTACACAGAATTCAGGACAGTCTCGAAATACTTAAGCCCCGGCCATACATCGACAAGATCCTGGTTTCAATCCCATCGCTGATACTGGTTTGATGCTTCTTAATAATTTGGGGCTCAAACGTACCGGCCCGGTCACGGGGCGTATTCAGGTCAATACGGCCCTCGCTTGTTTTAAGTGTCTTGCGGGACTTGCCGTTCTTGCGGTTAGGCACCACATCATCAGCAATATGATTCTCTAGCTCAGTTTCAAGAGCAGCCTCGGTGAGCTGTTTTAGTAACGGGGCCAAAACACCCTCTTTCCCGCTAATGGCCTGCCCTGACTGAAGGGCCTTTAAAATTCTATCAAAATCAAATGATTCTGTCATAATCAACTCTACCTACAGTATTATGCTGAAAATTAAAGAATTGACACAAAATTCCTAACACTTCCCTTCTGAGAGCGCGAGCTGTTCAGTTCCATCTGCTCAGCTTATCAAATAGTTTTGGGGAATTAATATCCCAGTGTGGACTATGGGCGACTACCTTAAGCGCTGGGGTTTTACACCTCAAAAGCCAGTAAAAGGAACCTCTAAGAAACCGACAAAGGCCAATAGTCTCTAGCAAATCTGGAGAGTCCGGTGTCTTCACGCTCATTCCTGACTTGCCCGATGCTACGCACTAGTCGATGGGTCTGCTGGGTAAACACGTGCTCAACTCGAGCCCGAACTCTTGATCGTTTTCGGTTTGCCTATTGCTCCCGTTCATTCAAAGGGCGTTTACGTGTCGACTTGCGATGAATCTGACTGCGGTAATGCGCACCCGGTAAAGCGGCTTCCCGTTCTACACTGCGGTAAGCAGAATCGGCCCAGACACTGCCATTACTGTTGTTCTCATCCAGCCGTTCCTCGAAGATCTGGCTGTCGTGAACTTCTGCTGATGTGATGACGTACTTGCGAATGACCTTGTGCTTCCGGTTTATGCTGATGTGGCTTTTGTACCCATAGTGGGTTTTACCATGCTTCTTAGTCCAGCGGGCTTCAACATCCTTCTGGCGGCGCTTGTTACCGCCCCATCCCTCAGGGTTATCTCCGGCTTTGATCTGCCTATTTTCCTCTCGCGTATTACGTTGCTTGGGTACTGGAACGATAGCGGGATTTACAATTTGTCCCTTGCGAACACTGAAGCCTGCTGCATCAATCTGGATCAACAGCTCTGAAAAGAGTTTATCAACAAGGCCCCATTCTTTCAGGTGCTCACGATACACCCAAACCGTTTTGGCATCGGGTACCTTATCCTCCGGACTCAGCCCAAAGAAACGACAAAAGCCATAGCGATCCCGAATTTTGAACTCTGTTTGATCATCGTTCAGATTGAATAAATGCTGTAAGTGCAACACCTTGAACATCCGCACTGCATCGCAAGGCGGATGCCCACCTTTACTGGGATCACTATTTTTATAAACTGAGCCCAACAATACCCGAAAAGCCTCCCAATATACGGTCCTTTCCAGCTTTGGCAGCGGCTCTCCCTTAGAGCCCCTACAAAAAACTGTACCGGGCATTCTTAGAAAAGTTCAGCCTTAAAGTGCTTCTCCCAGAATTCATCCGGCATCAAATTTTCCAGTGATGCATGGGGTCGGAATGTATTGTAATCATGGCGCCAGCTTTCAATCTTTTCTTGCGCATCTTTCAGTGACAAAAAACAATGGGTATTTAAACATTCATCCCTAGAACTCCCGTTGAACGACTCAATAAACGCATTATCTGTTGGCTTTCCCTGCCGCGAAAAGTCTGATGTTACTTTATTCTTATACGCCCATTGATCAAGGGCCTTCGAAATAAATTCACGGCCATTATCGACTTGAATCCTCTCAGGCTTACGCTTATTACAGAGTCGTAATTGCTCCATAATATCCACAACCTGTTCCCCTTTTGCAGCACGATCAACCGCAATAACAACACATTCTCGGCCAAATTATCGACTACAGTTAACGCTCTGATTTGTCGCCCATTGAACAGTTGATCGGCGACAAAATCCATACTCCAGCACTGATCAATATGAAAGAGCTCCGGCCTGTCCATCCGGTGTGCAGCGGCAACTCGACGTCTTGGTCGTTTGCGCCTTAGATTGAGGCCCTCTTCACGATAGATGCGCAACACACGCTTATGATTCATCCGCCAGCCTTCACGTTACAATAGAATGTGAATGCGTTGATAGCCATAACGAACACGGTATCATCATGCTCCCTGCTTTTGTGGCTATAATTGCTGCGGCTCATCTGAATGATTGCACAGGCTAGGCCAATCGACTAGTGCGTAGCATCTGGCAAGTCAGGGCCAGCGTGAAGATGGGGATGATGAATTTGGTGTACAACATGCGTCGACTGGTGTGGCTGGCCGGATGAAGCGAGGTATTAATATGGTGTTGCCAGAAGAATGAGCGTGAAGATATCGGGCTCTCCGCCTTGCTCCAACGCCCGGACAGCACCTGCCACTCACCCTGCTCCTCCTTGAGATTCAGATTCGGCGCGAATAGAGATCAACTGGGTTACGGAGTTAGCAGGTCTTCCGGCCAGCGCAACGAACAGCGTCGTTTCAGCTGTACTCTCACCGGTGAACTCAATGCGATTAATCTGCATCAGCAGATGAATGGATTGGTGAGTCAGAAAATAGCCTGCAAGGAGTTTCTGCAGCTGGCCGCGCTGGCGACCGGTGTCATCGAGGTACTGTTCAGAGAGGAATCGGCCTACCTCACTGACTGAGCGTCCTTCAAAGGCCTTTTCACCGGCAGACAACATCTCTCTGATGCGATCTTCCGGTGACAATACCTCTCCGCCACACCCACTCAGGAGCAGAGGTGAGTGGCAAAAAGTCATACCGGTTAATGAAAAAATACGCATTGGAATCCCCTCATATTGGGTTCCGGTCCGAATCTGCCGTTACGACGTCGAGGTCACTTCAAACCAAGTATATCCTGCATATCGAACAGACCTTTTTCCCGCTGCATAATCCAGCCTGCCGCGCGGGCAGCCCCATTGGCAAAGGTCATACGACTGGAGGCTTTATGGGTAATCTCCACACGTTCACCCATGGCAGCAAACATCACGGTATGATCACCAACAATGTCGCCGGCCCGGATTGTTTCGAAACCGATGGTCTTGGGATTGCGTTCACCGGTTACGCCTTCACGGCCATAGACGGCACACGCTTTGAGATCACGTCCCAATGCCTCCTCAACTACCTCACCCATCCGCAGAGCAGTGCCTGAAGGCGCATCCACTTTGTGACGGTGATGAGCCTCGATGATTTCTATGTCGTAATCATCACCCAAGGCCCTGGCGGCTATGTCTAGCAGTTTGAAGCAGAGATTGACCCCGATACTCATATTGGGGGCAAACACGATGCCGATTTTATCAGCTGCAGCCGTAAGCTCCGCTTTCTGTTCATCACTTAGGCCGGTCGTGCCTATCACCATCCGTTTACCGTTTGCACGACAGGTGGAAAGGTGCGACATAGTGACCGCCGGAGCAGTGAAGTCAATCACCACATCAAAGCCTGCAACCACTTTCTCCAGTGAATCTACCACCTCGACACCCAGACTTCCGACACCGGCAAGCTCTCCTGCATCCGAGCCTATCAAACTGCTTTCGGAACGCTCCGTAGCGGCACCAAGGACCAAACCATCCGTATCACAAACGGCCTGAATCAGTGTCTTTCCCATTCGCCCTGCGGCGCCCACTACAGCTATACGAGTCATATTAGTGTGACCTATTATTAAAAACCCATGCCTTCAAAGAATTTTTTCACGCCATCCATCCAGTTGCTGGAGTGCGGACTGTGCTTACCGCCGGACTCTTCCATGGTGGAATCCAGTTGGCGTAACAGATCTCTCTGTTTGTCCGTCAAGTTGACCGGCGTCTCTACCATTACACGGCATATCAGATCGCCTATCGGCCCTCCCCTGACCGGTTTTACACCTTTGCCACGCATCCGGAACATCTTTCCGGACTGGGTGCCAGCTGGAATTTTTAGCACGACCTTCCCGCTCAGTGTCGGCACTTCCAATTCGCCGCCAAGAGCTGCGGTGACAAAACTGATCGGCACATCGCAAAACAGGTTGCTCTCTTCCCGGGTAAAAATGTCATGATCTTTCACCGATACTTGGACGTATAGATCACCCGAGGGTCCCCCGTTTTCGCTGGCTTCACCCTCGCCGCTCAGACGAACGCGGTCGCCGGTATCGACCCCCGGCGGCACTTTAACCGACAGGGTCTTATGCTCTTGAATACGCCCGACACCCCGGCAGGGGAGACAAGGGGATTCAATCACCGTTCCCTTGCCGCGACAGGTGGGACAGGTCTGTTGAACTGAGAAGAAACCTTGCTGCATCCTGACCTGGCCATGACCGCCACACGTATCACAGGTTTTAGGCTTACTCCCTTTCTTGGCTCCGCTGCCGTTGCAGGGGTTGCACTTCACCAGGGTGGGGACGCGAATTCTTACCGTAGTACCGGCAACGGCATCTTCCAGGCTCAGCTGAAGGTTATAACGAAGATCGGCTCCACGCTGCATCCGTGGTCCGCCTCCGCGGCCACCCCCACCATCAAAGATATCGCCAAAGACATCTCCAAAAACATCGCTGAAATTGGCATTCCCACCAAACCCACCCGGACCGCCTGGCCCACCCATGGAAGGGTCTACACCGGCGTGCCCAAACTGGTCAAAAGCTGCCCGCTTCTGGGCATCGGAAAGAATTTCGTAGGCCTCTTTGGTCTCTTTGAATTTTTTCTCCGCCACTGCAGCGTCATCTCCGGTATTTCTATCCGGGTGATGCTTCATCGCCAGACGCCGGTAAGCCTTTTTTATATCTGCTTCGCTGGCGTTCTTACTGACACCCAGTACTTCGTAATAGTCACGCTTCGACATAATTGATCTATTTCGTAAACCACCAAAGCGCGGAGGCCTGGAAGGCCCTGTCAGCCTTGCACGCCCCCGCGCTTATGCGGTTGATTATCGGGCGTAACCGCCCGTCCAGTATCCGCTTATTTCTCTTCTTTTACCTCTTCAAACTCGGCATCGACGACATCATCGCCACCGGAAGAAGCTGTCTCGGCATCAGCACTCGCTGCACCGGCGGCACCAGCATCACCACCCTGTTGGGCGTAAAGCCGTTCAGCCATTTTTCCGGAGGCATCGGTGAGTACCTTGGTTTTGGCTTCGATAGCATCCTTGTCGTCGCCTTTTATCGCCTCTTCCAGATCTTTTATCGCCGCTTCAATGGACTCTTTCTCGCCCTCTTCAAGCTTATCTTCACCAAGCTCTTCCATGGATTTTTTGATCGCATGGATCATACCGTCAGCCTGATTCCTGTTCTGCACCAGTTCCTGGAACTTATGATCTTCATCGGCGTGAGACTCGGCATCCTTGACCATACGATTGACCTCTTCATCGCTCAGACCGGATGAAGCTTTGATCACAATGGACTGCTCTTTACCGGTTGCCTTGTCCTTGGCAGAAACATTAAGGATACCATTGGCATCGATATCAAAACTCACCTCGATCTGAGGCATTCCCCTTGGGGATGGTGGAATATCGGTCAGGTCAAAACGACCCAATGATTTATTGGCAGTCGCTTGCTCCCGTTCACCCTGAAGGACATGCACGGTGACGGCAGTCTGATTATCATCAGCGGTGGAGAACACTTGACCGGCATTGGTCGGGATAGTGGTATTCTTCTCGATCAGTTTGGTCATGACACCACCCAGGGTTTCGATGCCCAGAGAGAGTGGTGTTACGTCCAACAACAGCACATCTTTGACTTCACCACCGAGCACACCGCCCTGAATGGCAGCACCGATAGCCACAGCCTCATCGGGATTGACATCCTTACGCGGCGCTTTGCCAAAGAACTTCTCAACCACTTCCTGAACCATGGGCATACGAATCTGACCGCCGACCAGGATCACTTCATCGATTTCTGATGCGGTAATACCCGCGTCATTAAGCGCTGTACGGCAAGGTTCAATCGTACGATTGACCAGCTCTTCCACCAGAGACTCCAGTTTGGCACGGGTCAGTTTGATATTGAGATGCTTGGGACCCGTGGCATCCGCGGTAATATAAGGCAGGTTGATATCGGTCTGCTGGCTGGAAGAGAGCTCGATCTTTGCCTTCTCCGCACCCTCTTTCAGACGCTGTAGAGCTAAAGGATCATTGCGCAGATCAAAACCCTGCTCCTTTTTAAAATTTTCTACCAGATAATCGATTATCCGCATGTCGAAATCTTCGCCACCGAGGAAAGTGTCACCATTGGTGGAAAGCACTTCAAACTGATGTTCACCATCAATTTCGGCTATCTCGATAATGGAGATATCGAAGGTACCGCCGCCAAGGTCATAGACTGCCAGTTTCTGGTCTCCACGCTTCTTATCCATACCATAGGCTAGTGCGGCGGCGGTGGGCTCGTTGATGATGCGTTTCACTTCCAGGCCAGCGATACGGCCAGCATCTTTGGTAGCCTGACGCTGGGAGTCATTGAAGTAAGCAGGTACAGTGATAACGGCTTCCGACACCTCCTCACCGAGATAATCTTCCGCCGTCTTCTTCATCTTCTGCAGAATCTTGGCTGAAACCTCGGGGGCAGCCATCTTCTTGCCATTTGCCTCTACCCAAGCATCGCCATTGTCCGCCTTGACAATGTTATAAGGCACCATACCAATGTCACGCTGAACCACTTTGTCGTCAAATCGGCGGCCAATCAGACGCTTGATGGCAAAAAGCGTGTTCTGCGGGTTGGTGACAGCCTGACGTTTTGCAGACTGGCCGATCATCACATCGCCATTACTGCCAAAGGCAACTATTGAAGGGGTAGTACGATCACCTTCGCTATTTTCAATGACCCGGGTCTTATCACCTTCCATCACTGCAACGCAGGAGTTGGTGGTACCCAAGTCAATTCCTATGATTTTTCCCATTTTCTGGTCTCTCCAATCTGTATCGTTTAATTCTTTATAGAAAATTTATCCGGTTGTTCAACAAATGGGGGATATCCCTGCTTTTTCAACCCTTTATTTTCATTTTTAGGCCACTGCCTGTGAAACCATCACCATGGCGGGCCTAACCAGTCGTCCATTCAGCGTGTATCCTCTCTGGACCACGGTTACTACGGTGTTCGGTGGTACATCGTCCCGTGGCATCATTGACATCGCTTGATGTAACTCTGGATCAAAAGGTTTGCCTTCTGGATCTATCTGAACCACATTGAACTTTTCCATTACATCAGTTAAGAGTTTCAGGGTCAGTTCAATACCCTCACGAAGCTTCCCGACATCCGTATCGCCGACCGAAAAGGCACTCAAGCCCAGCTCCATACTGTCCCTTACGGATAACAGTTCGTTGACGAATCGATCCAAGGCATATTTATGGGCATTTTCCAGCTCACGCTCGTGACGCCTGCGTAGATTATCTACCTCTGCTTTACTGCGTACCAGCTGGTCCCAATGCTCGTCTGCCTTGGCGCGGGCGTCTTCCAATAAGAGATTCAATTCTTCACCGGTTGGCGTCTCTGAGACAGCCTCTTCCCGCAGTTCGCTCTCGATCACCTCAGATGCTGATTCTTCAGCCGCCAGTTCCTGATTTTTCGTCATTTTTCTACCTTTAACCTATTGTATTCAATGTACTTATTAAAACAGCAGCACAGATCCTGCGCTATTCTGCGCTAATAAAATAGCTGGACAACCACAAACTGGGGGTGGTTAACGTGATTTCAAGGCCGCAGTGAGCAATTTTGTCGTGATATCGACGATCGGAATCACCCGGTCGTAGGCCATGCGGGTAGGCCCCACGACACCAAGCCACGTCGGCCACCTCGTCATTGGCACCGTACGGGGCTGTCACCAGACTACAGTGGTCTAAGGGCGCCAGCCTGACTCCTCGCCGATAAAAATCTGCATGCCCTCCGCCTGCATCGAGACACCCAACAAGTGGAGCAGCTGATGCTTTTCGTTAAAACGGAGTCGAGAAGCTGGCGAAGATGGTCCATCTGGGAGAGTTCGCTGAAATCCATCAGATTGGTCTGCCAGGCCATCACGTAATCACCCTGATTGCTGCCGGAACCGATCACTTGCCCGGACATCTCCAGGGCACGAGCCATGGTCTTGTTCATGTCGTTTCTGGCCTCGATCATCTCAGAGATCAACTGCTGATGTATTGTTTCCAACCCTTCCCCTGCATAATTTCTATTGAGCAAGTTTGCGGCCTGCTCCAGTTCTTCCGCCGAATAGCATTTACGGGTATCGGCCACACGGTTATGGACATCATATTGCGGATGGTGGCAGGACTGAGATCTAGCCCTAAATCCCGCGCCAGGGTTCGTGACCCTACAGGCTCTCGATCTCTTAGTGTAGAGCCTTCTCATAAACCATAACTCTTTGATGTTATTGTTGTAAACACGGAATGTCAGGTATACAGTGCTTAAAAAACGAGCCAACATCTACCAAAAGCCGTGCACCTAATAGATCCGATATCACAGCCATAGACAAATATCCTTCGCCGAATTTGATTAGCCCTTTCAAACAGCACTGGATGAAAACAACCGCTGGGTTAAGATGAGCGCGAGCGTATTTCCTGGGACGAATTGGCGGACACACAAGATCGTCCGACAAAAGATGACCGATTGTTCATTGGCGCGGTAATCATTAAGGGAACCTCAAGGGAACTTCTAAAAAACTGACAAAGGCCAATAGTTTCTAGCAAATCTGGAGAGCCCGGTATCTTCACGCTCATTTTTCTGGCAGTATCCATATGTCGCTTCATCCGGCCAGCAACACCATATGTTGTACACTAAATTCATCATACCCATCTTCACACCGGCCCTGACTTGCCCGATGCTACGCACCAGTCGATTGGCCTGCTGGGCAAGCACGTACTCAACTCGAGCCCGAACTCTTGATCGTTTTCGGCTTGCCTCTTGCTCCCGTTTATTCAAGAGGCGTTTGTGTGTCGACTTGCGGTGAATGTGACTGCGATAAGCAGAACCGGCCCAGATACTGCCATTACTGTTGTTCTCATCCAGCAGTTCCTCAAAGACTGGGCTATCATGAGCTTCAGCTGATGTGATGACGTACTTGCGAATGACCTTGTGCTTCCGGTCTACGCTGATGTGGCTTTTGTACCCATAGTGGGTTTTGCCATGCTTCTTAGTCCAGTGGGCTTCAACATCTTTCTGGCGGCGTTTGTTATCACCCCATGCCTCAGGGCTATCTCCGGCTTTGATCTGCCTATTTTCCTCTCGCGTATTACGTTGCCTGGGTACTGGGACGATAGCGGCATCTACAATCTGTCCTTTGCGAGCACTGAAGCCTGCTGCATCAATCTGGATCAACAGCGCTGAAAAGAGTTTATCAACAAGGCCTCGTTCTTTCAGGCGCTCACGATATACCCAAACTGTTTTGGCATCGGGTACCTTACCCTCCTGGCTCAGCCCAAGAAAACGACAAAAGCTATAAGGATACCGTATGTGGAACTTTGTTTGATCACCGGACAGATTGAACAAATGCTGTAGGACCAACATCTTGAACATGAATTATAACTGAAAGTGTTGTTTGAAGGGAATTGAAAATAAAGCGGGGTATCTGGTTGATTTGTTGTTGCGAGACATCAAAACAACCATTGGAGATATGCCACCATGAGTAAGAATAACGTTGTTAAGCTGGCAGTTGCGAGATACGATTATCGATCCGCTGACAGAGTTGCCGAGAAGCGGTGCAGAGCAGTTGATCTACCAGGCGGTGGAGGCCGAGCTGCTGGAGCTGCTGGCGGAGCACGTCGAGCGACGGACAGAGGATGGCGGCTGGTGTGGTGCGTAATGGTCACCTGCCAGCTCGTAAACTGCAGACAGGATTGGGGCCGGTCACGGTCAAGATCCCCAAAGTTCGCGCGAAGACCTGGCGAGCCGGTAACGTTCCGATCAGCTCTGGTGCCGCCGTATGTACGCAAGACGAAGTCACTGGAAGCGGCGCTGGCGTGGCTCTACCTGAAGGGGATTTCCAGTGGAGAGATGGGTGAAGCCCTGAAAGTGCTGGTGGTTCCGGATGCAACAGGCTTGTCGGCCGGCAGGGTATCGCGTCTGAAGCAGGTCTGGGCAGAAGAATATCGGAGCTGGTGCGAGGAGCGCCTGGATAAGGGCCATTGGGTGTATGTGTGGGCAGACGGTGTCTACAGCGGACAGAGAGCAGAGCAGACGAAGCTGTGTGCCCTGGTGGTGATCGGCGTGAATGAGCGTGGTGAGAAGCATTTTCTGGCAATTGAGGATGGTGTACGGGAGTCTACACAGAGCTGGCGGGAGGTACTGTTGAAACTGAAGTCACGCGGACTGACCCCGCCAAAATTGGCGATCGGTGACGGTGCCATGGGGTTCCGGGCTGCGCTGGAGGAAGTGTATCCGGAGACGCGCCAACAGCGCTGCTGGATGCACAAGACCATGAACGTGCTGAACTGCCTGCCAAGGTCAGCTCAGCCGAAAGCGAAGCAGGCACTGAATAACATCTGGCAGTCGGAGACCCAGGCCGATGCGGAAAAGGCCTTTGATCTGTTTATCAAATCGAAGCGGCCATTCCCCGGCTGCAGGAGATGTTTACCGAGAATAATCTGCAGTTGGCCAACGTGGATGTCGGGCAGAGAGAGTCGGGGGATCAGCGTCCACTACAGCAATTTAATCGCGATTCAGCTGATGGCGCGCAGTTTGCCAATTCCGAGGACGGGAATTTTGATGGGGTCTGAGAGGATGTGGATCTCACGGGTGCCGTCAATTATCAATCAGGCTAGGGACTAGTTGATTATTACGCTTGAATCATCGTCACGCCTAACCTTGGTATCTGTCGGACTTAGCTGATCGAAATCTGGCTAATATGGCTTTTCCACAGTAAATTTACCCCAGGTTCGACAAGCTTCTCGACTTTGCCGTCATGGGTCATTCCAACTAAAGAAGCGGCCTGCCTGTCGTTGCCAGACTGAATAGCGGCAAATTCCTAAACTCCCGGTACGTATCAAACTCGATCTTGGGTATGATATCCCTCTGATTAGACGGTTCTGCTATGGGAGATCTCAGGGCGTGAGATTTATTAAGTTATTGATTATACTAATTATCATGCTGATTGGCGCTGCATTTTCGGTGATGAATTCCAGTATGGCCAACCTTAATTATTATTTTGGTTCACAAATGCTGCCGCTTTCTGTGATTTTGGTGGGCGCCATTGTCCTGGGGGCATTGCTTGGCGTTTTGGCCAGTTTCGCTGGCTCTTTACGGCTTCGAAGTGAGAATGCTGCGCTGCGGCGTGAAATCAGACTCGCTTCACAAGAGGTGAAAAACCTCCGCGCTATACCGATTAAGGATCGCTGACCGAAGATGATGGAACTACTCTGGTTACTGTTGCCTGTTGCTGCCGCATTCGGTTGGTATGCGGCCAAGCGCAGTAATAAACGCATGGAGGCGTCTGCCAAGGACCAGACCCCGGCTTATTTTCGAGGCCTCAATTATCTGCTTAATGAGCAACCGGATAAAGCCATCGATGTGTTTGTCCAGATGCTCGAAGTTGATAGTGAAACGGTTGAGACTCATCTGGCCCTGGGCAATCTGTTCAGACGGCGGGGTGAAGTGGACAGGGCGATCAGAATTCACCAAAACCTGATAGCCAGGCCAACCCTTAACCGGGATCAGCGGGCACAGGCACTGCTGGAGTTGGGGCAGGACTATATGCGGGCAGGTTTGTTTGACCGTGCGGAGAGCCTGTTCGGTGAGTTGGGTGAGATGAATCTCTACCAGGAACAGGCATTGGCCAGCCTGCTGATTATTTACCAGCAGGAGAAGGAGTGGAAAAACTGTCTCAAGGTCGTGAGAAAGCTGGAGAAACTGACAGGTAAATCACGGAGAATCGAACGCGCCCACTTTTACTGTGAGCTGGCTGAAGAGGCGAAAAGCAGTAATGACCAGCGGGAAGTTACAGCGCTACTGAAAAAAGCCCAGGGATCGGATAGTGAATGTGTGCGTGCATCGATCCTTCAGGGTGAAATTGAAGCGGCAAACGGTGCCTATAAGATGGCAATCAATGCATTCAAAAGTGTTGAATGGCAAGACCCAGCGTATGTTAATGAGATCATGCTACCATTGGTCGAATGTTACCTGCAACAGGATAAGCGGAAGGAGCTGATTGTCTACTTGCGGCAGCTGTTTAAGCGCCACCAAAGTATTGAACCCGCGCTGACCCTTTCGCGCTTTATTCAGGAAGATGAAGGTGAGGAGGCCGCCGCCGGATTTATTACCGAATACCTTAATCAGCAGCCAAACCTGGAAGGGCTTGACCGGTTGATCGCATTGCGCCTGGGGAGCGTGAAGGACAAAGCGTCGGACACCTTGCCTATATTGCAACAGCTTGTCAGGAAGCTGCTCCAGAGCAGGCCTATCTATCGTTGCAGCCGTTGTGGTTTTACTGCAAAGACGCTGCATTGGCAGTGTCCCGGTTGCAAGTCATGGAGCAGTATCAGGCCCAATACAAGCTTGGATAATAGCAGGAACTAGCACGCTGTTTTTAGTAAAATATAAACCAACCCTTGGAGCGTGGAGCGGCGCAAAAGCCGTATAACACTGAGCGGGCCAAAAGAAGATGAGCACCCTAAACAAGAACCCCCGTATCATAGTTGCGCTTGATTTTCCCTCTGCGGCACCCGCCCTCGATCTGGTTTCAGAATTTGATCCCAAGCTCTGCAGATTGAAAGTGGGTAAAGAGATGTTCACTCGCCTCGGCCCTGCTTTTGTTGAAAAACTGGCGGGTAAAGGGTTTGATGTTTTTCTTGACTTGAAATTTCACGATATCCCCAATACGGTGGCTGCGGCTTGTGCTGCTGTGGCTGATCTGGGCGTATGGATGGTCAATTTGCATGCCTCTGGCGGTACCCGCATGATGGAAGCAGCAAGAGAACGCCTGGAAACACTGAGCCATCGACCCTTGCTGATTGCAGTAACCATTTTGACCAGCCTGGGTGAGCGGGATATAGCCGAAATCGGTTTTCACGGCGCCCCTGCAGATAACGTTATCCGGCTTGCCAAACTGGCAGAAGATGCGGGCGTTGATGGCATTGTCTGTTCCCCTCTTGAGGCGGTTGAAGTTCGACCTCTGATAGATCAGGATTTTCTCCTGATCACACCTGGGGTTCGTCCTGCCAGTGCATCATTGGACGACCAGAAACGGGTGATGACACCTCTGGATGCCCTGAACAATGGAGCCGATATGCTGGTGATCGGGCGCCCGATTACCGGTGCAGATGATCCCCTGAAGAGCCTACAGGCCATTCAGGACGAGATTGCCGCCTATTCCTGGAGCTGATTTTCAGGATTATGGATATCTGCATGCATTCATATTGGAACATGCTGAGGATTCTTCCTCAGCGCTATGTAAAGTTGTTATGTGAGATGTCCGTCAGGTATTAATGACCCATCATGAGTATGATTTACCGGCAAATAATTGGCTGGCAACAACCAGTAACTGGGATGCTTCAGGTACAAACAGCTTATCGCGTTTGCCAGTTGATTTTGCACACTGAGTGGACTCAAAACATTTCGCAAGGTAGCGGCATGCTGGTTTAACAGGCATTCAGTTAATCTTTAGTTCTTGCCATGGAATGAAATAAGGGTAATTATTCTCCATATAAACCATTTACTTTAAATGGTTTATATGACAAGACTGAGTGATATCAGTCAGATGCAGCTTATTTGTAATGTGATGAAAGAAAGTCTACAGTAGACGTCTGGTTAACTGAAACGATTATTTTGTGTATCGGGATTAGGATTATCCTGGCACCAAAAATTGTTAACGGGGATTAGAATTTATGCACAGCATTGTAGTGCTTAATGCGAAGGGCGGTTGTGGAAAGACCACTATTGCCACAACTCTGGCCTGCTATTTTGCAGGGAAGGGCTATGGCACGGCGCTAATGGATTACGATCCCCAAAGCTCCAGTGGTAGCTGGCTGGCAATGCGCACGCCTGACCAGCCAAAAATTCGCTCTATCGATGCCATCAGACCGAAAGTAGGTTTAACCCGCTCATGGCAGCTCTACTCTGGTAGCGAGACTGATGTCGTCATTATGGATACGCCTGCAGGTGTAGCTGGTGGTCAGCTGAGTGATGTATTCAATCGTGCTGATACTATTCTCATCCCAGTAATGACCACCATAATTGATCTGCAGGCAGCAGAAAAATTTCTCGAAGAGTTGATGCGCATGGCTCGCCATCGATTACACGGCAAGCGCATTGCCATCATTGCCAACCGTGTACGGATGAGGACCAGTGTCTATAAAGCTATAGTTGGGCTTGCTGATAAACTGGGGATTCCGCTGATTGCCACTCTGCGTGATACCCAGAACTACTCCATTGCCATGGCTTCAGGAATGGGAATCTGTGAAATGAAACCCGGTGCGACGTCCAAGGATATGAAGCAGTGGCAGCCTATATTTGAATGGCTGATGAAGGATATTCCGGTAAAGACGCAGACTGAAGTTACTCAACAAGCCGAGGCAAGCAATTGGACTGCCGGAAACAATCGGCTTGCCGCCTCCTGAGTCGATATTGTTAATATCGTTATCTGCAAACCCTCTCTTGTAAAAGAACGGCATTTTTTCTAGCCATATAAATAGAAATTTGGGAAAACTACACCATCCTTATGGTAGTGTATCCCTGCGATTGGATTGATATTGCAACCGGTTCCCGGCTGGCAATTGATCTTTGAAAGCAACGAATATCCGAGTCTGTCGCTGACGTTAAAATTAGTGATGGGAAGAAGTAATTTCTAATTCTCTAAGGAGACGAAGCGAGATGGTCAATCCCGTTGGATCAGATACCCTGCAGCCGCTTTTTGTCTATGACACCGACAAACATCACGAATTGATGCGCGAGGCTGAAACTCTGCCATCTATAATAATCAGCTCTCAGTCCGCCGGTAATGCGGTGATGATGGGAGGTGGGTATTTTTCACCTCTGAAAGGCTTTATGACGGTTGGCGATGCCATGGGCTGCGCCGAGAATATGAAGATGTCCGATGGCAGCTTCTTTCCCGTGCCGGTTCTCTGCCTGTTGGATAATGTTGATGAGATCAAAGGTGCCAAACGGTTAGCACTTCGTGATCCCAATGTGGAAGGTAACCCTGTTCTGGCTGTGATAGATGTTAATACCATCGAAGATGTCAGCGATGAGCAGATGCAGATTATGACCGAGAAGGTTTATGGCACCACCGATGGTGAGCATCCTGGTGTTGCTGCCTTCAATAGCCAAGGCCGTCACGCAGTTTCCGGTCCGATTCAGGTTCTGAGCTTCAGCTATTTCCAGGCTGATTTCCCTGATACTTTCCGCACTGCCGTTGAAATTCGCAACGAGATTAAAGAGCGTGGCTGGAAAACTATTGTCGCCTTCCAAACCCGTAATCCTATGCATCGTGCCCATGAAGAGCTGTGCAAGATGGCAATGGAAGCAGTGGATGCCGATGGCATTGTAATCCATATGTTGTTGGGTAAACTGAAGCCGGGTGATATTCCAGCTCCGGTACGTGACGATGCCATTCGCAAGATGGCTGAGCTCTATTTCCCCGACAACACGGTAATGATTACCGGTTACGGTTTCGATATGCTCTACGCTGGTCCTCGCGAAGCTGTCCTTCACGCCTATTTTCGTCAGAACATGGGCGCTACCCACTTCATTATTGGCCGTGACCATGCCGGTGTGGGAGACTACTACGGTGCATTCGATGCCCAGACTATCTTCGATGATGTTCCTGAAGGGGCCATGGGAATCGGCATTTTCAAAGCCGATCACACGGCCTACTCCAAGAAGCTGAATCGGGTGGTGATGATGCGTGATGCACCCGATCACTCCAAGGAATGTTTCGTCCTTCTCTCCGGCACCAAAGTGCGTGAGATGCTGGGACAGGGCTTGGCACCACCTCCAGAATTTTCTCGCCCAGAGGTGGCAGAGATTCTTATGGATTACTATAAGAGCTTGGAAAAGTAATCCTGTGGAATGACTGAATGAAAAAACTGCTTCCCAAAGGAAGCGGTTTTTTGGGGACGACACAAAGCGGGCTTTCAGTGCGCGCCTCGTTATAAAAATGGCGTTTCGGCAGGATAGCTATCTAGTCGTCTCTGAAGTACTAGGCTGAGGATCTGGTTCCTTGAGCCTATTGTCTGATTTAAGGTGCCCGGTAACCGGCTCGGTGCTTCATCTATTTTCGGGTTGACCGAGTCGCCCCCTTAGGGAGCCTGCCATAGATCTTAACGCCAATTTCATCGTTTACGCGGTGCCCAGCGTAACCCTGATTGCAACATGTATTCTTGAGTTTTCGGTAGCTCAAACTCTCCGCTTGTTCAAGGGTGCCAAGAGCGTACGCTCATCATAAGGGTTGCCTGCACAAGCTCTATGCGCCAACTAATCAGTTGCCTTTGGATCGCATTCCATGCGGTATGACTGGGCGCTGGTGGGTGTCGAGGTGCTCCTCGCTGGGCAAGAAGCCATCCAGTATGCCGAGGCTTCTCGCGGTTGCGGAGCGCTATCCCATGAAGGAACCATCACAGATTTTGGCTGGTCTTATTGCTATAGTGCAGGAAGAAGGGGGCGAGTGGTTCGCCACGGCTAAGGATCTCCAATTCTATGGCCTGGCGTTGGAGCTCGCGACCGGGCCCCCTTGTGGGGTTCTGGGGACATTCCGTCCTAAAGTGACACTTATCGCTACAGCCCACGCCTCATAAGGCTTCTAGAGGTGCCTTAATTTTCAAAATCACTGCAATATCCCAATTATAGTAATATTCCGGCTTTTACGAGAAGCCTATGCCTTATAAAGAACGCCTGACCGTACTCCACGAAGCAGAAATTAACGATTTATATGGCGTTCCCAGCCTGTCACTGGAAGAAAAACGTATCAATTTTACTCTGAATGATCTGGAGCAGGACGTTATTAAATCCATCAGGGATCGCAATCATAAATGCTATGCTATTGCTCTGCTGGGTTACTTTAAGATCAAGCCCATTCAGCTCAATCCGGCCTACAAGGAATTGAAAGCAGATCTCACCTTTATTGCTGAAGAATATTTCCCTAAATTTAAAGTCCCTCGCTTCAGTGTTAGCAATAAGCAGAAAACACGTATCTACGACAAGATTATAAACCTTCAGGGATTCAAAACATGGTGTGTGGAACAACATCAGGAACCTCTCATTACCTATTTGCAACAGGTTGCTAAATCCTGGATTGAGCCGCGCTTTTTATTTGATGCCTGCACCGAATACTTAGCTCGAAATCATACAGGAATCCCTAAATATACCGTGCTTCAGCGAATTATCAGTCAGGTAATAAAACAGGAACGTAAGCGACTTTCTGATCTATTAAAGACAACCATATCAGATGAATTAGCTACTAACTTGGCTGAGTTAGTTGATGGAAAAGGTATGCTAACCGTTAAAGAATTTAAGCAGGCGGCGAAAAGTTTTAATGCTCCAGAATTGGAGAAAGAGTTGAACGTCAACAAGTTGATTCAGCCCTGGATGGATGAAGTTAATCAAGTGGCCTCTGCTCTATCACTATCGCAACAAAACCGACTGCACTATGCGGCGATGGTTGATTACTACTCTATAACCAAGCTTAAACGCTTCGACCGTGTCACGCAGCAGCTTTATTTACTTTGTTATCTTCAGGAGCGGGTACAAATCAATATTGAACGTTTGGCTGATGGGTTTATTTATCATGTCCGAAAGTTACGTAAAAAAGCTAAAGCGTATGCCAAGGAAATGGCCTATAAAGATTGGGATGGCGCGGTAGTAAATATTAGCAAAGCCGCTGAATTATTATACTTTTTTATTGACGACACCATTGATGACCATGTGTCATTTAGACAAATAAAACAACGGGTACAAGGCTTTCTTGGAGCACGGTAAATAGAATCACTGTGCTTGTATCTGAAGAAACAAAAACGCACGAAAAATGATTACATCTGGGAATTTTATGATAAGCAGCGTGAACTGATTCAGCACTTAATACGCCCCATTTTTTTATGCCTGACCTTTGAAGGATCAGACAATACACAGGCTTTATCTGCACAATTAAATAGAATGAAAAAAGAGTTGTTAGGTGCTGGTGAATTAGCATCGTCAGATCGACGATTGATTCCAGCCAAACACCAATTGTATGTTATCAATATTGATAACAACGTACTCTCTGAGCGTTACGAGTTGATGCTGTATTTAGCAGCTCAAAATAATCTTGGTGGGAAACTCTTTATACCAACGGCTATCAAATATCGTGCATTACACGATGACCTTGTTGGAGATATCCCCTGGGCACAGAAAGACAAGCTACTTAAAGGTTCCATGCTAAATAGCATGAATACAGAGCCTGCCCAGCGGGTTAAATCGATGGAGAAAAAGATGAACGATAAGCTGCAACGGGTTGGCCAGCGCATTGATGAGGGCGACAATCGAAATGTGGTATTGCGTAATCGCTCAGGAAAAACTCAATGGAGGTTGCCGTATTCAGGCACAAAATCGGCTTTAAACAATCCCTTTTTCGATCGTATGAAACCGATTAACATTGCCGATGTATTACGCTTCGTTCATCAGGAAACAGGATTTTTAAAGCACTTTGAGCATGTTCGCCAGGTACAGTCCGGACAGAGTGATCATTTGAATGATTTACTGGCGGCTCTCATTGGCAATGGAACCTATTATGGCCTACACGGCATGGCCAGCATCTCTGATAGATCATCTACGCACAGTACAGGCCAATTATTTGCGACCTGAAACGCTAAACCTCGGCAATGATGCAATTAACGATGCGACAGCGAAATTATCAATCTTCAAGCATTACAATATCCAAAAAGGACTCATTCATGCCAGTGCTGACGGGCAAAAATTCGAATCACGGTTAGAGACTTTTAAAACTCGCTATTCATCTAAATATTTTGGCACGAATATCAACGGATACGCACGGCGTTAATCATGTTAACTTTGCTTTGCTGGACCTGTTTGGCTATATCTTTGCGCCGCGCTATGCTCAGTTTGGAACCGTGATATCAGATCTTTTTGATGTAAATGAGGGAGAAGACAATAAGGCAACGCTCTCATTAAAAAAGCCTATTAATACAGAATTAATTATCGATGAGTGGGATACGATACAGCGCATTATTATATCACTACAGCAGAAGACGATAACGCAGGCGACCCTTGTTAGAAAGCTTTCTGGCTATAGTCAAAACCACCCCTTGCTAAAAGCTTTAACTGAATATAATCGTATGCTCAAGGCCATGTACTTACTGGACTATATTGATGATGCCAGTTTAAGAACTTATGTACAGCGAGCCTTGAATCGTGGGGAAGCTTATCATCAATTACGGCGTGCTATTGCACATGTGAATGGCAATCGTTTCCAGGGAAAATCAGACGATGAGATTGTCTTGTGGAATGAATGCGCGAGGCTATTAACCAACGCCATTATCTATTTTAATTCGCTGATACTGACGCGATTACTTGAGCATTTTGAGGGGGAAAGTGACGATAAGAAGTTGGAAATTATTAAGCAAGTTTCGCCAGTGGCTTGGCATAACATCAATTTGAACGGAACTTACAGCTTTAGCTTTGAACAAAACCTACTAGATTTGGATGAAATTATGCAATCAATCGTGCAAAATGAAAATTAAGCCACCTCTGTAGGCCTTGTGGGGTATGGGCTGTAGAGATAAGTGTCACTTTAGGACGGAATGTCCCCAGAACCCCCTCTTCAGGCAGAGAGACGCCCAGCACATCTTTGATGGTATTCAGGTATTCCAGGCGAATCTGCCTTGCCCCCTTGCTGTCCGGCATTTCACCGTTTCCTCGGTTGAGCTCTTCAACAATCTCCTCCCGGTATCCGGACCAAATAGTATTGTGCAGATAACTTGCCACCGCCTCGCCACATGAGCCTGCACAGAAGCCTTTGTATCCCTTTCTGCTCATGTTTCCGATAATGGCAGCCAGTTGGCCCTGGCTCTTCTCAAACAGCCACTTACTGGCTTTGTTCTTGGTATCCAAAGCCAATTCATCGCGATGACAACCGCTGCATTTGCGCTGGTATGTATCTGCTGAAAATGCCGCGCTGTCCAGATATTCAAGTTTCACCTCGGTAACCACTCCCCCAGTCACCTTCACATCTGACAGACCAAACATGGGACCTACCAGTTTTGGCAGAAAATCTCCAGCCTTAGCGGCATTCATTTTGTACCTGCCGGGCAGCATTGTCTGGAGCAGCGTTCTTTCACCCCATGCCAGCGAATAGCTTTTTCCGGAAATTTCAACCGTAGGGTTAGGAGCCAAAGAAGAGAGCTTGGCCTGTAGCGTAACGGCGACTTGCCCTTCCGTGGAATTGGGCGACACCTCTGCTGCACGAATATAGTCCCAAGCCTCGCCCCAGAACTCACTGTTGCCAGGCGCGTACGCAGGCTTACTGCACCAGCCTTCATATGGCCACGGTTTGCATCGATAGATGCTACCCAAATTGGGAACCAGGGAACCATCCAGATAGAGAGTACCGGGGATATATTCACTCGCCCCGCCGACTTGTGGTTTTACTGTTGGCTTGACCTCTGGCTTAATTGCAATATCTGCCTGACTAATCTTAGTCCAGGCATTGGGCCAGTAGCGGCTGCGACCAGGCTCATACACTGCCTGACGGCACCAGCCGGAATAGGGCCATTTTTCACACTGGTACAAACTCCCCCTGCTTTTTACGACATCCCCGGCTTTATACACCTTACCTGCTACATAGGCGGGATATTCCGATACCTTGGAAAAAACTTGACTGTACGCGGAAAAATAAAATAACAATCCAAAACAACATAGAAGAATTTTTTTATTGATTTTCATGAATCCATCCCTAACCGTGACCTTCCCCCCATCTTAATACCAAGACTTGGATGAGATAATTCATTCTAAGCGGCCCTATTCACAAAGGCCACAGGTGACAAATAATTTAATGCGCTATGAGGCCGCACGTGATTGTAGTGCTCTCGCCATTGATCAATTTCATGTCTAGCGTCATCAATGGACCTGAACCAATGCTGATTTAAGCATTCATTTCTGAATTTACCGTTTAAGCTTTCTACAAACGCATTCTGAGTAGGCTTACCTGGCTGAATAAAACCTAGCTTAACGCCACTTTCTTTTTGCCAGTAGAACATCGCCTTGCTAGTAAACTCAGTACCGTTGTCGCAGATTATTTGATCCGGAGCGCTCCTTAGCTCAATCACCTGAGTTAAAAAACGAGCGACCTGGTGACCATTGATCGAGAAGTCAGAGAGCTGGCCAATAACTTCTCTTGAGTAATCATCAATCACATTAAATACTCGAAAGCGGCGACCATTAGCCAACTGATCACTGACAAAATCCATTGACCAGCGTATATTTTTACCAATGGGCATAATCGTTGGCATTCTTGGTCGTATTATCTTCTTGCGTTTTTTAGTCCTCACTTGAAGACCTTCTTCGTTATAGACTCGGTAGGTCCGCTTCTTGTTTTTCACAAGCCCCTCTCCTCTCAGGAGGCCATGTAAAAACAAATAACCATAACTCGGATGCTTTTTTGCCAGCTCAAGTAACCGTTTGCGTAGAGGCTCATCTTTTCCCCATTGAGTAACGTACCGAAAAGCGGTTCTACTTAAGCCTACTAATAGGCAAGCTCTACGCTCACTTAATTTGAACCGCGACTTAAGGTAGCTCACGATTTGTTTTCTATCAGCAGGCTTTACCACTTTTTTGAGAGCACATCCTTCATCGCCTCAGCTTCAAGCATTTTCTCGGCAAGTAACTTCTTAAGCTTGTTATTTTCGCTTTCAAGCTCTTTGAGCCGTTTGGCTTCTGAGACATCCATCCCGGCGTATTTGCTTCGCCAGTTATAAAAGCACCCGGTTGAAATGCCGAACTGACGACAAATGTCATCAACTTTTACCCCTGACTCATGCTGCTTGATGGCACCAATAATTTGCTCTTCTCTGTAACGCTTCTTCTTCATCTTGAGATCTCCTAATACACAGACTAATTGGAAATCTTATCCTTGTCATGGCTCTATTTCTGGGGGAAAGGTCAACCGTCACACGTTGTTATAAGAAAAATTACGCTGACAATCGGCTCAGAAACACGAAGCACACAGGCGAGCACAACCAACAACGTCGCAACAATCTAGCCAAGTTGTGTAAGCTATGTTTGTGATACGTATCCCAGGAAATCTACCAGGGAAGGTTACTAGGGGAACAGAAATTCAAAAGTGTGACTGAGACTTTACTTCCTGCGGAACCAAAGCACAGAGTTTCTGTGAAGTAGATAACAAGGGGAAAATAGAATTTACCCCGAAATTAGAAGACTGTCCTGAATTCTGTGTAACTGCCTATCATTAAACCCAAACAAGGGAGAAGATAGGCAGATGATCGACAAGAAAGAGCTCCAAGCGATAGCCCAAGCGGCCGCTAAAAACTGAAGAAGATCTCAACGAGTTTCGGCAAATGCTGGCCAAAATCACGGTCGAGGCAGCACTCAACGTTGAACTGGATGATCATCTTGGCTCTGCCAAACATGAACCGTCCGAAGCGAGTAATAGCCGCAACGGCACTACCAGCAAGACCTTGCAAACGGAAGATGGCCCGTTTGAACTGGATGCTCCACGAGAAAGAGCGGGCAGCTTTAAACCCCGGCTGGTTAAAAAGCACCAGCGTCGATTTACCTCAATGCATGACAAGATCCTCTTCTTGTATGCTCAGGGTATGGATGACCCGCGAAATCGTCACGACATCCAAGGAAATGTACGGAGCCGATGTCTCCGCCACACTCATATCCAAAGTTACTGATGCGGTTATCGAGCAGGTTGTCGAATGGCAATCTCGCCCCCTGGATGCGATTCAGCCTATTGTTTATCTGGATAGCATTGTCGTTAAAATCCAGCAAGACAAGAAAGTGATCAACAAAGCAATTTACCTCGCTTTGGGTGTCAACCTGGAAGGCGGCAAGGAATTATCGGGGCTCTGTGTCGGAGAATGAGGGTGCCAAGTTCTGGCTGAACGTGCTGACAGAGCTTCAGAATCGCGGTGTGGAGGATATTTTGATTGCCTGTCTCGATGGCTTAAAAGGCTTTCCTGATGCAATCAAAACGGCTTTTCCGAATATCCAGCTGTGTATTGTACATATGCTACGGAACCCGATGAAGTAGGTGCTCTGGAAAGACTACAAGCCTATGGCGGCTGATTTGAAAAAGAGTTACCAGTCCATCACCGAGGAAGAAGCCTTACCGGCGCAGGATAAATTCTCTGACCGATGGGACAACAAATACCCCAGGATCAGCCGCTCCTGGAGTGCCCATTGGCAGAATCTCAACACGCAGTTCAACTACCCGGAAGACAGACGAGCGGAAGTTGTTTCCAACCGATGACTCGGCGAAGAAGATAATCCACCTAGCAATTCAGGCCGCATCGAGAAAGTGGACAATGCCGATCCGTCATTGGAAACCAGCACTGAATAGATTTACCTGATTACCCATAAACCTCAGCCATCCTCAGGAGGCGATAAGGCATCGGTGGTGTACGTAACGCGACGCAGAGCAATCGTTCAATCATAGCCAGAAGATTAAACCGGCGATTAAAGCGATATTCAAACTCGGCGAGATAACGAGGTACGTGTTTTTTACGAATAGCATGAAAGGTTCCCTGCAAAATATTCTTGATATTACCAAGCATGGTATTCAGTCATTTAAAGGTGGAGAGCTGGGTACACTTTCGCCCACCGCCAGTGACGATAGGCATATAATCACATCCAGCATCTGTAACTGCTCTGAAGCAGTAGAGCCCATCAGAGAAATCTGAATTTATTTGCTAAGCGAGACTTGATACAGCTGTTTAGGCCCCGCCGGATCTGCAGATAGCTTCGCCTCAATCAGGGTTATTGTTTTCGCTGAAAATAAGTGGGACAGCAGTGGGTAACCCCCCGCATACTCTACATTGATCTTTACTGTTTCCGGATAATCACTAATTAATGATTACCTACCTTCCTTACGACATTACCCACATTTGGAATCACCACAATTAAGACACGTAAGGCAGCCCTCCATCTGAATCATCGCCTTGGTATTACATTTTTTACAGAGCGCCGCCCCATCAGGAAAACTGCTGTCATTGACCCCTTCTTTGACTTGGTGGGATTTTTTGTATTCCGCCCGTTTCTCTTCAATCAGCTTCCTCTGATGCTCATCCGGCTCATCCGACTGGAGCATGCCGATCATTACCAAGTGGCAGTGAATGACATCACCGATCTCTGCCACCAGGGAGGGCATATATTTCCCCCCTTTTTTGAAATAACCACCGGCAGGGTCAAAGACTGAACGCAGTTCCTCCACCAGGAAGGTGACGTCACCACCTTTACGGAACACGGCAGAGATAATACGGGTCAGTGCAACGATCCACTGAAAATGATCCATGTTCTTGGAGTTGATGAAGACCTCAAACGGGCGGCGAATCTCATGACTTGTGTCTTTATTAAGGATAATATCGTTTATCGTTACATACAGGGCATGTTCGGAGAGCGGGGTCTTGATCTTGTAACTGGAGCCGAAGAGCACCTCCGGCCGAGCCAGTTTTTCATGCATATGGACGATATTGCTCGTCTTTTCGACCACAGTCTCCAGCACTTTCTCATCAGCTTGTTCTTCCTGGACAACGCGGTAACTTACGATTTTTCTGTCGATCTTGATTGTCATTTTGTTTAACCCTGTACATTCGGAGAGCGAGTATTCACTGATTCAGTCGCGATCCTTTAGAATTTTCCGTAGTAGCCTTCTTTCATTGCATCGAAGAGATTGGCGGCAGTATGTGTTTCGCCGTCATATTCGATCTCATCGTTACCCTTGGCCTCTATCTCTGTACCGTCGTCCAGCGTGAAGCGGTAAGTGGTGTTTTCCAGGTCCTCTTCCTTCACCAGTACACCCTGGAATACTTCCGGATTGAAACGGAATGTGGTGCAGCCTTTCAGGCCCTGATCATAGGCGTAGAGGTAAATATCCTTGAATTCCTCGTAAGGGTAACCAGTCGGTACATTGGCCGTTTTTGAGATGGATGAGTCGATCCATTTCTGGGCGGCTGCCTGAACATCCACATGCTGTTTTGGTGTGATCTGGTCCGCTGAGATGAAATGGTCGGGCAACTGCTCATCATCCTTTTCGGGGTAGGGCATGGCATTGGAATTGACCAATTCCCGATAAGCCAGCAGCTCAAAACTGAATACATTTATCTTCTCTTTGGTTTTTTTACCCTCACGGATCACATTGCGTGAGTAGTGATGTGCAAAACTAGGCTCAATACCGTTACTGGCATTGTTGGCCAGTGAGAGAGAGATGGTGCCAGTGGGAGCGATAGAGCTGTGATGAGTGAACCGGCAGCCGATCTCAGCTATTGCCGCCACCAGCTCAGGATCCTCTTTCGCCAACTGCTGCATATAGCGGCTGTATTTGGCGTGGAGGATTTTCCCCTTGATTTTATCACCGACCTGCCAGTTATCCACTGCCATTTCCGGGCGTTGAGCCAGCATTTCAGTGGTGATGGTGAATTCCTCCATCATAATTGGAGCGGGGCCTTTTTCTTTTGCCAGTTGCAGGCCAGTGCGCCAGCCGATCAATGCCAGCTCTTTCGTCACCTGCTCGGTAAATTCCAGAGACTCTTTATTACCGTACCTCATGCCTAGCATGGTCATGGATGAACCCAGACCGAGATACCCCATGCCATGACGACGCTTAAGCTCGATCTCCTTGCGTTGCTGTTCCAGCGGCAGGCCATTGGTATCAACCACGTTATCCAGCATCCGGGTGAACACCGCCACCACTTCCCTGAAGCCTTCCCAGTTAAAACTGGCCTCTTTGGTAAACGGTTTGCGTACATACTTGGTTAGGTTGATTGAGCCAAGCAGGCAGGCACCGTAGGGAGGTAGTGGCTGTTCGCCACAGGGGTTGGTGGCACGGACGTTTTCGCAAAACCAATTGTTATTCATCTCATTGACTTTGTCGATGAGAATAAAACCGGGTTCCGCATAGTCATAGGTGGAGGACATAATAATGTCCCAGAGTCGCTGTGCCCGGATGGTCTTGTATATTTTGCAGGCGACCTTATTGCCTGTTTCATCAGTTATAAAGTCCTTATTGTATGGCCATTCGCGCCAGACAATCTGTTCTGAGTTGCTCAGGTTCAACTGGTCTTCCTGAACCTCTTTTTCAGTTACCGGAAAAGCCAGATCCCATTTCCCATCGTATTTCACCGCCTCCATGAACTCTTCGGTGATTAACAGGGATAGGTTGAACTGGCGTAACCTGCCGTCTTCACGCTTGGCGCTAATAAAATCCATGGCATCCGGATGGCCTATGTCAAAAGTGGCCATCTGGGCACCACGCCGTCCCCCTGCGGATGAGACGGTGAAACACATCTTGTCATAGATATCCATGAAGGAGAGAGGCCCGGAGGTGTAGGCGCCTGCACCGCTCACATAGGCACCTTTGGGACGCAGAGTAGAGAATTCATAACCTATGCCGCAGCCGGCTTTAAGAGTCAGGCCGGCTTCATGCACCTTTCCAAGGATTTCGTTCATGGAGTCATGAATGGTTCCGGAGACGGTGCAGTTAATGGTGGATGTCGCAGGTTTGTGAGCCTGTGCACCTGCATTGGAGGTGATACGACCGGCCGGAATAGCGCCATTTCTCAACGCCTGGAGAAAACGTTCTTCCCACTCTTTTTGCAACTCAGGGGTCTTCTCGATCTCAGCCAACGCTTTGGCTACCCGATGATAGGTTCCGTCGATATCCCGGTCGACAGGGATGCCATCTTTCGTCTTCAAACGATATTTAGTATCCCAGATATCCATTGACGCATCCTGCAGGAGGATCTCAGCGGCGGTAGCGGGAACTGCTTTGGGATGTGCACTTATCATAATCGGGCGAGTCCTTGAGTATTTGTAATTCGTAGTCCGAGTGTTATCGGGTCGAAGGAGCCGATAACCTTGGACAGCGTTGTTTTGGTGACATCGAAGCGGGATCTTTGCCACTTAATGCGTAATATCTGCTTTTTTCGGGGAAAGCCTCAGTATGTACCTATAGCGTCTGGACGGTGTGACTAGGCTAGATACAGTGCTCCCCAGACTTTATTTTTGCATAAAACACAATATATTGTGTTTACACAATAAATATTATGGCTGGGTATAGCTGCTGTCAAGGGACTGTCATGTCTATAATAAAAATATTATATCCAATAAAAACAATGTACTATAGTTTTATAGGGAGCGTAAGTAGCGGAAAGAAAAGAAAAAAATAAAAACACAAGATATTGTGTTTTTAAAAAAGCCCTACCAAAAAGGGAAAGGGTGGGTTGGAGATCAGTATTGTAGGTCTACTTGGTGGCGGTGTTGCTGCTTGAGAAGCGGCCTGAGGTGCCGGATAAGCCGGGATAGCGAGTTTATTGTCATAAAATGGAAGCAAAGCAGGCTTCCGAACATGGCGGCCAGCTATTTGCTGGGAGTGCTGCTTAGTCTGCGTCGAGTAAAACGATAGTGTGGCGAAGTGGCACGTACGCAGGGCGACCGAGGCAATAACAGGCTGTCGAATATCGGTGCGTTTTGGGGATTTGGACGTCCCAAAACGCATCACGAGATCGAAAATACACTTAGTATTGGTTATCCGGTACGAACCTGTAAAGTTTTCTGTGCAACAGTCCGGGTTAAATGTATCCCGCCAAACGTTCTTCGAACTCAATCATAAATCTATTCAGTGCTGGTTTCCAATTGTGAATCGGCATGGTCCATTTTTTGATGCTTGCTGCACCGCCAGGTACACCACTTTCATTGACGAGTCGTCGGTCGGAAATAGCTTCCGTTTTTTTAATTGCCTTGCGAACCACGCTGTTCATTGACTCGATGGCATTGGTTGTATAGATTGCCCTGCGGATGTCCTCAGGGTAGCCAAACAGGGTATTAAGATTGTGCCAGTGGCTGCGCCACGAACGGCTGAGCTGGGGATATTTATTGTCCCATCGGTTAGAGAAATTATCAAGTTCCAGTAGCGCTTCATCTTCGGTGACAGGCTTATATATTTTCTTCAGGTCTGCCGTCACTGCCTTGTAGTCTTTCCAGGGCACATACTTCATCGAGTTCCGTACCATATGCATAATACAGAGCTGGACCTGAGTCTCGGGAAGCGCTGTATTGATTGCGTCTGGAAAGCCCTTCAGGCCATCGACACAGGCAATCAAAATATTCTTCACGCCGCGATTCTGGAGCTCTGTGAGTACATTGAGCCAGAACTTGGTACCCTCATTCTCTAGACAGCCAGAGCCCCAACAATTCCTTGTGGCCCTCCATGTTCACGCCCAGTGCCAGATAAATTGCCTTATTGATCACTTTCTTAAGTCTTGCCGGATTTTTACGACAATACAATCCAGGTAAATAATGGGATAGACCGCATCTAGTGGCCTAGGTTGCCATTCAATCACTTGTTCAATAACAGCGTCAGTCACTTTGGAAATCAAGGTTGCGGAGGCATCAGCACCGTACATTTCTTTAACGGTCGTGACGATTTTCTCGTGTTGTCATGCCCTGAGCATACAAGAAAATAATCTTGTCGTCCATGGAAGTAAATCGACGCTGGTGTTTTTTAACGGGCTTGGGCTCGAAACTCCCAGCTCTGTCGCGTGGCGTATCGAGCTCGAACTGGCCAGCTTCCGTTCGGTTAGTCTTACTGGCATAGCCGTTGCGGTTATTGGCAGCTGCGGACTGCTCGTGTCTTTCAAAGCCAAGATGATCATCTAACTCAGCGTTCAGTGCCGCTTCGACCGTAATCTTGGTTAGCATCTGCTGGAAGTCTTTGAGGTCGTCTTCCGTCTTGATGTTTTTAGCGACCGCATGAGCGATCGCCTATAGTTCTTTCTTGTTCATAGTGCCTATCCTCAACCAATGAGTTATAACTGAAAGTGGTGTTTGAAAGGAATTGAAAAAGAGCGGGGTATCTGGTTGATTTGTTGTTGCGAGACATCAAAACAACCATTGGAGATACGCCACCATGAGTAAGAATAACGTTGTTAAGCTGGCAGGTCTCGATACGATTATCGATCCGCTGACAGAGTTGCTGAGAAGCGGTGCAGAGCAGTTGATCTACCAGGTGGTGGAGGCCGAGCTGCTGGAGCTGTTGGCGGAGCACGTCGAGCGACGGACAGAGGATGGCAAGGCGGGTGTGGTGCGTAATGGTCACCTGCCAGCTCGTAAACTGCAGACAGGATTGGGGCCGGTCACGGTCAAGATCCCCAAAGTTCGCGCGAAGACCGGCGAGCCGGTAACGTTCCGATCAGCTCTGGTGCCGCCGTATGTACGCAAGACGAAGTCACTGGAAGCGGCGCTGGTGTGGCTCTACCTGAAGGGGATTTCCAGTGGAGAGATGGGTGAAGCCCTGAAAGTGCTGGTGGTTCCGGATGCAACAGGCTTGTCGGCCGGCAGGGTATCGCGTCTGAAGCAGGTCTGGTCAGAAGAATATCGGAGCGGGTGCGAGGAGCGCCTGGATAAGGGCCATTGGGAGTATGTGTAGGTAGACGGTGTCTACAGCGGACAGAGAACAGAGCAGACGAAGCTGTGTGCCCTGGTGGTGATCGGCGTGAATGAGCGTGGTGAGAAGCATTTTCTGGCAATTGAGGATGGTGTACGGGAGTCCACACAGAACTGGCGGGAGGTACTGTTGAAACTGAAGTCACGCGGACTGACCTCGCCAAAATTGGCGATCGGTGACGGTGCCATGGGGTTCCGGGCTGCGCTGGAGGAAGTGTATCCGGAGACGCGCCAACAGCGCTGCTGGATGCACAAGACCATGAACGTGCTGAACTGCCTGCCAAGGTCAGCTCAGCCGAAAGCGAAGCAGGCACTGCATAACATCTGGCAGTCGGAGACCCAGGCCGATGCGGAAAAGGCCTTTGATCTGTTTATCAAAACGTATGAGCCAAAGTATCCGAAGGCTGCCATCTGTCTGCACAAAGACCGAGAGGAACTGATGGCTTTCTATCAATTTCCTGCGCAGCATTGGCAGAGCATTCGGACCAGCAATCCGATTGAATCCACCTTCGGGACAATCCGCCATCGAACCAGGCGTTCCAAGGGCTGCCTATCGCGTGACGGCATGCTACACATGATGTTCAAACTCGGCCGGTGTGCCGAGAAGAAGTGGAGACGATTACGGGGTTTCGATTATCTGGCGAAGGTGATAACCGGAATCAAATTTAAAGAGGGTGTTGAGGTAGCAGGAGTCGATCAGGTCGCCGCTTGATTCAACTGGCTAAACACCAGATTTGACTATAACTCCTCAACCATGCTTGGGTTTAATGATAGACAGTTACACAGAATTCAGGACACCCTCAGAAGATATTTTTAATTACATTGAATTGTTTTACAACTGCGACACACAGACATGGTACAAATGGTTTGCTGTCACCCCAGCAGTACGAAGACCGTTTCAAAGTGAATAGCGGAGTGGTCTAAAGTCATGGGGGCTATTCAACTTTATTCAACTTGGCACATCCATCACCCGGCCATAAGCATCCACTACATCGGCACTCGTCACCCCAACCCTCACTCAACCAACAAAGAGCAGCCATAGTGGAGCCGAGCGCAAATGCCGGTTCTGTATCTACGTAATCTTGCCGCTTCTGTCAGCGTTCTCGGATCACAAGGGGGTTCTGGGGACATTCCGTCCTAAAGTGACACTTATCTCTACAGCCCATACCCCACAAGGCCTACAGAGGTGGCTTAATTTTCATTTTGCACGATTGATTGCATAATTTCATCCAAATCTAGTAGGTTTTGTTCAAAGCTAAAGCTGTAAGTTCCGTTCAAATTGATGTTATGCCAAGCCACTGGCGAAACTTGCTTAATAATTTCCAACTTCTTATCGTCACTTTCCCCCTCAAAATGCTCAAGTAATCGCGTCAGTATCAGCGAATTAAAATAGATAATGGCGTTGGTTAATAGCCTCGCGCATTCATTCCACAAGACAATCTCATCGTCTGATTTTTCCTGGAAACGATTGCCATTCACATGTGCAATAGCACGCCGTAATTGATGATAAGCTTCCCCACGATTCAAGGCTCGCTGTACATAAGTTCTTAAACTGGCATCATCAATATAGTCCAGTAAGTACATGGCCTTGAGCATACGATTATATTCAGTTAAAGCTTTTAGCAAGGGGTGGTTTTGACTATAGCCAGAAAGCTTTCTAACAAGGGTCGCCTGCGTTATCGTCTTCTGCTGTAGTGATATAATAATGCGCTGTATCGTATCCCACTCATCGATAATTAATTCTGTATTAATAGGCTTTTTTAATGAGAGCGTTGCCTTATTGTCTTCTCCCTCATTTACATCAAAAAGATCTGATATCACGGTTCCAAACTGAGCATAGCGCGGCGCAAAGATATAGCCAAACAGGTCCAGCAAAGCAAAGTTAACATGATTAACGCCGTGCGTATCCGTTGATATTCGTGCCAAAATATTTAGATGAATAGCGAGTTTTAAAAGTCTCTAACCGTGATTCGAATTTTTGCCCGTCAGCACTGGCATGAATGAGTCCTTTTTGGATATTGTAATGCTTGAAGATTGATAATTTCGCTGTCGCATCGTTAATTGCATCATTGCCGAGGTTTAGCGTTTCAGGTCGCAAATAATTGGCCTGTACTGTGCGTAGATGATCTATCAGAGATGCTGGCTATGCCGTGTAGGCCATAATAGGTTCCATTGCCAATGAGAGCCGCCAGTAAATCATTCAAATGATCACTCTGTCCGGACTGTACCTGGCGAACATGCTCAAAGTGCTTTAAAAATCCTGTTTCCTGATGAACGAAGCGTAATACATCGGCAATGTTAATCGGTTTCATACGATCGAAAAAGGGATTGTTTAAAGCCGATTTTGTGCCTGAATACGGCAACCTCCATTGAGTTTTTCCTGAGCGATTACGCAATACCACATTTCGATTGTCGCCCTCATCAATGCGCTGGCCAACCCGTTGCAGCTTATCGTTCATCTTTTTCTCCATCGATTTAACCCGCTGGGCAGGCTCTGTATTCATGCTATCTAGCATGGAACCTTTAAGTAGCTTGTCTTTCTGTGCCCAGGGGATATCTCCAACAAGGTCATCGTGTAATGCACGATATTTGATAGCCGTTGGTATAAAGAGTTTCCCACCAAGATTATTTTGAGCTGCTAAATACAGCATCAACTCGTAACGCTCAGAGAGTACGTTGTTATCAATATTGATAACATACAATTGGTGTTTGGCTGGAATCAATCGTCGATCTGACGATGCTAATTCACCAGCACCTAACAACTCTTTTTTCATTCTATTTAATTGTGCAGATAAAGCCTGTGTATTGTCTGATCCTTCAAAGGTCAGGCATAAAAAAATGGGGCGTATTAAGTGCTGAATCAGTTCACGCTGCTTATCATAAAATTCCCAGATGTAATCATTTTTCGTGCGTTTTTGTTTCTTCAGATACAAGCACAGTGATTCTATTTCCCGTGCTCCAAGCAAGCCTTGTACCCGTTGTTTTATTTGTCTAAATGACACATGGTCATCAATGGTGTCGTCAATAAAAAAGTATAATAATTCAGCGGCTTTGCTAATATTTACTACCGCGCCATCCCAATCTTTATAGGCCATTTCCTTGGCATACGCTTTAGCTTTTTCACGTAACTTTCGGACATGATAAATAAACCCATCAGCCAAACGTTCAATATTGATTTGTACCCGCTCCTGAAGATAACAAAGTAAATAAAGCTGCTGCGTGACACGGTCGAAGCGTTTAAGCTTGGTTATAGAGTAGTAATCAACCATCGCCGCATAGTGCAGTCGGTTTTGTTGCGATAGTGATAGAGCAGAGGCCACTTGATTAACTTCATCCATCCAGGGCTGAATCAACTTGTTGACGTTCAACTCTTTCTCCAATTCTGGAGCATTAAAACTTTTCGCCGCCTGCTTAAGTTCTTTAACGGTTAGCATACCTTTTCCATCAACTAACTCAGCCAAGTTAGTAGCTAATTCATCTGATATGGTTGTCTTTAATAGATCAGAAAGTCGCTTACGTTCCTGTTTTATTACCTGACTGATAATTCGCTGAAGCACGGTATATTTAGGGATTCCTGTATGATTTCGAGCTAAGTATTCGGTGCAGGCATCAAATAAAAAGCGCGGCTCAATCCAGGATTTAGCAACCTGTTGCAAATAGGTAATGAGAGGTTCCTGATGTTGTTCCACACACCATGTTTTGAATCCCTGAAGGTTTATAATCTTGTCGTAGATACGTGTTTTTTGCTTATTGCTAACACTGAAGCGAGGGACTTTAAATTTAGGGAAATATTCTTCAGCAATAAAGGTGAGATCTGCTTTCAATTCCTTGTAGGCCGGATTGAGCTGAATGGGCTTGATCTTAAAGTAACCCAGCAGAGCAATAGCATAGCATTTATGATTGCGATCCCTGATGGATTTAATAACGTCCTGCTCCAGATCATTCAGAGTAAAACTGATACGTTTTTCTTCCAGTGACAGGCTGGGAACGCCATATAAATCGTTAATTTCTGCTTCGTGGAGTACGGTCAGGCGTTCTTTATAAGGCATAGGCTTCTCGTAAAAGCCGGAATATTACTATAATTGGGATATTGCAGTGATTTCGAAAATTAAGGCACCTCTAGAAGCCTTATGAGGCGTGGGCTGTAGCGATAAGTGTCACTTTAGGACGGAATGTCCCCAGAACCCCAATAAGCGTGGACGCAGAGGCGGTAGACCGAAGGTTTTAAATGAGCAGGGCATTAAAAAAGGGGAAGCCTTACTCAAAGACACAAAAAACTATCCCTTCATCGGAGATGTCATTGATGCGATGAATATTGGCCGTACCGCCTTCTATCGATATTTTCCGACAGACCGTATCAAGGAGTTACGAAACGAGCATGTGGATACGGCTGATCAATAGCTAAATCCTGTGGTGGGTTTGGTACCTTTGTGCAGATGAACCCTACATTGTAGTGGTAGCTTATCAGGCTGATCTAACAACCCGTGTCAGATGGAGTAGATCCTAGATAGATAAAGATAATCCTGTCTGAACAAATCATGGCGGGGTCATATCTTTCAGCTCAAAGAGGTAGGAAGCATCCAAAAGCAGACACTCAACAGATTTATGAGTATGTTGGCATATAGAACAGGCCTAAGCGGATGTTCACGAAGGCCTACTTAAATTTCTGACCATCGGTTCACTCAAATTTGACAAAAACTGAGATCGAGTTTGATGGCGGACTCCGCCCCAAGGCATTACACGAGTGCTCGGATAACTAAGATAGAGCAATCGCTTCGCCCTTGTAACTGCCACAAATGCATTTCTTCTTTCTTCGGCCAGTTCCTTCGCACTAGTCGCGCGATAGTCTGGGAACGTACCTTCTGCCATGCCAGCGATGAAAACCACATCGAATTCGAGTCCTTTGGAAGAGTGGACTGTAAGTAATGCAACTCCCTCTCGGGCGGCTTTCTGTGTGTTTCCTAACGCTTTGCTACTCATGAAACTGCTTAGAGCCGGTGACCCTCCGGCCGCTCTCAGATATTGATCCCACTCCTGCCTGAAAACTGCCACATCCTCGTAAATGGCGAGTCGGTCAGACTCAGAGAGACCATCAGCGTGCTCCTTCAGTACTTTGAACGCTGGCATTAGGTCCAGCCTTGAATTATTGATAGCAATGGTTTCGATGGCTACACATACCGACAACGCTCTTGTGTCGCTCGCCGCCTCTGCCATATCCCTGAGTGCAGACACATAGTCGGAAATAGAGGGAGGTTCAGGCACTTTCCATTTCTTAGCTAGGGCAGACAAATGTAAGCGGTCCCTCGGATTCGCTAAAACGCGCAAAGCCATCTGAAAATCGTCTACCGTTTCTGACTCGTTCTCGTGGTTCGCTGACAATCGTTTGTAGAAAGCGATATTCCTCTCCTTCAGCATATTCTCGATGACTAACAGAGCGAATCTAGTGCGCCCGAGAATAGCGCATGCGGATGGCTTTATGTCGCCTTCTACATCAGGATGTCCTTCGGAAAATAATCGTTGGAGCTCGACGCCGATTTGTTGTGCCTCGTCCTGTTCGTCCTGTCCAGTCAGGACAGTGACCGATCCCTCAATTGGTAATTGCATAGCAACCATGTATTTTGGGTCGAGTACTTGCGCCACTTTTACCACCGCTCTTGATGAGCGGTAATTTGCGGTCAGATCGATTTTTTTTGCATCGAAGTCTACGCTGAAGCTTTCCATGTATTCTGGACCAGATTTGTTGAAGCCATAAATAGACTGCCGGGGGTCCCCCACCATCATGACATTCTTGTAGCCGCCTGAGCACAGGGCACAGATTACTGCGTATTGGGCCTCATTCATATCCTGCGCTTCATCGATACACACGAACTTGTAGATTCGGCGATAGAGATCTCCGAGCTTCGGGTTTTCAATCAAGAGCTTGTATACGAGCAGTAGGAGATCATCAAAGTCGTACGCATTACATGCCCGCATCCCTGCTTCGTAAGCATCCAGTACATGTTGGGTGAGTTCGTCCTCGATCACTGCGTGTGAAATCGGATGGGACTTAATGTTGGAGATGCTCATGAGCCAAGAGTCAACCTTCCTATTACGCTCCTTCGAATCTTCTATTTGGTTTATCTCATCCGACAGTAGGGGGTCATCATCAATGGCTTTGAGCAGAACCTCCTTACGATCTTTGAATTGCTCAAAAATGTTTGGGGTACCCTCAATGTCGACCAGCTTTCCGCGTTCGGTGAGCATGTCCAAACAGAAACTATGGAGGGTACCGATAAAAGCTCGCTCGCGTATGTTACCAAGTTCAAGCAATCGATCCTTCATTTCGTCTGCGGCCTTATTGGTGAATGTCAGGGCCAGAATACGAAAGTGTCCCGAAACATTGGTCAAGAGGTGACAAATTCGCTCTGTGAGAACGCGCGTTTTACCTGAGCCTGGGCCTGCCTCAACGAGTAGCGCCCCATCCAAATGATTCACCACCTGCAATTGCTGAGGCGAGAGCTTCGTCTTGAAAGCGTTTTTCATGCCGTGTCCTTATCTTTCTTCAATCCATAAGCTGTGCTGATGGTCTCTAACAATATTCTGATCGTCGTCGGGAATCTACGCTCAGGGTCTGAAATTGAAGTAATCACGTTGCCAAGGTGCCTCGCTAGGTTCGTTTTGGCCCCAGACATGGCATCGAAAGCCGCTCGCTCGCGACCACCCTCTGTCTTGTAGTCCCTGATGACCTCTTTCTTGCCTTTCACACCATGTAGCTCATCTATGAATTCATCGAGATATGCTGATGATCCTTTCATAATATTCAGCGCTTCCTCTATCTCTGCCATGTACCCCTCGTCGATAAGCTGGGATTCGAAGTTTTTGCCTGCTGGCTGCACCACCACGTTAGTGCAATGGGCAGAGTCGTGTTCACCAGCCTTTTTCAGTGCAGCATCTAGTTGCTTTACAGGTGTTATTTCTCCGTCGGCAAAAACAAACCAAGGAATCTGCAGGGCTTTGGCGAGCCACACGAAAGGAAAATAATCCGTGCCGTTGACGCGCACGAAGCAAAAACCAAGTTCGTGGATACTGGTACCCCAATATTTTTGGGCCCAAATGGGAAGTGCCTGCTCCTCCGTCTGACCTTCAAACAGCACTAAGCCACGAGAGAATAACAAGTCACCTCTGGTCTCAATGACAGTCTCTTGGAGCTTACGCACGTCGTTTTTATCCGTCAGAGAATCCATATCTAACCGGGTGACAATGGTGTCACCTTCATTCTTAATGAACAGCCGAAGGTCTTCGAGTTGCGCCTGGCCTGCAAAGTAGGGGGAATGTGTGCTAACTATACGCTGGCCAGGAATTGCCTTAATGTGAGCGAACAACGCGCGTTGGGCCTGTGGATGCAAGTGGGACTCTGGCTCTTCCAGAGCCAAAACTGAGTGGACTTTGTCGCCACCCTTAGTCGCTTGTTTATTTCGCCAAGATACGTATGCCCTAAACACCAATAGGGAAGCAAGGCTCCGTGTTCCCATCCCATGTCGTGCCAGCGGAAAAGACTGCGCCCCCATTGTGTTGAAGGTAATGTCGACTCCCTTCGATAAATCGCGGAGCTTCCTAGCAACCGGAGCAATATCTACTTCACCGCTATCGGCTGACACCACATTTTGTAATCCTGCCAAGTTTTGTTTGAGATGCTTGAGAATTTCGCTCTTATCAACGATCGTCTGATTGATCTCTGAAAGAGTTTCCTCCATCGAAGCGATGTCGGTGTCGCTGAGACCTAGATCCTCCGTTAAGCGTCTCCAGAATGATCCAGGCCTACGAAGATCCTCGTCAAGATCCCGCTTGGCATCTACGAAGTGAAGGGCTAGCGGCTCCATTTTGGCGGCGCTCAGTGCTCGGTCGTGCGTGAGTGCCGTATTCCAGTCCGCGAAAGACTTCCACTCTTTCAAGAATTTTCGTTCGATGACATATTCCCCCTTCATATCGTTCCACTTGAGCGTGGTTCTAATGGGAGTGAACTCGTTGAATTCATCATCGTTTGCGATCCCCGGTGTACCCCAGAGACCAGTCCAAAAGCTCCCCACGGGATAGCTGGCGCAAATCTTGCCATCGTCTCCAATCGGTCGCAGCATGATGTCGATAAACACGTTTCGTGTTTTGGGTGCGGTCGCCTCCCCAGGTGCCAGACGTACGTCATCAGGACTAAGAGACTTCCGACCAGCCCCTATCGCGGCAAATAAAGCTTCCAATAAGCTTGTTTTTCCGGCGTTATTAGCACCAATAAGCACGGTTAGGTCACTTAGATCGACCTCAATGTTAGCCAGTGAACGGAAATTTTGTACTCTGGCGGTTGTAATAGCGATGCCGCTCTCTTTCCCATAAATTATCATAATGTTATCAGCCTAGCGAAATACTAGTGCCATTGTCACCATAAATGTCGATGATTTGACCTAAATTCCAGTAAAAAGCAGTCACTTTTCTTATAAGCTTTTGATGGGGTACCATAGCAGCCACCTTTAGGTCTCGCCCACTTCTTGACCGTCCTCCGAGCAAGTCATAAGCTCCTGCAGTTGGAGAATTCGATTTTGGCCACTTTCAGAATATTGGTGCTGAAAACAAGAGTGTATAGTCCACCCATTGCCAAGTAATACACGAAGTACCTTGTTGAATTTTCTAGTCAGTGTTGGGTTCATCTGCACAAAGGTACCAAACCCACCACAAGATTTTCAGCATTCACCTGACTTAACTGACTTTCGACGGTTTTCTCACCTCCTGAATTTATCGTCTGTTTAGGTCGCCGATTTTAAGGGTAAAATTCCCATGGAATCCTTGAGTTTTTCCTCAGAAAAATCATACTCACCCAACATATTGACATGCGCCGCAGACATCGATGAGCGCGGAATTAGCCTTAAGGTGCTGACCCAAAATATCGACACCACTACGCCAGAGGGGCGGCTGTTCTTTCACATGACTGCTGCCTTTGATGAGTTTCAGCGAGAACTGATTGTCGAGAATACCCGTGCGGGGCTCAAGGCCGCCAATAAGCGTGGACGCAGAGGCGGTAGACCGAAGGTTTTAAATGAGCAGGGCATTAAAAAAGGGGAAGCTACTCAAAGACACAAAAAACTATCCCTTCATCGGAGATGTCATTGATGCGATGAATATTGGCCGTACCGCCTTCTATCGATATTTTCCGACAGACCGTATCAAGGAGTTACGAAACGAGCATGTGGATACGGCTGATCAATAGCTAAATCCTGTGGTGGGTTTGGTACCTTTGTGCAGATGAATCCCAAGTACGAAAAATCTTTTCCCATGAAGATATCTTTTGCCGATATAGATAAGAAAGTTAATAGTTAGGCGGCGTGTATTTACTTGATTAATGCTCTAATGCTGAAACGCCGAGAGGCCACTTTCATAAGTTGATTAGAATTACTGTTCTAGGATGGCCGTAACCATAAAGCGTTTCCTTAATGACTTCTTTTTAGAAATTCAAATATTCCATTATTCTTATAGCTTGCTCAGTGGTTAGGTTTGTGTTGTCTGACTATCAGGAAGACATCTGATTAGCGTCGAGCTGTGGCGAGACACCTTTTAACAGTCCATGGATGGACTGTTAGGCCGCGAAGCGGGGCGAAGCCATGGATGGCGAAGGGTAGGTGTTTTGGTGAATTGCGATTTATGGGTTACAGATCCAGCGGTCAGCACGGGGCGAAGTGTAACCCACTTGTCTGCGGAATTGACTTTTTCTTGTTTTTTTCTTGCTTTTAGGTATGGTTATTTTTAATTGGAAACAATGGGTTATGAGTACATGGTGCTACAATAATACGGTTTTGTGCTACAGATTTACGGTGTTATCCGCAGCACATGCATTAATGCTACAGATTTATGGTTAATTGATAACTATGAGGCGCAATAATGCTACAGATTTACGGTTAGCCAGGGAATGAGAAGAGAAGCAAAAAATCTATTTTCTACAAAAAGCTGGACAAGATGACACCTGTTGCGATATGCGGCAAAAACGAATATGCTACAAACGATTTCATATGTAGCGGAAAGGGGCTAGTGAAGGTATTAATAAAAGCAGCATCGGCTGATGTAGTAGTTACAAAAGCCAACGCACTCATTAGAGGCCTCTTACACGCTCACTCTAAACGAGCAGCGAATTATATTGGCGTGTGCAGCTCAACTAGACGGCAGAAAGCCGATGCCGAAAGACAATGTATTCGTGCTGTCCGTCGAAGAATTCCAGGAGCTTTTTAATACTGATGTAAAGAATGCGTATCGTGAAATGGAAGACGCTGCTAACAAGCTATATGATCGCGATATGAGAAAGATCGACAAGCAGGCAAAGAAGCGTATGCGCTGGGTCTATATGGCCGAATACAGGAAGGGAGAGGGCAGGGTAAAGCTCGGATTCAGTCCGGAAATAACACCATATTTGACCATGCTACATAAACGGTTTACAAGTTACAGACTTGCGGAAGTATCGGAACTAGGCTCAACATACTCAGTCCGGCTTTATGAAATGCTGGCGCAATTTCAGGGAACACGTTATTTGACTATTACGGTTGCCAATTTCAAAGAACGTTTACAACTCGAAGGGAAGTATGAACGCTTCGCAAATCTAAAAGCACGAGTAATAGAACCTGCCATAAAAGAGCTAAATCAAAAGACCTCGATAGAAGTAAAATGGGTGCCGATAAAGAAAGGGCGGACTGTAGAGCGCTTGGAATTCCGATTTGAAGAAAAGGCTCAGATGGCCTTGCTATAGGCTACACCTGGCAGCGCTGCAGTTTTTATTCCTACAGCAAGCACTTCCCCAATATTGACAGTCTTCGCTTCTTACTGATCCCTTCATCCGCCAGCAGTACCGGCAAAACAATAGACAGCATGTAATTAATTGCCATCGCAGTGGGTAATCGATCCCCGCGTTCCCACTCCCGTATCCGGCTATGTGTATGCCGAGTTCCAAGGGCATTGTTCATTTCTCGCAGTGCTACGGCCAGCGTTGATGCCTGATTGACCACCTCTATGTACGCTGTGATTAAGTTGCTCACGAGATACTAATTCTCCTAATGCTGATAATTTCAATCCTGAGATTGTCAATTGCTGCCCCTTGGGAGATAATCTTCTTAGCCATTGATCTTGTATCCTCAAACGTCACAAGGTTATTGGTCAGAACCCTGTAAGCCGTGGTGGGTCTACGGGGTTCGTCGTTCTTGTCCAAAAAACATACCGATACGGTATTATATTCTTATCCCCATATTTTTTCATCGAAAGTTGTCCGATTGGAGAAATATAGACCTTTCAGTAGAGTAATTTTAGCTGGTGATCAGTGCTAATATATTAGCGCTGTCCGATTTTTCAGCTTTGCAAAAGTTTCACATGTGAAAGAAACCTCAGGCACGGCTGATAACCTGGAGAGTGTGCCGACTAAACAGGATAGACCCTTCCATCCACGCCATGGAGGATTCACTTTCGAATCAGATCGGCGCTGCCGTGAAGATTGATTATAACGTGAAGAAGGGCGTGTCCGGCCTTCGGGCCGGGCCTCCGATTCTATGACCGTACCACTGCAAGACCGCCGAGAGATTTTAACAGCGTTCCGCTATGCTTACGAAGGCACTCCGGCTGAGGCTGGGCGAACGCTTGTTGCATATGCGGTTGAGCAGAAGCTAATAAAACCACGCCGGTCTATTCCCGGCGATACCTTGCGGGCTTGGGCGACAGAGGGCAATCCTCCATTATGGGCGGTGAGAAGTGCCGCCCGCTGGCTGCAAGCACACGATTTCCTCCCTCGGGATGATAAGCAGGGTAGGGCGATAGCGGCAGCATCCCAGGTGTGAAACTATTTGCTCTTTGGCGCGATTAGCCTGCGTATTCGCGCCAAATTACGCCTTGTACTGGCTTGATTAGGGGTTATAATCGTGCCATGTGGATATGGGAAGATAAGGACTGGCCTCATTATATTTGCGATGCAGAGCTCTTTGCAGATCGCATAGAGACCTTTTTTCGCAAGGCGGATCGTTTAACCGGGCGCGTCGAATCACTGCCTGAATCCTACCAAGAGGATGCAATAATAGACCTGATGTTATCCGAGGCAATCAAAACCAGTTTGATTGAAGGTGAAACGCTGAATCGGGACTCTATTCGTTCATCGCTAAAGGTTTATGCTGGATTTGCGCCATCTAGTGAGCGCTCTAGCGATTTAAAAGCGGATGGCATTGCCGCACTTATGGTTGATGTTCGGCAGAAATGGAATCAACCTCTAAGCGAAGAACTTTTATGTGAGTGGCAATTCTCTGTTATGCAGGATGAGCCATACCACTTAGGAATGAGCGGTCATTATCGCGTTGAGGAAATGGAGATTGTCTCTGGCCAGTATGGCCATAGTGTTGTTCACTACGAGGCTCTGCCAGCAGCCAAAGTACCTGAAGAGATGGCCCGGTTCATCGAGTGGTATAACGCTACCAGTCCAATAACCGGAGATGAATCGTTACCTGGCCCTATTAGAGCAGGTATTGCTCATGTCTGGTTTGAAAATATCCACCCGTTTGATGATGGTAATGGTCGTGTTGGCCGGGCTGTTACTGATCATGCTCTTTCTCAAGCGCTGGGTTATCCAACGATGGCTTGCCTTTCTACCGCTATTGAGAACAACAAGAAGAGCTACTACAGGGAGCTTGAGAAGATAGGGCGAGGGAGCTTGGATATTACCCATTGGATGGATTTTTTTACTGATTCGGTCAATCAGGCACAAGATATAGCGAAGAAAGAAGTTGATTTTGTAGTTGGTAAGAGCCGCTTTTATGACAGGTTTCATAATGAGGTTAACGAACGCCAGGCTAGGGTTGTGGCGCGTGTTTTTTCTGAAGGAATAAAAGGTTTCGAGGGCGGAATATCGACTAAGAAGTATTCAATTATTGCTAAATGCTCGGCTCGTACCGCGAGTCGGGATCTGGCTGATTTATTGGATAAGGGAATCATTGTGCAGCAATCTGGCAGTGGCCGTAGCACACGCTACGAGTTGGCCACTGTGGAACCTGCAGGGCTTCCCGGATGGAACCGTGATAATCATTCACATCACGGAGAAAAGAAAATGGGCGAATTGTCAAAAGAGGAACAGATCGAAGAAATCGAATATCGGATCACCGAGGTTTTTGAATCCTATGACCCGACGGACGAATTTTCCATTCAGAATGCAATAAAAAGTAGTGATGCCGATTTAATTACGAAAGCTCTTGATCGTGTTACTGAACTTGAACAGCTGTTCGAAAAGGATATGTCTGGTTTTTCTCAAGAGGATTTGGATGGTTCTGATATGAGTATCAGTGCTATGAAAGATCGTTTTTCTAGTAGGGCTGGCGCAATCCGGCATGAGTTGCAGGACAGTTTGATTTCTTCCGTGTCGAATGAAACGGGAAAGAACGTCTGGCAGGCCAACGAGAAGATGGATTACACCGGCGAATTTGTTAAGGATGATGGTGTGTTTATGTATCAGCAGACGGCTGATAATACGCTTATTGCCCATCCTCGGGACAGATTCTCTAATCCGGATGAATTGATAGGAGTGAATACAACCATAGGATATTTCCCGGTAGTGCGATCTGCAGAGCAGGAAGATAAAGGGATTGATAAGGCTTTGGTGAGGGTCAAGGGAGCTATGGTCAAATCTGGTGTATAAGCCATCAAGCAGCTTCCTGTTCAACTCGGATCCCATCTTTAAATTGCACACCTTAGTGCAATAGCTGTGACTTGTTGCGTGATCATGGTTTTCCTTTTAACGCCTAAATCAGCCGCTGCGATAGCGGTCGGCTGGATTTTCTTGTTAGGCATGACAATTACCTATCAAGTTTATATCTGTTCCACCTGTGGGTGGAAAGGTAAGAATTAAAGATATTCCTGACGTACCATCACTTCTCTTTGAGAGCTCATCATTAAAAATCCAAACTTCATAATAAAACGGGGGTTTGTGTTCGACTACCCGCACCTCATCCCGGTCCAAGTGACTTCTATTACCGCCAATGTCCAAAACATCCACATGGCGGTGTTTAATATTGTGGCTTGCCATTGCCCGGCGCTGGTTCGATACGTATCAACAACCTGGTCAATGAGGTTGTTGTCATTGATCACGGCTAGTGCTGTTTCGGGGAGGACCGCGCCGAACAGGAGGGCGAGCATTTTTGAATCGCTGCGGTTTAGGGCGATGGGCTCAAAAACATCAATGGCAATTTTTCGCTTCAGCAGTCATCTGGATTGTGATCCTGATTCCTGCTCAGGTGATGCAGTCACGAATGGCCAGCGCTTTCCAAAATGACGGCACTATCCCTCAGCGCTATTGGATGCTCTCCAGAATTTGGGCTATTGCTGGGTCTATTGCCGCTATCCTGCCTTTCACTGTTCTCTATTTCATGGTGTTCAAACCCCAATGATTACAGTAACTCAAAGACGAGTTAGTTTGTGGAGTATCCAAAAAATGGTGACAAATAAAACAGATACCTCATTATGGGTATAACTACTTCGGCATTTCAACGAATGCGTGAACAGGTAACCGTAGATAATACACTCTCCTGGGATGAGAGAGTTGAGTTTCTCAAAGCGTTGCGTAAAGGAGTTTTAGCTGGAAAAACGGACTTGGTAACGGCCTTGAATGAGGATTTTGATGGCCGATCGCCCCATGAAACGGTCCTGGCCGATATCGTTCCAACCATTGGGATTATCGATTACACCATAAAGTATTTGCGCAAGTGGATGAAACCCCAAAAAAGGCATGTGGCCATGCATTTCATGCCGGCAAAAAATCGCATTCAATTTCACCCCAAGGGTGTTGTTCTGATCATATCACCGTGGAATTATCCGGTTTCTCTCTCCCTCATGCCCATGGTTTCAGCGCTGGCGGCAGGTAACAGGGTTATATTGAAACCGTCTGAATACACCCCTCGCACATCTGACGTTATCGCACAGTTGGTATGCGATGCACTGCCAGCTGACAGGGCCACTGTTTTAACCGGTGGTCCAGACGTTTCAATCGAACTGTGTCAACTTCCTTTTGACCATATCCTGTTTACCGGCTCAACCAACAGAGGGCGCGAGGTGATGAAAAACGCTGCTCAGAACCTGACGCCTGTGACACTGGAGCTAGGTGGGAAATCTCCCGCTGTGGTGCATCCAGATTATGATCTGGCATCTGCGGCTGAGCGCATCGCTCGCGGCAAGCTGATTAATGCCGGCCAAACCTGCATAGCGCCGGACTATGCGATGATTCCCCGTGACAAGGTCAATGATTTTGTTGCCCTGTACGAAATGTCAGTGGCACGGCTTTATCCGGAAGTATCAGGTAATCCCGATTACACTTCGATTGTTAACAAACATCACTTCGACCGCTTGAACAGCCTTCTTGATGATGCCGGTAAAAAAGGTGCCAAGGTAATTGCAGTCGGGTCATGAGGAGAAAGAGGTTCCGGCAAACGGAAGTTGCATCCTCATGTGATTCTGGGTCTCTCTGACCAAATGGCCTTGGCTGGTGAAGAGATTTTCGGTCCCATATTGCCAATCATTCCCTATGACAGCCTTAAACAGGCAAGTGATTATATTAATCAGCGACCGCGGCCCCTTGCCCTCTATTATTTTGACCAAAACAGTAATCGGACACAGCACTTCCTTGAAACCACTATCTCAGGCGGTGCTGCGGTAAATGATACCGTTTTGCAGTTTGTTCAGGACGATCTGCCTTTTGGTGGCATAGGGCAGAGTGGTATGGGTGTCTGTCACGGGTTTGAGGGTTTCAGGGAACTCAGTCATGCCAAGTCGGTATTTTATCAGGCCCGGTTTAATGGCGGGACAATGCTGGACCCGCCTTATGGAAAGATATTTGAACGAATTACCGGTTTTTTGGTGCGCGGAGAAGAGTAGAGGAAGGGGCCTGATCAAGCATTGATAGAATTTGTATCTTCTGGTTTGTACGGTGCATTATTCTGAGGTGAAACTGACTATGGGCTACTAAAATAAAGCCTGACAAAAAAGATATATATTCATTCTTTGTGCTCTACCTTTATGATTTATCAGTATATTTCCAGATAGATTGTGGCAATCCTCTCCTTTCATCATAACAACGGGGTTAGCCGTCTTCGGCAACGGTGAATTGCCTTGCCGGTTAGGGTAAACTCTTGCCCTAGTGCATCATTACTCTGAGAGTCTCCCTACAACCCATGTCATATCAGGTTCTGGCGCGAAAATGGCGTCCACGCATCTTCAGTGAATTGGTCGGCCAGGATCACGTGGTTCGTGCTCTGAGCAATGCGCTGGATAATGACCGGCTCCATCATGCCTATCTTTTCACCGGTACCCGTGGGGTAGGCAAGACTACGCTGGCGCGTATTTTTGCAAAATCGCTGAACTGTGAACACGGTGTCGGTTCCACTCCTTGTGGGCAGTGCAGTATCTGTCAAGAGGTGGATGAGGGACGTTTTGTCGATCTGCTGGAAGTGGATGCCGCATCCCGCACCAAAGTCGATCAGACTCGTGAACTCTTGGACAATGTGCCCTACGCACCGGTAAGGGGACGTTATAAAGTCTACCTGATCGATGAGGTGCATATGTTCTCGGACAGCAGCTTCAATGCCCTGTTGAAGACGCTGGAAGAGCCGCCTCCCCACGTCAAGTTCCTGCTTGCCACCACAGACCCGCAAAAAGTACCTATGACTGTGCTTTCGCGCTGCCTTCAGTTTAATCTGAAGCGCATCTCCCTGGAGCGGATAAAAGGGTATCTGCAGACAATCCTGGAGAAAGAGGGCATTAAACATGACCTGGGGGCACTGACACTCATCGCTCGTGGTGCAGACGGCAGTATGCGGGATGCCCTCAGCCTTCTGGACCAGGCAATCGCCTTTGGTAATGGACAGGTAGTTGAGACTGACGTGCGTACCATGCTCGGCAGTGTCGCCCAGGATCGGGTATATGACCTTCTCCATGCGCTGGGAAGGCTGGAGGCCGGTGAGCTGATGGGGATCGTTGCCAACCTTGCGGATATGGCACCTGATTTTACCGGTGTGGTGCAGGATCTGCTCTCTTTGTTACACCGTATCGCACTGGTACAGGCGGTTCCCGGGGCGCTGGATAACAGTACGGGTGATCTGGAGCAGGTTGAAGCACTGGCTGCTGAACTTGCACAGGAAGATGTCCAGCTGTTTTATCAGATAGGGTTGATGGGCCAACGGGATCTGCCGCTGGCTCCGCATCCCCGTGTCGGCTTCGAGATGATCCTGCTGAGGATGCTGGCTTTCAGGCCGGATACAGCGCCTGCACTGCAGGATCGGAAAGTATCCCCTGCAACAGGTACCAACAGGGTGGCCAGGCCGGAGAAAAAAAAACGCCCTGATACGCCACCACCGGTAAATCAAAAACCGGCTGTTGCTACGCCCAAGGCTACAAGGCCTGCAGCCCCTCCACCTGTTGTTCCAGTCGATCTGAGCCGCTGGAATCAGGTTGTGGAATCGCTTGATCTGGGTGGAATCGCCCGCCAATTGGCCAATAACTGTGTCTATGAGTCCTGGAATGGCTCGGTATTGACCCTGAAGCTTGATCCCACCCACCAGCATATGCAGGTGGGCAGTACCGAGCAGCGCTTGCAGAAGGCGTTGGTGGTCTACATGGGCCAGGAGCTGCAGCTGAAGATCGAACCGGGTTCTGCTGAAGTTGCCACCCCTGCCAAACACCAGGCTGAAGCAAGGGCTGACCGCCAGCGGGAAGCGGAAATTACCATGGCGGCAGACCCGCTGGTTTGCGCCATGGCAGATCAGATGGGAGCACAGCTGATCCCCGGATCGGTCAGGCCGGTGGATGACTAGAAGCCTGTCTGGCACGGACAGGGCTCCAGGCAGTAAAACCAATTTAATAAAACTCAGTCCAATTATTACCAGTCGTTTCAAAATGAGGATCACTTGATGAAAGGCGGAATAGGCAATTTGATGAAACAGGCCCAGAAGATGCAGGCCGACCTCCAGGCGACACAGGAACGTCTGGCTCAGGAAGAGGTGACGGGTGAATCCGGTGGCGGCATGGTCAAAGTGACGATGAACGGCAAGCATGAAGTGCGCAGGATCGAGATCGATGAAACCCTGGTGGGGGATGACAAAGAGATGCTGGAAGATCTGGTTGCCGCAGCAATAAATGATGCGGTGCACCGGGTGGCCGACAAGACCCAGGAGAGTATGTCCGGTGTCACTTCCGGTATGGGTCTTCCCCCTGGCTTTAAAATGCCATTCTGAATACCATGTCTCAAAAACCCCTGCTGAATCAACTGATAGATGCCTTGCGCTGCCTGCCCGGGGTAGGGCCCAAATCTGCCCAGAGAATGGCGTTCCACCTCCTGGAACGGGAGCGTGAAGGCGGCATGCATCTCTCTCGCATACTGGCAGAAGCGATGGAGAAAATTGGTCACTGCAGCCGCTGCCGGACTTTCAGCGAGACCGACATCTGCGGTCTTTGCGCCAATCCCAAACGGGATGATTCACAACTCTGTGTCGTGGAGACACCAGCCGAGGTGGTGGCGATTGAACAGGCGACTGACTTCAGCGGGCGTTATTTTGTGCTGGGCGGACGGCTTTCACCTCTGGATGGCATCGGACCCAGAGAGACCGGTCTCGATCGGCTGCAACAGATTATGGGTGAGGGGTGTGTGAAAGAGTTGATACTGGCAACCAACCCGACGGTAGAGGGTGAAGCAACTGCATATTTTATCAGCGAGATGGCGCAAAGCCTGGATATCCAAGTGACCCGCATCGCTCATGGTGTGCCCCTGGGTGGTGAACTCGAATATGTCGATGGTGGTACACTCTCTCATGCCTTTGCCGGTCGGCGTGCATTTTGAACCGGAAATGAGATTGAGAGAATGCGAAGAGGCCTACCTCTGCATCCGGTAGAAAACTGAAATTAAGGTAAAATAATGGATAACTGCCTGTTCTGTAAAATGATCTCACGTGAGATCGAGCCCGATGTGGTCTATGAGGAGGAGGATGTTCTGGCATTCAGGGATATCAACCCTCAGGCGCCAATTCACATTCTGCTGATACCAAAGCGCCATATCAGCACACTGAATGACCTGCAGCCGAAAGATGCTGAACTGATCGGCAAGCTCTCCCTTGCCGCAGCCAAAGTGGCAGAACAGGAAGGCATCGCAGAGCCAGGGTACCGTACATTAATGAACTGTAACGAGGAGGGTGGTCAAGTGGTCTTTCACATCCATATGCATCTGGTGGGCGGTCGTCGCATGGGTTGGCCTCCCGGTTAAAAAATAGCGGCTGTGGTGAGGTTTGAACGGATGCCTCCCATAGACTGATGGGTACTATGAACGCCATCAATTCCATTGGAACATCGTTATTTGATACCACGGTCCAGCGGGCGCTGGTGCCGGTTGAGCCGTATGCCCCTTCGAAAGACTCCACCCAGCAACCGGTTAAACAACAGCCGGCACCTGTCACCTTAACATCGGATCTGTTGAATAGGCTTCAGATAACCGCTGATCTCCTGCAAAAACGCGCTGTTATCGATAACGGCGCCACTCAGCGTAATCGTCATGCGATCTCCTCTTATCGCACTCTCAACGATTCAGAAGAGCGGGAGAGGGTCAGTTCTCTTCTGGGTATTGATGAATACGCCTGATTCGTTCTCTGTTTCAAGCCTGCAATATAAACCCCGCTGCATCCCCTGGAGGGGAATTCGGATTAATTTGATTAAGTTTCGAGACTAATCCTGTAACTGGTTGAAATAAAAAATATTATTACCTGAAAAAATATTCTGTTTTTACTGGTAAATCCTTCCCTGCTCGACTACCTTTATAACTGATTGCCACTGGGATAGTTGCCCCAGGATTTAATCGTATATTTCCCTTATTTTCAGGCCCTCAACGGTAGGATGATGAATAGAAAAGAAAAAAACCAGTTAGAAAAACAGCTGATCGAAAAGTTCTCCAAACCGGAGTATTCCGAGTTCAGTAAGCAGGATGCCAAGCAGATACAGGCATTGCTGAATACCTATTATCGCTATACCTCGATTGAGGATATTGAAGAAGAGAATATCCAGGATTTGCTGGGGGCAGTAATTGCACATTGGCTGTTGCTGAAAAAGAGAAAAACCAGCACCGCAATGGTACGTGCCTACAACCCGAACTTTGAAGAACACGGCTGGCAGAGCGCCCATACCATTATCGAAGTGGTGACCGATAATTTCGCCTTTCTGGTCGATTCACTTACCATGGGACTGAACCGGGCCGGCCTGACCATACGCTTGACCATACATCCGGTGATTAAGGCGTTGCGCGATAAAAAAGGTGATTTGCTGGAGATAAGCGAAATTGCCAGGGGTAAAGGAAACACCGAATCAATCATCAGCTTCCAGGTTGAAAGGCAACTCTCATCTGATGTACTCAGAGCCCTTGAGGAGATGATTCTCACCATTGTCAATGATATTAAATGTGCCAATAATGATTGGCAGAATATGAAAGCCCGTGTTCAGTCAGTAAAAGCTGAAATACTCGATCAAATTCCTCCGATTGATCAAGATGGACTATCAGAGATTGTCGCCTTTCTTGACTGGATCGGCGGTGACCATTTCACTTTTCTATCCTATTGTGAATTTGATTTTGTGGCTGTAGATGGCAAGGAGATGCTGAAATTGCTTGATGATTCTGTTCTCGGTCTGCTTCGGCAATCAAAAGACGTGAACAAGAAAATAGAGTCTGTTATTCCTGTATTGGGTGAGCAGTACTCAAAATTCCCGTGCTGTATTGTGGTTACAAAAGCCAATGTTAAATCAACGGTTCATCGGCCGGCTTATATGGATTTTATCGGTCTCAAGCGTTACAACCAGGAAGGGAACGTCATTGGTCTCCATTGTTTTCTGGGCCTGTTTTCATCTTCAGCCTATAACAGCCCGCCAAGGGATATTCCGCTGCTGAGGAAAAAGGTTACAGAAGTTATTGAGAGTACCGAAATCTCCGTTTTGAGTCACTCGAACAGGGTTTTGCACAATATACTTGATACCTATCCACGGGATGAGTTGTTCCAGAATTCCACTGAGGAGTTGCTCGGGGTCGTACTGGGCATACTCAGTCTTCAGGAACGCCAGCGCACAAGGCTGTTTGTGACCAAAGATATTTTCAATCGTTTCTACTCCTGTTTTATCTATCTTCCCCGTGAGCGCTTTAGCCGGGAGCTTAGAATCCGTCTACAGAAGGTATTGGTGGAAACCTTTCAGGGTATTGAAGTTCAGTTCAACACGCTCTTTTCAGAATCGATTCTTGCGCGTATTCATTTCGTGGTTCACTGCGTACCGGATGCCATCATAGAGTACGACGAAAAAGAGCTGGAAGAGAAAGTCATAGAGGCTACCCTGACATGGCAGGACGGCCTGGACAATGCCCTGATAGAGACCTATGGCGAGGCGATTGCCGGACAGTATTTCCGGGAATATTCAACGTCCTTTCCCGGCGGTTACCGGGAAGATTTTCACCCCCGTACCGCCGCATCTGATATAGCCAGAATCGAACAGGCGCAAGCTGATAATGAACTGGGTCTGCATTTTTACCGTCCAATTGTCGAATCTGCCGACAGGGTTCATTTCAGACTCTACTCGGTTGATAAGCCGGTACCCCTCTCAGAAGCCATTCCTATCCTGGAAAATATGGGATTGAGCGTGTTTGGTGAACGTCCTTATCAGATCAGGCATCAATCCGGAGATGTCTGGATTCATGACTTTTCAATGCGCTATGCCAAGGGTGCTGAGAATCTGACAAATGGTGCCGGTAAACTCTTTCAGGAGGTTTTCCTTAAAGTCTGGAAAGGCGATGCGGATAATGATGGATTCAACCAACTTGTTCTGGATGCACGACTCTCTTGGAAGCAGGTGGTGCTGTTGCGTGCCTATAGCCGCTATCTCAAGCAGATCAAAATACCCTTCAGTCAATCTTATATTATCGAGACCCTGACAAGGCACGGGGATATCACCTGTCTGCTGATTGGTCTATTCAACCTTAGATTTTCCCCCGAGCATGCATATTCTAATGTGAAAACTGAAAAGGCACTGGCAAAAATAGAGGCGATGCTGGAGTCTGTTTCGAGTCTCGATCAGGATCAGATCATACGTGGTTTTATCAACCTGATTCAGGCAACTTTGCGCACCAACTACTTTCAAACTGACAGCGCCGGAGAGGCCAAACCCTACCTTTCGTTTAAGGTTGATCCAAAGATGATCAACGGTATGCCTCTGCCTATGCCGATGTTTGAGATTTTTGTCTTTTCAGCCAGGATGGAAGGCGTCCATCTACGGGGGGGGAAGGTGGCGCGTGGCGGCTTGCGCTGGTCCGATCGAATGGAAGATTTTCGCACCGAGGTATTGGGGTTGATGAAAGCGCAGATGGTGAAGAACACCGTTATTGTGCCGGTGGGCTCAAAAGGCGGCTTCATCGTTAAACGTCTTCTTGATACCGACAACAGGGATGAGATGATGAAGGAGGTTATCTTTTGTTATAAAACTCTCCTGAAAGGGATGCTGGATCTGACCGATAATCTGTCAGGTAGTGAGATTATTCCCCCGGAAAATGTTGTCAGGCATGACGATAATGATCCCTACCTTGTGATAGCAGCGGATAAGGGTACGGCGACATTCTCCGATATAGCCAACGGTGTTTCCAATGAGTATGGGTTCTGGCTGGGGGATGCCTTTGCTTCGGGTGGTTCGGCCGGTTACGACCATAAAAAAATGGGCATAACCGCCAAAGGTGCCTGGGAGTCGGTTAAGCGGAATTTTCGTGAACTGGGTGTCAATATCCAAACCACGAACTTCCGGGTAATCGGTATTGGTGATATGGCAGGCGATGTATTTGGTAATGGCATGTTACTGTCACGCCATATAAAACTGGTTGCAGCCTTTAATCATATGCATATTTTTCTTGATCCGGAACCGGATACTGAGTCCTCTTTTAAAGAGCGGGAGCGCCTGTTCAAGCTTCCCAGGTCGAGCTGGATGGATTACAAAAAAAACCTGATATCAAAAGGAGGAGGTATTTTTTCCCGCAATGCAAAATTCATAACACTCAGCGACGAAGTCAAGGGAATGCTTGGTATTAAGAGTGATCGTGTAAGGCCGAATGAACTGATCTGCAGCATCCTGAAGGCCCAGGTCGACCTATTTTGGAATGGCGGCATAGGCACTTACATTAAAGCCGCAACAGAAACCAATGACGATGTCAGAGACAAGGCAAATGATGCGCTTCGGATCAATGGTGGAGAGCTTCGCTGCAAAGTGGTTGGGGAAGGTGGAAACCTTGGACTTACCCAGTTAGGCAGGATTGAATATGCAGCAAAGGGTGGATTGGTATACACCGACTCCATTGATAATTCAGCAGGGGTCGATTGTTCGGATCACGAAGTAAATATTAAAATATTGCTGGGTCAGACACTTGCCAATGGTGATATGACGCAAAAGCAGCGTAATAAACTACTGGTTCAGATGACTGATGAGATATCCGATTTGGTGCTGGCGGACAATTATGCCCAGGCCCAGGCGATCAGTGTGATCAATTCAGAGGCTCCGGCCCGACTTTATGAACACGCAAGGTTTATCGATTTTCTTGAGCAGAATGGCACTCTAAACAGAGAGCTAGAATTTCTGCCAAATAAAAAAGAAATTGCAGACCGTCAAGCGGCGGGAAAAGGGCTGACAAAGCCTGAAATTTCAATCTTGCTCCCTTACAGCAAGATGACCTATTACGAAGCATTAATCAATTCGGATATACCTGATGACCCGTTTTTACTGACTGAGCTGATCGGTTATTTCCCCAAGGTTCTTGGTGAAAAATATTATGACGAGATGTTGTCCCACCGACTAAAAAGGGAGATCATCTCAACCAACCTGACCAATAGTATTGTCGACCACATAGGGCCTGGATTTGGCTTTAGGGTACGCGAAGATGTCGGTGTGAGCATTGCCGGTGTAACACGTGCTTATCTTTCCGCAAGCAAGATTTTTGGAACCGATCAGCTTTGGGATGATATTGAGTTACTGGATAATAAGGTGCCTGCGGCGGTACAGATTGAGATGATGCGTGAAGTGGCCAGAATGCTGCATCAGACGGTGATTTGGATTCTTCGCTCACGCCGTAACAATGTGGTTATCCGGGATCTAGTGGACTATTTCCAGGATGGCGTGGCTGAGTTGGCGGAAAAAATACCCAAGCCCCTGGCGGCCAAGGATAGACTGAGCCTCAATAAGCGAATCAAATATTTTGTCCATGCAGGTGCACCTCGCGATATTGCCCAGCGGGTCGCTTCAGTTGCTCCACTCTCATTGGCACTGGATATCGTGGAGGTTGCCAGGCAAGGTGACCAACAGGTGCCTCTGGTGGCATCGCTCTATTTTAACCTGGGCATGATGCTGGATTTCCACTGGCTGCGTGAGCAGATCGCCGGACTTGATATCCAGACGCACTGGCACTATCTGGCAAAAAACAGATTGATTGATACCCTCAGTGGTTATCAGCGAAAGCTGACTGCAAAGATTCTGAAGAGCACCAAATTGAACAAAAACAGCAAAAAGATGATGGATCAGTGGGCGGGAGCAAATCATTCCCCCTTTGATCGGCACCTACAGATGATATCTGAACTGAAGGCGCGGACCTCTGTTGATTTCGCCATGCTGTCGGTTGTTGTTGCCGGAGTCGGTGGGTTACTAGTGGCGGATATCTGAAATCGTACAACTTATCCATGTTGGAGCTTGATGATTAAGTTCAAGCTCCAGCGCTCATATCGTATCTATAAAAATCACAGTTCCAAAGGAGTGCTGAGTTTCATAGGAAATCAGGAAATCAAATGATTCTGTCATAATCAATTCTACCTACAGCATCATATTTTCTGACAAAGGATTCGACATAGCTGATCATTTGATCGTGTTGTGCTTTGTGGCCTTCATAATCAGGGTAGCCATTTGTCTGTAGCAGATCCTCTGCCGCTTTGAGATGATTGCGTGTATAGGCAATTAGTTCACTCAGATTATGGCGTTCAAACTCCTCTCCAGTGGTGCAGAGGATGCACGCGCTGAGATTATTTATCAGATTCAGCAGCTTCTTATGGTCCTTGTCCATAGACTCTATGCCGACACTGGGTAATCCCCCGGGAAGTAGCTGACGCCAAAAGTAGAATTTTCTCGTAATATGAACGCAGGAGATTCTGCATGAAGACATCAAGATTCAAGGACAGCCAGATCATTGCTATTCTCAAGCAGGCTGAGACTGTCACACCAGTTTCCGATCTGTGCCGGGAGCATGGCATGAGCAGTGCCACCTTCTACAAGTGGCGCGCCAAATACGGCGGCATGGACGCCTCTCTCATGAAGCGTATGAAGGAACTCGAGGATGAGAACCGGCGACTCAAGAAGATGTACGCCGAGACCAAATTAGAGGCGGAGATCGTCAAGGAGGCCCTGGCAAAAAAGTGGTAAGGCCATCTCGTCGCAAGGAGATGGCCAAGATCGCAGCTACGCAGGATGGCGTGTCGGTACGCTTGGCTTGTCGTGCATTCTGTATCAGCGAGACCTGCTATCGCTATCAGGCCAAGCATTCGAGCGACAACGCACTGATTGCAGATTGGTTACTCCGATTGACGATGACCAATCGAACCTGGGGTTTCGAGTTATGCTATTTGTACCTGCGCAATGTGAAGGGTTACCCCTACAATCATAAACGTGTATACCGCGTATACAGGGAGTTTGAGCTGAACTTGCGGATCAAGCCCAAACGTCGATTGAAGCGCGACGTGCCGGATGCGCTAGCTGTACCTCGTCAAATTAACATCATGTGGTCGATGGATTTTATGCATGACAGCCTGGCCGATGGCCGTAGCTTCAGGACGTTCAATGTCATCGACGACTACAATCGTGAGGGGCTGGGTATTGAGGTGGACTTCTCGTTACCGGCAGTGCGTGTCATTCGTGCACTGGAACAGATCACCGAGTGGCGAGGCAAGCCAAATTCCATTCGCTGCGACAATGGCCCCGAACTAATCAGTGGTCAACTGATGGAGTGGGCAGAGAAACAATGGATTAAGTTACACTATATCCAGCCCGGCAATCCGCAACAGAACGCGTACGTGGAGCGTTTTAACAGAACAGTTCGACATGAATGGCTGAACCAGCATCTCTTTGAGTCGATCGAGTATGCCCAGCACACCGCCACTCAATGGTTGTGGCGCTACAATACAGAGCGGCCAAACATGGCCATTGGAGGAATAACACCGTATCAGAAGTTGGCGCAAGCCGCATAAGCTCTACTTTTGTGCGCAGCTGAAAATGGGGAGATTACCACTGTACTCTTCTCTCCAGACCAGAAAGTTGTCACAATTTCCCCGACTGTGCGTATAAAATATAAATGCCGACAGACTCAGCCCTGCAAGGAGTAACCAGGGTGTTAGGCTGGAAGTGCCCATTTCAATAAATGTCAGTGTGTTGGCTGAAAAAAGTGTGATTATTGCAGCAGCCATTAGGATTTTTTTATCATCAGTTTTTCCACTATTTTTATAATTGCCTGTACTGGAACTCGGTTATTATCTGGTTGATGGAGTGCTGGCAGGGTTTGCTATGATCGGAACGTGGTATATCCGTTTTTATGCGGATTGAGAAAAGATAGAATGGAACTAAGAATCAGTGGGAGAGGGGATTTAATACCACTGTTGATCAATCGTGTTCGATGCGTATTGGGAATTTTGGATCGGTGTCTGTTCGGGTCTGGTAATTCACTCCGGAAGATGCTCCCGTAATCTATGGATTAATTACAGGAGCATCTCTCAGACGTGAGAAAAGCACCTTTACAAATTACTAACCGGAAAAAGCCATGGCAATGATATAGACGGAGGCCAATGCACCTATAGCCATAAGGTGAAGAGGAGTATTTTTTGAATGATGTTCGAAGGTTACGTCATATTCCATAATTGACGGAATAAGATTCTGCACCTGCTCGTGCATAATGTATTCAGAATGGTGTTTCATGCTTTTCTCCTCGATTCAGTTCCAATTTTGGATGCCTGTGGGGTCTTTGTGTGGTCGTGACAGGCTAATTAAGTTCTCTCTAGGTTCTATACTAGCGGATGAAGGGGGATAAATAAAGAACAAATGCAGAATAATTGCTGTGCATGGTTTCAGAAATGATTCATTCACCGGGGGAGAATGTGACCTTTCCCCCAGAAATAGAGCCATGACAAGGATGAGATTTCCAATTAGTCTGTGTATTAGGAGATCTCAAGATGAAGAAGAAGCGTTACAGAGAAGAGCAAATTATTGGTGCCATCAAGCAGCATGAGTCAGGGATAAAAGTTGATGACATTTGTCGTCAGTTCGGCATTTCAACCGGGTGCTTTTATAACTGGCGAAGCAAGTACGCCGGCATGGATGTCTCAGAAGCCAAACGGCTCAAAGAGCTTGAAAGCGAAAACAACAAGCTTAAGAAGTTACTTGCCGAGAAAATGCTTGAAGCTGAGGCGATGAAGGATGTGCTCTCAAAAAAGTGGTAAAGCCTGCTGATAGAAAACAAATCGTGAGCTACCTTAAGTCGCGATTCAAATTAAGTGAGCGTAGAGCTTGCCAATTAGCAGGCTTAAGTAGAACCGCTTTTCGGTACGTTACTCAATGGGGAAAAGATGAGCCTCTACGCAAACGGTTACTTGAGCTGGCAAAGAAGCATCCGAGTTATGGTTATTTGTTTTTACATGGCCTCCTGAGAGGAGAGGGGCTTGTGAAAAACAAGAAGCGGACCTACCGAGTCTATAACGAAGAAGGTCTTCAAGTGAGGACTAAAAAACGCAAGAAGATAATACGACCAAGAATGCCAACGATTATGCCCATTGGTAAAAATATACGCTGGTCAATGGATTTTGTCAGTGATCAGTTGGCTAATGGTCGCCGCTTTCGAGTATTTAATGTGATTGATGATTACTCAAGAGAAGTTATTGGCCAGCTCTCTGACTTCTCGATCAATGGTCACCAGGTCGCTCGTTTTTTAACTCAGGTGATTGAGCTAAGGAGCGCTCCGGATCAAATAATCTGCGACAACGGTACTGAGTTTACTAGCAAGGCGATGTTCTACTGGCAAAAAGAAAGTGGCGTTAAGCTAGGTTTTATTCAGCCAGGTAAGCCTACTCAGAATGCGTTTGTAGAAAGCTTAAACGGTAAATTCAGAAATGAATGCTTAAATCAGCATTGGTTCAGGTCCATTGATGACGCTAGACATGAAATTGATCAATGGCGAGAGCACTACAATCACGTGCGGCCTCATAGCGCATTAAATTATTTGTCACCTGTGGCCTTTGTGAATAGGGCCGCTTAGAATGAATTATCTCATCCAAGTCTTGGTATTAAGATGGGGGGAAGGTCAAATGGGATAAAAATCGGTTATAGTTCAGCGCTCCAATTTGGCTGAGGCAACTTCTCAATGAGGGTGTCCAGGTGTTGGTGAGCAGGGTATGGCGTTATTTTGAAGCGAGCCTTTAGATGCATGAGCTGACAATATGGCAAAGACAAATGTTGAAATGGGAGTGGAAGCCATCTTTAAAAAAGGTTGTCAATCGGTTCGCTAGGATATCCTGCTGATGGAGCAAGGAGAGTCGTTGGTAGAATTGGCCCACCTGTCAGAAGAGCAGCGTCAGCGAGTACTCGATGAACTGAAGGCGGTTATGTCTGTATATGGAGACAGCTGTAGCACATCCTGAGAACCTGTTTTTTGAACTTCTGATCAAGCCGGGTCTTACGGACCGGCTTTGTTTTTATCGCAACTATATATGTGTGGAAATGCAGAAAATTATTAACAGAATTGCAGAAGAGCTGAGTGTTACCAACCAGCAGGTCGCAGCGGCTGTGAATTTAATAGATGAGGGAGCTACGGTACCTTTCATCGCCCGCTATCGTAAAGAGAAGACAGGCGCACTTGACGATATACAGTTGAGAATGCTCGAAGAGCGGCTGGGTTATCTGCGAGAACTGGAAGACAGGCGGAAGGTGGTTGTTAACAGTGTCAGAGAGCAGGGCAAGCTGACGGAGGCGTTGGAGAAGCAGTTTTTTTTGGCAGATACCAAGACCCGGCTTGAGGATCTCTATCTGCCTTACCGTCAGAAACGCAGGACCAAGGCGCAAATAGCACGTGAAGCCGGGCTTGAGCCTCTTGCCATCGATTTACTGACAAACCCTGAGCTTGATCCTGAAGATGAATCAGCCGGTTATATCGATCCGGAAAAAGGGGTAGCTGATGTCAAAGCCGCCCTGGATGGTGCCCGGCAGATTCTGATGGAGCGCTTCGCCGAGAATGCCGAACTGTTGGGTGAGCTGCGGGAGTACCTTTGGGAAAATGGCACGCTTAAATCGCAGTTGGTTACAGGTAAAGAGCGTGAAGCCGCAAAATTCAGTGATTACTTTGACTATTCCGAAGCGATAAAAAATATTCCATCACACCGGGCGTTGGCACTTTTTCGCGGGCGCAATGAAGGTTTGCTTATTCTTGAGTTAGTTGTTGATGAAGCGGTAGAAGGCACAGCGCCCTGTGAAGTGATGGTTGCCCGTGCTTCAGGGGTTGAAGACTTGGCAAGACCGGCAGATCGCTGGCTGAAAGATGCCGTGCGCTGGGCATGGCGGGTAAAAATATTCACCCATCTGGATCTGGAATTGAAAATGCGACTCAGGGAGTCGGCAGAAGAGGAGGCGATACGTGTCTTTGGCAATAATCTGAATGATTTGCTGCTGGCAGCACCTGCAGGTAACTACACCATTCTGGGGCTGGATCCAGGGCTGAGAACCGGAGTGAAGGTGGCTGTAGTCGATGCTACTGGAAAGGCGGTGGATACAGATACCATCTATCCTCATGTACCAAAAAATCGGTGGGATGAATCGATTGCTACGCTTGCTAAATTGGCTTCCCGGCATAATGTCAGGCTGATTGCTATTGGCAATGGCACTGCATCCCGGGAGACGGACCGTCTGGCCGCCGATCTTATCAAGCGATATCCTGATTTGAAGTTGTTGAAAGTGATGGTGAGTGAAGCCGGTGCATCTGTCTATTCCGCATCGGAACTGGCTTCATCGGAACTGCCTGATATGGATGTCTCGCTGCGGGGTGCTGTCTCTATTGCCCGGCGGCTACAGGATCCACTGGCCGAACTGGTAAAGATCGAGCCAAAAGCGATTGGTGTTGGCCAATATCAGCATGATGTCAACCAGACTCGTCTGTCGCGAGCTCTGGGTAATATTGTAGAAGATTGCGTAAATGCTGTCGGGATTGATATCAATACGGCTTCGCCTGCACTGTTGAAACAAGTCTCCGGGCTAAGCCAGACACTTGCCAATAATATTGTGGAATTTCGAAATAAGAACGGTGCATTCAGCAATCGCAAGGCATTGTTGAAAGTCTCACGTCTGGGTGAAAAGACCTATGAGCAGGCTGCGGGTTTCCTGCGTATTGTCAACGGAGATAACCTCCTAGATAATTCTGCGGTTCACCCAGAAGCCTACCCGCTGGTCGAACGTATTATTAAGAGTGTCAAACGTTCGGTGAAGGAAGTGATGGGAGATAGTGCCTTTCTCCGAAAACTGGAGCCTAGGATATTTGTTGATGAGCACTTTGGTTTGCCTACAGTGAAAGATGTTATCGCTGAGCTTGAAAAACCGGGGCGTGATCCCCGGGGTAAATTTAAAACCGCCAGTTTTCAGGAGGGAGTGGAATCACTATCAGATCTCAAGTCCGGCATGGTGCTTGAAGGCGTGGTAACCAATGTCACCAATTTTGGTGCCTTTATTGATATTGGTGTGCACCAGGATGGCCTAGTTCATATCTCCGCTATGGCCGAAAAATTTATTAAAAATCCAAGAGAAGTGGTTAAAGCCGGTGACCTGGTGAAGGTTAAAGTTATTGAAGTTGACCTGGAACGCAAGCGTATTGCATTGACTATGCGTCTGGCAGATCGGAGTGAGGATCATTCCAGACATAGAAGTAACGGGCCTCGTGCAGAAACAAAACAGAACAGATCAAACAAGCCACATCAACCGAAGAGAAAAGAGCAGATTAAAGGCGGAGCAATGGCTGCTGCTTTATCAAATGCCTTGGGGGATAAAGGTAAAAATTGATCGCTTTGCGAATGACGCTGTTCAGCGACTCAATGGCGTTGTTCGTGTAGATCACTTTTCGTCTGTCCTCCGGGTAGTTGAACAGCGTGTTGAGATTCTGCCAATGGGCACTCCAGGAGCGGCTGATCCGGGGGTATTTGTTGTCCCATCGGTCAGAGAATTTATCCTGCGCCGGTAGGGCTTCTTCCTCGGTGATGGGCTGGTAACTCTTTTTCAAATCAGCCGCCACAGGCTTGTAGTCTTTCCAGGGCACCTACTTCATCGAGTTCCGTACCACACAATACAGAGCTGGATATCCGGGAAAGCCGCGTTGATTGCATCAGGAAAGCCCTTTAAGCCATCGCATAGGCTATCAGAATATCCTTCACACCGCGGTTCTGAAGCACTGTCAGTAGGGGTAATCCCCCCTAAAAACCGGTGGAGTTAAAAGTAGAATTTTCTGATAATGATTTTAAGGAGATTCTGCATGAAAATATCGAGATACAGCGACAGCCAAATAATGGCGATATTAAAGCAGGCGGGGACTGGTAGCCCTGTGCCTGAGCTGTGCCGTGAATACGGCATGAACAGTGCGAAATGGCGCAGTAAGCATGGAGGCATGGAGGCATGGAGGCATGGAGGCATGGAGGCATGGAGGCATGGAGGCATGGAGGCGTCCATGATATCTCGTTTAAAAGAGCTTGAAGCCAAAAACCGGCAACTCAAGAAAATGTATGCCGAAGAACGCATCAAATCTGAGCTGCGCAAGGAGGCTCTTGAAAAAAAGTGGTAAGGCCTCGGCAGTGACGTAATCTGGCACAACAAGCGGTGTTGGACAAGGCAGTGAGTATTCGGTTGTCCTGTGAGACCTGGGGTATCAGCGAAAGCTGTTACCGTTATCAAGCTAAACTCAGCAATGAAAATGCTGAGATAGCCGACAGGTTATTGCGACTCACGCACAATCAACGCAACTTTGGCTTTGGCTTTGGCTTTGGCTTTGGCTTTGGCTTTGGCTTTGGCTTACCTGATTACCTACCAGGCTCAGCTATTGAGCCAGTGGTCATTGCATAATAGAACCCACTGAATACAGAAGGTTTTCTATCATGCCGAAAAATACAGTGCAGTTTCAAAAAGGTCTTAGTTTGCACGAATTTATTGAAAAATATGGGAGGGTGTAACGATTTCCGTGTAACTGCCCGGGTTAAATGTATTCCGCCAAGCATTCTTCGAACTCAATCATAAATCTATTCAGTGCTGGTTTCCAATTGCGAATCGGCATGGTCCATTTTTTTGATGCTTGCTGCACCGTCAGGTACACCACTTTCATTGCCGAGTCGTCGGTCGGAAATAGCTTCCGTTTTTTAATTACCTTGCGAACCACGCTGTTCATTGACTCGATGGCATTGGTTGTATAGATTGCCCTGCGGATGTCCTCAGGGTAGCCAAACAGGGTATTAAGATTGTGCCAGTGGCTACGCCACGAACGGCTGAGCTGGGGATATTTGCCGCCCCATCGGTTAGAGAAATTATCAAGTTCCAGTAGCGCTTCATCTTCGGTGACAGACTTATATATTTTCTTCAGGTCTGCCGTCACTGCCTTGTAGTCTTTCCAGGGCACATACTTCATCGAGTTGCGCACCATGTGAATAATACAGAGCTGGATCTGAGTCTCGGGAAACGCTGTATTGATTGCATCTGAAAAGCCCTTCAGGCTATCAGGATATTCTTCACGCCGCGATTCTGGAGCTCTGTGAGTACATTGAGCCAGAACTTGGCACCCTCATTCTCTGACAGCCAGAGCCCCAACAATTCCTTGTGGCCCTCCATGTTCACGCCCAGTGCTAGATAAATTGCCTTATTGGTCACTTTCTTGTCTTGCCGGATTTTTACGACAATACAATCCAGGTAAATAATGGGATAGACCGCATCCAGTGGCCTAGATTGCCATTCAATCACTTGTTCAATAACAGCGTCAGTCACTTTGGAAATCAAGGTGGCGGAGACATCAGCACCGTACATTTCTTTAACGGTCGTGACGATTTCTCGTGTTGTCATCCCCTGGGCATACAAGAAAATAATCTTGTCGTCCATGGAAGTAAATCGCCGCTGGTGTTTTTTTAACGAGCTTGGGCTCGAAACTCCCAGCTCTGTCGCGTGGTGTATCGAGCTCGAACTGGCCAGCTTCCGTTCGGTTAGTCTTACTGGCATAGCCGTTGCGGTTATTATCAGCTTCGGACTGCTCGTGCCTTTCAAAGCCAAGATGATCATCTAACTCAGCGTTCAGTGCCGCTTCGACCGTAATCTTGGTTAGCATCTGATGGCAGTCTTTGAGGTCGTCTTCCGTCTTGATATTTTTAGCGGCCGCATGAGTGATCGCCTGTAGTTCTTTCTTGTTCATAGTGCCTATCCTCAACCACGCTTGGGTTTAATGATAGACAGTTACACAGAATTCAGGACACCCTCAAATATTAGTTCTGAAGAGCAATGCTAACAAGCATTGTACCAACTCCGTTGGCCTACCGGATATATATGTCCCGAAGGTGGATTCAATCGGATTGCTGGCCCGAATGCTCTGCCAGCGCTGCGCAGGAAATTGATAGACAGCCATCAGTTCCTCTCGGTCTTTGTGCAGACAGATGGCAGCCTTCGGATACTTTGGCTCATACGTTTTGATAAACAGATCAAAGGCCTTTTCCGCATCGGCCTGGGTCTCCGACTGCCAGATGTTATGCAGTGCCTGCTTCGCTTTCGGCTAAGCTGACCTTGGCAGGCAGTTTAGCACGTTCATGGTCTTGTGCATCCAGCAGCGCTGCTGACGCGTCTCTGGATACACTTCCTCCAGTGCAGCCCAGAAGCCCATAGCACCGTCTCCGAGTGACTTCAGTTTTAACAGCGCTCTGTTTGCCAATTTGGGCGGGTTTAGTCCGCGTGGACTCCCGTACACCATCCTCAATTGCCAGAAAATGCTTCTCACCACGCTCATTCACGCCGATCACCACCAGGGCACACAGCTTCGTCTGCTCTGCTCTCTGTCCACTGTAGACACCGTCTGCCCACACATACACCCAATGGTCCTTATCCAGGCGCTCCTCGCACCCGCTCCGATATTCTTCTGTCCAGACCTGCTTCAGACGCGATACCCTGCCGGCCGACAAGCCTGTTGCATCCGGAACCACCAGCACTTTAAGGGCTTCACCTATCTCTCCACTGGAAATCCTCTTCAGGTAGAGCCACGGCAGTGCCGCTTCCAGTGACTTCGTCTTGCGTACATACGGCAGCACCAGAGCTGATCGGAACGTCACCGGCTCGCCGGTCTTCGCGCGAACTTTGGGGATCTTGACCGTGACCGGCCCCAATCCTGTCTGCAGTTTACGAGCTGGCAGGTGACCATTACGCACCACACCCCCGCCTTGCCATCCTCTGTTCGTCGCTCGACGTGCTCCGCCAGCAGCTCGGCCTCCACCGCTTGGTAGATCAACTGCTCTGCACCGCTTCTCGGCAACTCTGTCAGCGGATCGATAATCGTATCGCGACCTGCCAGCTTAACAACGTTATTCTTACTCATGGTGGAGTATCTCCAACGGTTGTTTTGATGTCTCGCAACAACAAATCAACCAGATACCCCGCTTTTCTTCTTTATTAGACTGCCATTCGCACTCCTTCAAAAAGAGATGAAAATGGTCTCTTGGTACACTGTTAAACTTACGCACGCAATAGCAACCAATTCAATCAACCATTGATAAAATCCATGCAACCGAGTTTTTTGATCATCAAGGCTGACTTGAACTCCTTGAGCAACCGGGAGACCCGCTGCCAAAGCTGGAAAGGACCGTAGACTGGGAGACTTTTCAGGTATTGTTGGGCTCAGTTTATAAAAACAGTAGTCCCAGTAAAGGTGGGCATCCACCTTACGATGCGGTGCTGATGTTCAAGGTGTTGGTTCTACAGAATTTATTCAATCTGTCCGGTGATCAAGCAGAGTTCCAAATACGGGATCCCTATAGCTTTTATCATTTTCTTGGGTTGAGCCCGGAGGGTAAGGTCCCCGGTTTGGGTATATCATGAGCGCCTGAAAGAATAGGGCCTTGTTGATAAACTTTCCTGATTACCCATAAACCTCAGCCATCCTCAGGAGACGATAAGGCATCGGTGGTGTACGTAACGCGACGCAGAGCAATCGTTCAATCATAGCCGGAAGATTAAACCGGCGATTAAAGCGATATTCAAACTCAGCGAGATAACGAGGTACGTGTTTTTTACGAATAGCATGAAAGGTTCCCTGCAAAGCATTCTTGATATTACTAGGCATGGTATTTAGTCATTTAAAGGTGGAGAGCTGGGTACACTTTCGCCCACCGCCAGTGACGATAGGCATATGATAACATCCAGCATCTGTAACTGCTCTGAAGCAGTAGAGCCCATCAGAAAGAACTGTGCTGCCAGCACACAGACTGGATCTGGCATATCGAGCGATCTCCGCACTCTGAAAACCGCGGAGCCGACGCAGTTGGATCTTCATTGGCCTGCCGTCCTGCGTCGTCTCAATAGCTGCCACGAAAGGGATTTTATTACGAGACCCTCGCCCACGCTTTCCCGGTTTCTCACCACCAATACAGGCATCATCCATCTCGATGCGACCAGCCAGTTTTTTTTGACTCTGACGTTCCATTATCACCTGCATCAGTTTGTGCTTGAGCTTCCAGGCTGTATTGTAGTTCACACCAATTTCACGGGACAGTTGCAAGGCAGAAGTACTTTTTTTACGCTGAGTCAACAAATAGATGGCCAGAAACCACTTCTTCAACGGCAGCTTGGTGCCAGCAATCAGGGAGCTTTGGTGGTGGCATTTATGGCACTGATATATCTTACGGCTTTTGAGTTCACAACCTGTTGTGTTGCCACACTCAGGACATATATATCCTGTAGGCCAACGCAGTCGGTACAATGCTTGTTGACATTGCTCTTCAGAACCATACTTTTCAATAAATTCGTGCAAACTAGGACCTTTTTGAAACTGCACTGCACTGTATTTTTTGGCATGATAGAAAACTCTCTGTATTCAGTGGCTTATATTATGCAATGACCACCGGCTCAATAGCTGAGCCTGTTAGGTAAGCATGTAAACTTTTTTCAGAAGCTATTGATCCATATTGATGCAGCAGGCTTCAGTGCTCGCAAGGGACAGATTGTAGATGCCGCTATCGCTCCAGTACCCAAGCAACATAATACGCGAGAGGAAAATAGGCAGATCAAAGCCGGGGATAGCTAGGTTTTCGAGGAACTGCTGGATGAAAACAACAGTAATGGAAGTGTCTGGGCCGATTCTGCTTGCCACAGTGTAAAACGAGAAGCCGCTTTACCGGGTGCGCATTACCGCAGTCAGATTCACCGCAAGTTGACACGCAAACGCCCCTTGAATGAACGGGAGCAAGAGGCAAACCGAAAACGATCGAGAGTTCGGGCTCGAGCACGTGTTTGCCCAGCAGGCCAATCGACTAGTGCGTAGCATCGAGCAAGGCAGGGCCGGCGTGAAGATTGGTATGATAAATTTGGTGTACAACATGCGTTGATTGGTGTGGCTGGCCGGATGAAGCAAGGTATGGATATAGGTGTTACCAGAAAAATGAGAGTGAAGACAACCGGGCTCTCCAGATTTGCTAGAGATTTATTGGCTTTTATCGGGGTTTTGGAGGTTCCCTGAGGCTGATATGGTTTTGGCAGCAGCAGGATACAATTTAGCCAAGTTGTTGGCTTGGTTTTATTGTGCTTGGATAATGTTAGCGGGAAATCGAATGATTATTCCAGGTAATGGGCTTAGAATCAGATCTAAGAAGGTTCAAGGAACCAGATCCTCAGCCTGATGCGTCAGAGACGACAGAGTAGGCTTCCGAACACGGCGGCTAGCCATTTGAGGGACTAGGATGTCTCAGAACACACCACGAGATTGAAGACATCTCTTGTAGAGGTCACCCTCGCCAAAGAACTGGAAAATTCAAGCGTACAGACCCGGCAATGCCTTATGGTTATCCCGTTCCAGTCTACCATCCGATACATATTTTCAGAACCCCCTCCCCGGGTAAAGCATTTTTTTGCACAAACGGGCGGTAGAATGAGCAATGGTGTACCTCGTGTCCTTTGTATGGGATCTGTCGATGGCCGTCTCCCAAGTGTATACCATTCTCAGCTTGCATGACCAACGGAATAGCGCTTTAAATCATCATCTTGAAACGACTTCGGTCACGGCATTCGTCAGTGTCTTCAGCTCATCGTCCGTGATCACATACGGCGGCATCAGATAGACCAGCCGTCCAAACGGACGTACCCATACGCCAGCCTCCACAAACTGTGGTTGAATGCTTTTCATATCTACCGGCTGCTTCATTTCAACAACACCAATTGCACCAAGTACCCGCACATCCGTAACCTGGGGGAAATCTCTGCACGGCTCGAGTCCGTTCCAAAGCTGTTGTTCTATCCAGTTTATCCGTTGCTGCCAGGGAGAATCCAGCAACAGTTGCAGATTGGCCACGCCAGCGGCGCAGGCAAGTGGGTTAGCCATGAAGGTTGGGCCATGCATGAACAGGCCTGGTTCGCCCCGGTTGATGGTTTCGCTGATCCGTCGGGTGGTCAGGGTGGCCGCCAGGGTCAGGTATCCGCCGGTAAGCGCCTTACCCACACACATGATATCGGGAGAGATCCCGGCGTATTCACAGGCAAACAGCCGGCCGGTTCGGCCAAATCCGGTGGCGATTTCATCGAGGATCAACAGGACACCATACTGATCGCAAAGCACCCTCACTTGTCGTAGATAGTCGGCGGAGTAGAAACGCATTCTCCCCGTCCCTTGCACAATCGGTTCCATGATGACAGCTGCTATCTGGCGATGCTCTTTTTCCAGCATTTGTTCCATCGGGGCAATTTCTTCGGCAGAACAGGGTTCTCCGAACAGGGACTCAGGTGCATCCACAAACAGTTGTTTTGCGAGTACATCTGAGAATAGACTGTGCATTCCAGCTTCTGGATCACAGACTGACATGGCGCCAAAAGTATCGCCGTGATAACCTTTCCGGATGGTCAGAAAATGTTGTTTTGACGACTGTTTTCTTGCGTCCCAATATTGGATGGCCATCTTCATAGCCACCTCTACCGACACTGATCCTGAGTCAGAAAAGAAGACCGATTGCAGCGGTTCGGGTGTCAGTTTTACCAGTTCTTCTGCCAGTGCCACGGCCGGTCGATGAGTCAGACCACCGAACATGACATGGGCCATACTCTTGAGCTGGGATTCCAATGCGCGGTTCATCTCCGGGTGATTGTAGCCGTGGATGGCGCACCACCAGGATGACATGCCGTCAATCAACTCCTGCCCGTTTGCCAGCTTGATGCGTACGCCTTCAGCGGAGACCACCGGATAGACCGGCAAGTCAGCACCAATGGCGCTGTAGGGATGCCAAACATGGGCCTTGTCAAAGTCCAGCCAGTTTTCGATCTGTTTCAAGTAGATAAAATCCCCAAGTTGCACATGAGTGAGGTAACGGGCTCTCCATGCCCTCCTAGTAAACATCTACGCGCTATTATCGCAGTTACACAGAAAACTTTACAGACTCGACTTTCAACGCAAAGCCGGAAGATTTCAGCCGTCAGACACCGATTCATGAATTGATCTAGAGGTTCCCCTCAGTATTGGGAGTGATCAGATGATCTGCCTCGAAAGCTAAATCCTGTAACAGGTCAGATACCTTATCAGCTTCATGATTGTCGGCAGCCATCTCTAATTGAGCAACCAAGTGGTTAATTAGTAGTACGCCACAGACAGCACAGGAGCCGTGTAGGAGGTGGGTTGAATCTCGGAGTTTTACCCAGTCTCCCTTTTTAAAATGCCCTCTTATCTCTTCAAGCTGCGCCTCAAGTTCACCAATGAATCGCTGATACATCTCATCCGCAATTTCTGAATTCCCCCCCGTGATACGGAGTGCGGCAGCTTTGTCCCTGGATGGCAGATTGGTTGGCGAATTGAGCTGTCTCTGTCTGTTTTCAGGAATATCTTCCTGCTTGGATATGGGATCAATATTAAGAAATTGACAAATAACACCCCATAATTTTGCTTCGTCTATGGGCTTTGTAAGGTAGTCGTCAGCCCCTGCTGTAAGTAACTATTCCCTATGTTCAGGGACTATGTCTGCGGTAAGTACAATGATTGGGATTTCCGTATTATAAGAATTGCCGGATCTGATTTTCAGAGCAGCTTCTTTTCCACCCATGGTGGGCATACGTACATCCATAAGAATGAGGTCAAAGTGTTCAGAATTAACATGTTCCAATACTTCTAACCCATTTGATGCCTCAACGACTGAGGCACCACTAGATTTTAGTAGTGTCACGATCAATTTAAGATTGATTGAATTATCATCTGCAACAATAAACCGATAACCTGCCAATGACGGCATAGGGGTGGTATCCTTTTTAAAGGTTTTTTTCTATCTACAGGAACCCCTTTAAATATCTCATGAATTACTCTTTGTAAACTGCTCCTTGGTAGTGGCTTGGAAAGGCAATAGTTTACGCCCAACTTTTGAATATTTTCCAGTTTGCTGTAATCTGAGCTACTTACCAATACAAGAAGGTGCTTAGGCCGGAGTTTCTGTATCTGTTTAATTTTGGATTCAACATGATTGGTTTTAATGTCACCAGCAGTAAACCCCATGATCACCAAATCTGCACTTGCTACCTTACTACTCATATCTAAACTCAGATTACCGCCTTGAAAGACTGCTCTTTAATGAAATGAAGGAAGCTTTATGCTGATCAAATATCACCGTATTCATTCCTTCAAACAAAGGTTTTATTGCCCCGGTTCGTAACTTAGGCACTTTTGCGAAACTTAACGTAACTCTGAAGCATGATCCTTTTCCTTTCTCGCTTTCGCAACTGATCCTGCCTTTCATCGATTCTACAAGTTTTCTACATATACTTAATCCAAGCCCGGTTCCTCCATACATTCTGTTATTGGCATCTGTGCCTTGTTGGAAGAATCCGAATTGACCTTTCCCCCAGAAATAGAGCCATGACAAGGATGAGATTTCCAATTAGTCTGTGTATTAGGAGATCTCAAGATGAAGAAGAAGCGTTACAGAGAAGAGCAAATTATTGGTGCCATCAAGCAGCATGAGTCAGGGATAAAAGTTGATGACATTTGTCGTCAGTTCGGCATTTCAACCGGGTGCTTTTATAACTGGCGAAGCAAGTACGCCGGCATGGATGTCTCAGAAGCCAAACGGCTCAAAGAGCTTGAAAGCGAAAACAACAAGCTTAAGAAGTTACTTGCCGAGAAAATGCTTGAAGCTGAGGCGATGAAGGATGTGCTCTCAAAAAAGTGGTAAAGCCTGCTGATAGAAAACAAATCGTGAGCTACCTTAAGTCGCGATTCAAATTAAGTGAGCGTAGAGCTTGCCAATTAGCAGGCTTAAGTAGAACCGCTTTTCGGTACGTTACTCAATGGGGAAAAGATGAGCCTCTACGCAAACGGTTACTTGAGCTGGCAAAGAAGCATCCGAGTTATGGTTATTTGTTTTTACATGGCCTCCTGAGAGGAGAGGGGCTTGTGAAAAACAAGAAGCGGACCTACCGAGTCTATAACGAAGAAGGTCTTCAAGTGAGGACTAAAAAACGCAAGAAGATAATACGACCAAGAATGCCAATGATTATGCCCATTGGTAAAAATATACGCTGGTCAATGGATTTTGTCAGTGATCAGTTGGCTAATGGTCGCCGCTTTCGAGTATTTAATGTGATTGATGATTACTCAAGAGAAGTTATTGGCCAGCTCTCTGACTTCTCGATCAATGGTCACCAGGTCGCTCGTTTTTTAACTCAGCTGATTGAGCTAAGGAGTGCTCCGGATCAAATAATCTGCGACAACGGTACTGAGTTTACTAGCAAGGCGATGTTCTACTGGCAAAAAGAAAGTGGCGTTAAGCTAGGTTTTATTCAGCCAGGTAAGCCTACTCAGAATGCGTTTGTAGAAAGCTTAAACGGTAAATTCAGAAATGAATGCTTAAATCAGCATTGGTTCAGGTCCATTGATGACGCTAGACATGAAATTGATCAATGGCGAGAGCACTACAATCACGTGCGGCCTCATAGCGCATTAAATTATTTGTCACCTGTGGCCTTTGTGAATAGGGCCGCTTAGAATGAATTATCTCATCCAAGTCTTGGTATTAAGATGGGGGGAAGGTCATCGGTCACAAGCTGGTTACGATCACCATGCGTTATGCTAGACTCGCTCCGGTACCATCTGATCGAAGTCGCAGCATTGTTTGAAGGAGGATCGCAACTAGACTAAATTTGTCGCTACAGATTTGTTGTGGGGTTGTTGCGAGATGTTGCAGTATCAGTGAATTGTTGCGCGCCTGAGTGGTGGAATTGGTATACACAAGAGACTTAAAATCTCTCGCTTTTTCGTAGGCTTAAGGGTTCGAGTCCCTTCTCAGGCACCATTAATTCTCTGTAACCCCCTGTTTTAAAAAGCAAAGCCCGCTATCTGCTGGCGCATGCGCACACCGTCGACACCCTTTAACGCCGCGTTATATCCTTCAATGCCTCGCACCATCACGTATTTTTCACGCATGGAATCACGCAATGACAATCTACCTGAGTGCTGGCAGTTGTCCGTGGTAGCAGTCGATGATTTTTTGGTATGGCACTCCGTTGGCTTTTGGTTTTGCAGACGAAGGAGTTGATTTGTCGCTGCCGGTTTGGGGAGGGGCGTTAGCCTCTAAGTCTTTTATTGATTATTGATTATTGATTATTGGTTAGCATCGTTTTCGTATGGCTCTAGCATTACGCTCGCATCATTATCTGATGCGTTCGCATCTTTCTTCGGCTGACTTTTTGGCTTTATTGGAGCGATCTCTGTAGGTGGTTAGTTCCTTTTCTATCCGCTCATGGAACAAGAATCCATCATTCAAATTGAAGAAATCATCCACTACATTTCGCAATGCGCTCGCATGAGTTCCACTATCCAGTCGCATCTTTCTTAGGATATTTCGCTCATCATATTTAAGTGGTTCCTCTTCCAGAAAGTACCTGCCTATTAGTTCTCTATAGATGTAATATTCTATCGGCGTGAGGTGCGACGTATTCTTTCTGTAATCGTCTATATGAAATTCGTAATAATGCATCGATGACCGCCCTTACTTATTGCTTTTCTGCTGGCCCATCAGGTATGAGATGTCGCGACAATTGTCACACTGGCCTGTAATCGGATAATCCAACGGTGTGTTTTTATCTCCGAGTTGGCTCATGCCTGCATCTCCGCTTTCAGTCGCTACAGGAGTTATAGTCAAATCTGGTGTTTAGCCAGTTGAATCAAGCGGCGACCTGATCGGCTCTTGCTACCTCAACACCCTCGTTAAATTTGATTCCGGTTATCACCTTCGCCAGATAATCGAAACCCCGTAATCGTCTCCACGTCTTCTCGGCACACAGGCCGAGTTTGAACATCATGTGTAGCATGCCGTCACGCGATAGGCAGCCCTTGGAACGCTTGGTTCGATGGCGGATTGTCCCGAAGGTGGATTCAATCGGATTGCTGGTCCGAATACTCTGCCAATGCTGCGTAGGAAATTGATAGAAAGCCATCAGTTCCTCTCGGTCTTTGTGCAGACAGATGGCAGCCTTCGGATACTTTGGCTCATACGTTTTGATAAACAGATCAAAGGCCTTTTCCGCATCGGCCTGGGTCTCCGCCTGCCAGATGTTGTGCAGTGCCTGCTTCGCTTTCGGCTGAGCTGACCTTGGCAGGCAGTTCAGCACGTTCATGGTTTTGTGCATCCAGCAGCGCTGCTGGCGCGTCTCCGGATACACTTCCTCCAGCGCAGCCCAGAATCCCATGGCACCGTCACCGATCGCCAGTTTTGGCGGGGTCAGTCCGCGTGACTTCAGTTTCAACAGTACCTCCCGCCAGCTCTGTGTGGACTCCCGTACACCATCCTCAATTGCCAGAAAATGCTTCTCACCACGCTCATTCACGCCGATCACCACCAGGGCACACAGCTTCGTCTGCTCTGCTCTCTGTCCGCTGTAGACACCGTCTGTCCACACATACACACAATGACCCTTATCTAGGCGCTCTTCGCACCCGCTCCGATATTCTTCTGCCGAGACCTGCTTCAGACGCGATACCCTGCCGGCCGACAAGCCTGTTGCATCCGGAACCACCAGCACTTTCAGGGCTTCACCCATCTCTCCACTGGAAATCCCCTTCAGGTAGAGCCACGCCAGCGCCGCTTCCAGTGACTTCGTCTTGCGTACATACGGCGGCACCAGAGCTGATCGGAACGCCACCGGCTCGTCGGTCTTCGCGCGAACTTTGGGGATCTTGACCGTGACCGGCCCCAATCCTGTCTGCAGTTTACGAGCTGGCAGGTGACCATTACGCACCACACCCGCCTTGCCATCCTCTGTTCGTCGCTCAACGTGCTCCGCCAGCAGCTCGGCCTCCACCGCTTGGTAGATCAACTGCTCTGCACCGCTTCTCGGCAACTCTGTCAGCGGATCGATAATCGTATCTCGAACTGCCAGGTGAATCATCAGGTGGCTTCTTTGATATGACCGGAAGCTAGTTCACGGATCGTAATTTTACTGTTAACTGCTTTTTCGATAGGAATCAGGCATTCAGTGGGAACGACACCAGTACGGTACAGCCCTGACCAGATATCCCCCTGTCGTTTGCTGATTTTTTCAGCTAGAGCAGATTGGCCATCGACAAGATCAATTGCTCTGGCTTACGCATCATGCCAAGCGTTGGCAATATGGTATGAAAGCCAAGCAACCTAGTGAACTCATTCAAGTTGATCATGGCTTCACCGAAGGCTTTGCTGTCAAAGGGCTTAAGGCAACTTGCTTGATTACAGGCACCACGATAATGCGGGCCTATAGTCGAGCGACCAGCCATTATGACTTCTATCCTTTTTATCAAGGGAGCCTAACTATTGTAGGATTGAACAAGCCCCTTGCAAAATACCAAGGCTTCTATAGACCTCATAAACCCATGCAGGCAGCTTGGAGTTGGCTCACAGGTATTGAAACCGAACAAAAAACTGAAGCTGACATTGATGTCATTTACAACGAAGATGCTGGCCAGCCCCGTTACCCACTCGTTTACTGGCGGGCCATTACCTCAAGTACACTCTTTTAATGAGAGCGTTGTGAAACACTGAGTTGAAAACCTATATTGGCCGTACTTTTGTGGATTTCAATACCTCAACACAAACTCCCCTTACACTCCTACAGCCTGGTTCACTTGCGCAACCGGGTCGGTAATAAATTTGATGCGCTGTTGAAACAAACCATCGAGCTAGCGCTGAATACTAAAGCAATGAGCTTGCGTGAGTTAAAGGACGTCAATGTGGACACCACCGTTCAATAGGAGGCCATCACCTTCCCAACAGATGCAAAGCTCTACCATAAAATGCGTGATCTATTGGTGTCTGCGGCACCAAATGACGCCAGAGCCATATCAAGGTAGGAAAGAACGCCTTGATCATGCAAGGGCGATATTCTCACGCTCAGCAGATGAAGCGTTCAGCGAGGCAGACTGGAAAACTCAAAACGTACTTGGGCCGAGTGATGAGAGACATCGGGCGTAAGACACTGTATAGAGATGGTGAACTCACGGCGTTACTTGCACGCGCTAACCATTTACTTGGCACCACAACGACAAGACAAAAAACAAGCTTTACAGCGTGCATGCAGCAGAAGAGGAATGCATTGCCAAAGGTAAAAAGCGCACAGGTGTTACGTGTTTGGCAATAAGCCCTCATTTGTGACCGGATCCAAAGTCAGCTGGTTAGTTGGCGCATGGCGTTTGACGGGTAATCCTTATGATGGGCATACACTCTTGTCGGCCACTTAAACAAGCGGAGAGTTTGAGCAGCCGAAAACTCAAGAATGTATATTGTGCATCAGGGCTACTCTGGGCACCGCGTAGGCGATGAAATTGCGTTAAGCTTTGTGGCATGCTCCCTAAGATGGCGACTCGGTCAACCCGAAAATGGATGAAGCGCCGAACCGCTATCGAGCCGGTTATTGGGCACCTTAAATCAGACAATAGGCTAACATCGAAACTACCTTAAAGCTGAATATGGTAATGAAGCTGATGTGGTTTTGGCAGCAGCGGGATATAATTTAGCCAAGTTGTTAGCTTGGTTTTATTGTGCTTGGATAAGGTTAGCGGGAAATCGTATGATTATTCCGGAATAATGGGCGGAGAATCAGATCTGAAAGGTTCAAGGAACCAGATTCTCGGTCTGATACTTCAGGGGCGATTACCTGTAGCTATCTTGTCGGGATGAGGAACTTCGTTTCGTTGCTGCGACCCTCAAGCGCTGCGTGAAAGGCAAGGATATGGCGGCACGCTTTGGTGGTGAGGAGTTTGCTGTGATACTGCCTCACATACCGACCAGAATGGTGCTTATACGGCTTATACGGCTTATACGGTTGCTGAGCAGATTCGAAAAGAAGTCACCTCAGGAAAGTTGAAAGACAAGGCCAGTGGTGGAGTCTATGGCAGAATCACCGTCTCAATCGGCGTTGCACAGTTCCACTCCAGTGGCCTTTCCAACGATCTGATACGGCGCGCAGACCGCGCGCGCTCTATACTGGCCAAGAAGTAGGGGCGAGGAGAGGCCTCCTGATCAGGCGGGTCAATCAGGAGCGTAAGTTGCTCAGCGATGCACTACGCTGGTAATGACAAGTTCGTGTTCAAAATAGACGGTAAAATTCGCATAGGCCCAGCGCGTGATGGGTGGATCACCTACCCAAGGTGTCATTTTGAGTGGCTCACCAAAGCGTTGACGGATCGTCTGCATGCTTTGACCGTTGCTGGGTCTGGGTAGTCCAGCTGAGCTGTTTACCGGGGACTCATCAATGACGTCGATCAGCAGCACATCAGCAGCTGCCAACGGTGACACCAAAATGGCAGCCAGCAATAGTGGTGCGGTAAACCTCATAGCCTTTTGGGACTCCTCTCCTATTTTATCCCCCCAGAATATAGCATTATTAATCCGGGATTCGGCTGAGAGTATCAAATGATTTCCCATGGAATCCTGGAATATGATTTAATTCGCCTCTATGTTTAGACCCTTGGAACTCTATATCGGGTTGCGTTACACCCGCGCCAAGCGGCGTAACCACTTTATATCATTCATCTCCATGATCTCCATGCTGGGAATCATGCTGGGTGTGGTCGCCCTGATTACCGTGTTGTCAGTGATGAACGGCTTTCATAAAGAGGTCAGGGAACGGATTCTTGGGATGACTTCTCATGCCACCATTTCGGCTTATGATGGGCAGCTGCAAAATTGGCAAGAGGCGATGCGTCTCTCAACAGATCACCCCAATGTGGTTGGCCAGGCCCCATTCATCGAAGCTCAAACCATGCTCACCAACGGCCGGAAGGTCAATGGGGCGATACTCAGAGGGATACTGCCCGGCTACGAAGCCCGTGTCTCTGATGTTGGAGAGCACATGCTTGTCGGGGCGCTCGAAGTGTTGGAGCCGGGTAACTTCGATATTGTTTTAGGCAAAGAGCTGGCCTTGGTGCTGGGTGTGAGCGTCGGGGATAAGGTCACCGTGGTAACTCCCCAGATAAGAGTGACCCCGGTCGGGACTATGCCACGTCTGAAACGCTTCACGGTCAGGGCTATCTTTGGGGTGGGAATGGGTGAGTACGATAGAGGCTTGGCTCTGATACACCTCAAGGATGCAGCCAAGTTGTTTCGCATGGGAGAAGGGGTGACCGGCGTCAGACTAAAGCTGGATGATCTCTATCTTGCACCCAGGGTTTCCCGCGAACTGGCGGACCAGCTCCCCGGTGCCTACCGGGTCAATGACTGGACATACCAGCACCGGAACTTTTTCAGCGCCCTGCGCACGGAGAAGCGAATGATGTCATTGATTCTTTTCCTGATTGTGGCAGTGGCCGCTTTCAATATCGTCTCCACGCTGGTGATGGTGGTGACAGATAAACAGAGTGATATCGCTATCCTGAGAACACTGGGTGCCTCACCGGGCAGTATCATGGGCATTTTTATGATTCAGGGTACGACCATAGGCTTTGTCGGAACCCTGCTTGGTATCCTAGGAGGGATACTGCTTTCACTCAATCTTGAAACGCTGGTGAAAAAGATTGAGATGCTATTCAATGTCAATTTCCTTGATCCCAGTGTCTATTACATCAGTACCCTGCCATCAGAGTTGGACTGGGGGGATGTCTCCAGCATCAGCATTGGGGCATTCCTGATTACCCTGATTGCAACACTTTATCCGGCGTGGCGGGCCTCCCGTACCCAGCCTGCGGAGGCGCTTCGCTATGAGTGATCAACCGGTGCTGGAATGCCGTGGTCTTACTCGTACCTTCTCCGATGGTAAATTGCTGGTCGAAGTACTAAACGGGGTGAATCTTGAAGTGGCAGAGGGTGAACGCATCGCCATAGTCGGCAGTTCAGGCTCTGGTAAAAGTACCTTGCTGCACTGCCTTGGCGGTTTGGATAGGGCCAGCAGTGGGCAGGTTCTGGTCGATGGGAAGGATATCGGCGTTCTGGGAGAAGCTGTAAGGGGTAAACTGCGCAACAGCAGGCTGGGTTTTGTCTACCAGTTCCATCATCTGCTGCCGGAGTTCACCGCCCTGGAAAATGTCGCTATGCCATTGTTGATCGGTGGCATGGCAGTGGATGAAGCGAAAAAACGGGCAGAGGATATTTTGCAACGTGTCGGGCTGGAACACCGGGTCGGGCATAAACCCAGCGAGCTTTCAGGTGGTGAGCGCCAGAGGGCTGCTGTAGCGCGTGCCTTGGTCAACCGCCCCGGTTGTGTTCTGGCTGACGAGCCTACGGGTAATCTGGACCAAAAGACCGCAGACCAGGTGTACCAGTTGATGCTGGAACTGAATCGGGAGATAGGTACCAGCTATATTGTGGTCACCCATGATACGGCGCTGGCCCGGAGCATGGATTGCGTGCTCCATCTGTGTGATGGGGTATTGACGGCAGAGTGAAATCCTTCAGCCGACGATGAATTAGCGGGATACCAGGCGCTGCCGCCGTTTATTCAGGTAGTTTACAATATGTATCCGCCATGCAATGCGCATCGATGCGTAACCAACCCCAGCGGCGATGCAGGCACAGACCAGACTCCCCAGATAGAGCGGCTGCCAGATGCTAGACAGGCTGTTGTGAAACCACTCCATCGTCAGCTCAAAATCACCTGTTATCGGCGGTTCGCCCAGTATCCAGGTGCCGACCAGATAGGTGAAGTAGAAGATTACAGGCATTGTGATGGGGTTGGTTATCCAGACCAGCGCTACCGATATGGGGAGATTTACCCGTGCGGGGATTGCGGTTGCAGCGGCTGCAATCATCTGGAAAGGAATGGGAATGAAGGCCCAGAAAAGCCCAACGGCAAAGGAGCCGGCCACTGAACGCCGGTTCATGTGCCAGAGGTTTGGGTCATGCAGCAGCTTACCGAACACCCGCATATGTTTGTGATTGCGGATGGTGTTGTGATCCGGTGAGTAACGTTTTAGCAGGCGCTTGGGCAATCGAAGCTCCAGATGGTCTCTGCAGTGCCTTATTCTGTAAGGCTTCTATTGAAGCATGCGGGGGGCTGTTTGGCCATATTTGTGCCGGGTTTTTCCTGATGCGAGCCCGGCGTGGTAGAGTAACTTCTCAATAATTAGGTCATTGCATGGAAGCCGCGATCTGAACTGTTTCAGCCCAAGGAAGGGACGTGATACCAAATACTATCGCTTTTGTTACCGGTGTGGTGTTGCTGCAGTGGCAGCCCTCGCTTTTGCCAGTTCCCTTTCTACTGCTACTGTTTCTACCCGGTTTTTTGGTCTGGCGCTTACCTCGATTAAGACCTCTGGCCTGTCTCCTGCTGGGATTTCTTTGGGCTTCACTTAATGCCCATTGGAGTATGAGAGCAGAATTGCAGCCTGCACTGGAAGGACCGAATCTCCAGGCAGTCGGCGTTATAGCTTCGCTTCCGGACGTCAATTCAGAACGGATCAAATTCGAATTTGTTATCGAACAGCTGAGTATCAACAGCGAGGAGTTCGACTCCCCCGGATTGGTAAGACTCAGCTGGTACCGTCGGTGGCCTGATCTTCAAGTTGGTGACCGATGGCAACTGCAGCTTCGGCTTAAGCGCCCGCATGGCTTGATGAACCCGGGTGGATTTGATTATGAGGGCTGGCTTTTTCAGCGGGGAATTCGGGCGACAGGTTATGTAAGATTTTCTTCCGATAACAGACGGATGGGAGAGGCGGGGTCAGGTTATCTGTTAGGCCGCTGGCGGGCGGGTATCAGATAGATGATTGATCAGGCACTGGGCGATACCCGTGGTGCCGGTTTGCTGCGGGCACTGGTGGTGGGTGACCGTACCGGGATTGATACAAAGATGTGGTCGGTATTTCAGCGTACGGGCACCAATCATCTGATCGCCATCTCCGGATTGCATATAGGGATTGTCGCCGGTTTAACGCTGTTATTGAGCCAGTTTGGCTGGCGCCTCTCGGGCAGATTGTGCCGGATCTTCCCGGCTTCCCGCGCAGCGGCTTTTTTTGCCCTTGTTTCGGCCATTGTCTACACCGGCCTAGCCGGGTTTGCCATCCCGGCTACCAGGGTACTGATCATGCTTTTGGTTCTGTTGCTGGGCGTCCTGATGGCACGTGCTACCCGTCCTTTTAATGGTCTCTGTATGGCACTGCTGGCTGTGGTTATAGTGGATCCGGTTGCGGTTCTTTCCGCTGGGTTCTGGCTCTCGTTTTGTGCGGTCGGCATTATTCTGGTTAGTCTTGATGGCAGAGTCGTCGTGAACAGGAACGCCTTCTCTTCACTGCTCAAAGTGCGATGGCTGGTCACACTAGGCCTGGCTCCCATTCTTTTGGCCTGAGGATTCAGTGTCTCGCTCTTGGCGCCTATTGTCAATCTGATTGCGGTACCCATCTTCTCTCTGTTTATTGTGCCTCTTGTACTTCTGGCAACCTTTATCTCGATGCTGTCTGTTGAGATTGGATTCCCGTTGTTAAGGTTCTCTGGCTGGTTGCTGGAACAGGGTGTGCAAATGCTGATGCTGGTGGCTCAGGTGCCTGTCGATATGCTGACGACAAATGCGTTACCGGCCTGGGTCTGGGCACTGGCGATGATTGGCGTCGCTCTCTGTTTGTTACCGCGAGGCATGCCTGGCCGGTTGATGGGTGCGGTGCTGATGCTGCCGCTGATGATAACGGATGCACCAATACCTGAAACAGGGGCGGTGTGGTTTACCCTGCTGGATGTCTGGCAGGGCCTTTCAGCGGTTGTCAGAACTCGTAACCACACCCTGGTGTATGATACAGGACCGCGTTTTTCCAGCGGATTTGATGCTGGAAAGGCCGTTTTGCTGCCCATCCTGAAGCAGCAAGGGGTGACGCATATAGACAAAGTGATATTGAGTAACGGTGACATGGATCACCGGGGTGGGTTTATCAGTCTGAGCCATGAAATCAGTATCGGGGCAGTTCTCAGTGGGGAGCCGGAGAAAATAGCGGCAGCCGGTGTGAAACCCTGTATCGCCGGCCTGCGCTGGCACTGGGATGGTGTCGATTTCGAGATTATCCACCCACAGTCCAGTGCAGACTGGACGGGCAATAACACCTCCTGTGTCCTGAGCGTGGAGAGCAACGGTGGTCGCCTGTTGCTGACAGGAGATATTGAATCGGAAGTGGAGGTGGATCTACTGGCCGGTGACCCGGCTCAACTCAAGGCGGATCTGGTGCTGATACCCCATCACGGGAGCATGAGCTCTTCCACCACAGGGTTTATCGAGGCTGTATCAGCTGATTTTGCACTCTCTTCTGCAGGCTATGGAAACCGATACGGTTTCCCCCAGGACAAGGTTGTCAGGCGCTGGCAGGCCGAGGGTGCTGAGGTCTTTAATACTGCCGATCAAGGGGCATTGGCGGTCCGGCTGGATCAGAATGGAAGCTTCAGCAGACCGGAGGGTTTCCGTATTCAGGCCAGGCGCTATTGGATGAAAACAGCCTCTGAGGCAATAAATGAGTAACCCCCCCTTTGGCTCTGACAGTGGATACAGTATGATAACCATGATTTTTTTACTCCCAGGAAAATAATAAAGTGTTTGAATTGGTGAAAGCGGGTGGGTGGCTGATGCTGCCTATAATCACGTGCTCTATCGTAGCTGTGGCCATTATCATCGAACGATTATGGGCTCTAAGGCGCCAGCGCGTGGTACCGAAAAATCTGGTAGCGCAGATCTGGCAGATGCATACCCGGGGAAAGCTTAACAACTCCCATATCCTTACGGTTAAGGATGGATCGCCATTGGGTCGGATATTGGCAGCCGGTCTGATGAACCGGGTTCACACCCGAGAGGTGATGAAAGAGGCGATAGAAGATGTTGGAAGGCAGGTGGTCATTGAGCTGGAGCGTTATCTCAATACGCTTGGAACCATCGCATCCATAACCCCTCTGCTGGGTCTCCTTGGTACGGTCATTGGCATGATCAAAGTTTTCTCGGCGATTATGGCTGCGGGGGTAGGCGATCCGGCCGTATTGGCAGGTGGTATATCCGAGGCTCTGATTACCACTGCTGCTGGCCTTTCTATCGCTATCCCCAGCCTGATGTTTCATCGTTACTTCGGTGGTCGCGTAGACCGGCTGGTTTTGATGATGGAGGAAGAGGCGCTGAAGATGGTGGAAGTGATGAAAGGTGAGCGGGAACAGGATTCGGTGATGGGGTAGCCGATTGTGAATCTTCGTCCACATCGAACAGAGTCGCCCGAACTGAACCTGACGCCGCTTATTGACGTCGTGTTTTTGCTGCTGATCTTCTTCATGGTCTCAACCACTTTTGATAAAGAGGCGCAGATCAAGGTTGAGTTGCCTCAAGCTACCACACAGGACGAAAAGGTGGAAGATGAGAAGATCCTGGATGTGGTGGTGGATGCCAAAGGCCGCTATTACATCAATCAGCGGGAAGTGATCAATACCGAAGTAGATACACTGAGGGCCGCTATCGTCAAAGCTGCCGGTGAGAAACGAGACCTTACAGTGGTTATCACTGCCGATGCCAATGCCACCCACCAGGCGGTGATCAAGGTGATGGATGCGGCCAGTCAACTCGGTTTTGTACATATGACCTTTGCTGCCAAGCAACCGGTAGAGAGCAAGTGATCGGCCGTGAAGCGGCTCGATAGTTATTGGCATTTCCGTAACATCATTGCAGGCTTGTTACTCCCCATCTCCTGGCTTTTCTCCGTTGCCGTCTGGCTGAGGCGGTGGAGCTATGAACGCAATCTTTTGCTGCGTCAGCAGATACCGGTTCCGGTTATCATTGCAGGGAATATTACTGTTGGCGGTACCGGAAAAACACCGTTGGTGATCTGGCTGGCCAGATATCTTGAACAGGCTGGCTATCAACCGGGTATCATCTCCCGCGGGTACGGCGGCAAAGCCGTGAGTTGGCCACAGCGGGTAGGGCCGGAGAGCGACCCAACCATGGTAGGGGATGAACCCGTACTTCTTGCCCGGCGCACTGGCTGCCCCATGTGGGTTGGGCCTGATCGTCCCGCTGCCGCGAGGGTACTGCTGGACGCCTCCAATTGCGATATCATCATCTCTGACGATGGCTTGCAGCACTACGCGCTTGGTCGTGATATTGAAATTGCCGTGATTGATGGTCAACGTCAGCTGGGAAATGGCTTTTGTCTTCCTGCCGGACCACTCAGGGAACCCAGCTCACGGTTGAAAGAGGTCGATTTGGTTGTGGTCAACGGGACGTCAGAAATAGCCGGTTACTATGGTATGACGCTGGAGGCTGGTAATCTGATTAATCTGCTGGTGCCGAAAGAACAGATTAAGCTGGAAGCGTTCGACCATACCCAAGTGCATGGCATCGCTGCTATCGGTAATCCCGATCGTTTTTTCGACACCCTTAGCCGGCACGGTCTGAAGGTGATAAAACATCCTTTTGATGATCACCACTTCTACTCCCCGGAGGAGATATCTCCCGATGACGATCTGCCCGTGCTGATGACAGAAAAAGACGCTGTAAAATGTTTTTCATTCGCCCAGAAACGCCACTGGTATCTGCAAGTAAATGCCAGCATTGACGCCGGATTTTCAGAGCAGCTGGGTAAATTACTAAGAGATCTGAAACATGGATAAAAAACTTCTCGATATCCTGGTCTGCCCGCTTTGCAAGGGCAAACTGGTCTATATAAAAAAGGACAATGAACTGATTTGTAAGGTCGATAGACTGGCCTTTCCTGTCCGTGACGGTATACCCGTGATGCTGGAGGAGGATGCCAGGGTGCTGCCTGAAGATGAAGAGGTATCCGAAAGTTGATGGAGTTTAAAGTCGTTATACCCGCGCGTTTTGCCTCAACACGCCTCCCGGGTAAGCCTCTGCTTGATATTGCCGGAAAGCCGATGATTCAACATGTGCATGAGCGTGCTATAGAGAGTGGTGCCGGGGAGGTGGTGGTTGCCACTGACGATGCGCGTATTGCCGGGCAGGTTGAAGCATTTGGTGGCGAAGTCTGCATGACGGCGAGTACTCACCGCAGTGGTACAGACCGTATTGCTGAAGTGGTTGAAAAACTCAACTGGCCTGATGAGACCATTGTCGTTAACCTGCAGGGCGATGAGCCTTGTATGCCGGCAGAGCTGATTACTCAGGTGGCACGGGACATAGACGACCATCGCGATGCTGTAATGACGACTCTGGCCGCACCGCTGGATGACAAACAACGGCTATTCGATCCCCACGTTGTTAAAGTGGTGACAGATGCCCGTGGCTATGCCCTTTATTTCAGTCGTGCACCTATCCCCTGGCATCGTGATGGATTTGCCCATGAGGAGAGGCCTCTGCCGGTGGATACAGAATTCCTCCGCCATATCGGCTTGTATGCCTATCGGGCAGGCTTTCTGGATCGCTATATCAAGTGGCCACTAGCTCCCATGGAAAAGGCAGAATCCCTGGAGCAGCTTCGGGTCCTCTGGCATGGCGAGCGCATCCATGTGAGTGAAGCGCTTGTCGAACCGGGCCATGGTGTTGATACTCAAAACGACCTTGAAGAAGCAGCAAAAATCCTGTCTGACGGCTGATTGAAATAGGATAGATTTATCAGTGTCCTACGTATCCTGGTGAAAGCGGTCTTTCTGAACGGGTACTGATTAGAGTTTATTGGCTAGGATCTCAAACAGCTCTTCAGAATATGCTCCGGAATCGGCATCAAGCAGCGGGATTAAACATGTTTCTGGGGCTCTGCGAAGTGGCTGGCCATACTGATCAACCTGGATAGCTACGTTTTCAGCTGCATCCGCCAAAACCAGTTTACCTTCATCTGCCAATACTTCGATTAATAACCAGGTTTTTCCTAGATAATTGAAATGACTACCGACGAGTGAGCGTATGCGCTCTGTTAAGATCGAATCATCCAATTGAGCGTTACCCGAGAGTCAATTTCATCTGTTGCATCTCTTTATACATGATCATCGTCGGCTTTTTCTTGGTGAAAGTGATTATTCGTGTGCCGGATGGGTAGTAAAAATGGCTGGATAAGAACATGTGGAGATCGCCACCGGAGAGAACGAACTGCTTCCAGGTTTTCATGCCGTGCCTGTCGATCTCGTCGGATAGGGGATAGACCATTTGATTGACTCTGATGGAATCATCCAACAGAATCAGCTCCGGTATCTCTTCGTGGTGACCAAGCAATTCGTGATATAGCTGCCTGCGCAGCTTTGGAGCCAGAGCCAGTCCGACACGATCATCGCTGAACAGCCAATTAATCTCCCTGTTGTCTTCATAGGAGACTCGGTGTTCACCAAAAGCCAGGCACCAGCCATGGTAGTAGGCGTTGTAACGGCTGATAACACGGGATTCACTCATGGGTATGGGGTTTTAATATCCGGCTTGGTCTACTATCAGTTCAGTTACGGGATTGTTAGAAACGCTTATCTGATAATTATAGTTGGTTGCCTTCGAAGCGCAAAATTCCAAGGCACCATAGGATTTGACAGCGAATGGTTGCGTGGATGTATGCATGTCTTAATCGTATGTGATCCAAGAATTCAGCAAAGGGCCGTACTTATTATAAAAGCGGCTCTTCCCCTAATCGAGAGGGTAAGGATCACCTACCATTCCCTCAGGATCAAAGATTTAGAGACTGTCCTGAATTCTGTGTAACCGCCTGTCATTAAACCCAAACAAGGGTGAGGATAGGCAGATGATCGACAAGAAAGAGCTCCAGGCGATAGCCCAGGCGGTCGCTAATAACATCAAAACTGAAGAAGATCTCAACGAGTTTCGGCAAATGCTGCCCAGAATCACGGTCGATGCGGCACTCAACGTCGAACCGGATGATCATCTTGGCTTTGCCAAACATGAACAGTCCGAAGCGAGTAATAGCCGCAACGGCACTACTGGCAAGACCTTGCAAACGGAGGATGGCCAGTTTGAACAGGATACTCCACGAGATAGAGCGGGCAGCTTTAAACCCCGACTGGTCAAAAAGCACCAGCGTCGATTTACCTCAATGGATGACAAGATCCTCTTCTTGTATGCCCAAGATATGACAACCCGCGAAATCGTCACGTTGGCGGAAGGGAGAATCACTTAGTGATATAGGCCGTTCCCTCGAAAAACACCCTGCATCAATTTTTGGTGTGCCAAGACTATTTGGAGGGTATTGCCCTTCAGTTCGCAAACGCGCTCAAAATGCTCTCATTCTGGAAGAATGTGAAGAAATATCCAGAGGGCTTTCCGTGGGCTTGTCTTTGCGTCAGATAGCAAGAGACCTTGATCGCTCACCCTCAACCATAAGCAGGGAAATTCAGCGCAATGGGGGAATGAACCGCTATCGTGCAAATATTGCTGATAGTAAAGCTTGGGATCGTGCTCGTAAGCTAAAGCTGTGTAGACTTTCCCAGTGAGATAATCTTCGTAAAATCGTAGCCGATAAGCTTTCAAGAGTGGTCTACTGAGCAGATATCTGGCTGGCTAAAGCGAAATTACCCAGAGAATGAGAGAAGTTACGTGTGTCACACGTAACCATCTACAAAAGCCTATTCATTCAGTCTCGTTGCGTATTGAAAAAAGAGCTTCAAAGACATCTTAGAACGCAAAGAGTCTTTCGGCAGTCCAGGCATAGTAATATTAAAGGGCTACCCAGAAGTGGCATTATTGATGGTATTTCCATAATCGCCCACCTGAAATTGAAGACCGGGCAGTCCCTGGCCACTGGGAAGGCGATTTGATCTCAGGTTCTTCCAATATTCATATAGCTACGTTAATAGAGCGTCACTCGCGATTTACTATGCTCGTTAAAGTCGCAGGGAAAGACACTAATTCGGTTGTTTCCGCACTCACGAAACAGGTTAAAAAACTTCCAGACAAGCTGGTACAGGCATTAACTTGGGATAGAGGGATGGAGCTTGCCGGTCACAAGAAATTTACTATGGCGACAGATGCAAAAGTCTACTTTTGTGACCCACAAAGTCCATGGCAAAGAGGGACCAATGAAAATACAAATCGGCTATTGAGGCAGTACTTTCCGAAGAAAATAGACTTATCGATTTACTCTCAGGCACAATTAGATCGCGTGGCGAAAAAACTCAATCAACGACCGAGAAAAACATTGGACTTCGCCACTCCTGCAGATAAACTAAATGACGGTGTTGCACCGACCCCTTGAATCTACAGCGGCTTTTTTTAGTATTTCAAGCTTCTCCTTTAGCCGCTCATTTTCCTGTTGTAGCGTGGTAAGCTCTCTCTGATCTTCTTCCTTTGGTCTGCCTCGTTTACCAGGAAATGAATGCCTGCTCTCCCTTGCTTTGCAACTGCTCCTTCCATTTATAGAGTTGGTTTCTTCGGATCCCAAGCTCCAGGGCTATCTCTGAGGCAGGCTTGTCAGACTCATCCATCAGTCTGACCGCCTCCTGCTTGAACTCTCCTGTATAGGTTTTATATGGTTTGCGCTTTCTAGTTATTTGAACACTCCTTAAGCGACCTTGTCGCTGATTAAAAGTGTCCGTTAAACTGGGGGAGGCTCATTCTGGAATTGGACGAAAATAATAGAAATATTGTTCTTGACAGCCTCGGCTGTCCTGTAGGATTCTTCACCCTAAAATGGATTTCGCGCTGTTAGTTGAGTTTAGACCTCGATAATCAATAGATTAGATTTCATATCGAGATTCAGAAAAGCTCAAAACAACACCCCCTGTGAAAGGATCTGCAACAGGAAATCCCCACATGCTTCTACCCAGGACACTGACCGGACTGCTGGCTGCAGGCGCACTCCTCACCCTGCCTGCGAGTCCGCCGGCACTGGCGGTGGGCGGCATCACCAGCGACAACGCCAAGCCCTACTACAGCACCGGCCACAACTTCGAAGACCACGAAGACCTGCGGGTCAAAGTGCTCGGAGGCCATGTCCGGATCAACCGGCGCTGGAACGGCAAACGCTGGGAGTGGAACCGGCGCTGGGACGGCTTGCGGATCAGCACCGGGGAAACCCTCGCAGAATACAACACCCGTACCGAAAAAGAGAGAGCCGCCCGGAAAACAAACAGCGACGAGGGCAGAGACACCAGCGGCATTGTCGGACTGGACCCGGTCTACAACGACCTCTACTGGCTCAGCCGCAACAACATGGCGTTCCGCCGCACCCAGGGCACCAACTACATCTGGGAAAACCAACTGCGCTTTACCCTCCACAGCAACCGCGGCTACCGCACCTTTAGCTGGCGCAACCGCCAGGGCGACGAGATCAACTACGACCGGAATGGCCGGATGACCGACTACCGGGACCGCAACGGCGTCACCGTCTCGGTAACCCGCGACAGCCATCAGCACAACATCAGCACCCTCAACGACCACCACGGCAACACCGTCATCAGCTACCGCTGGGAGCCACTTCCGGCAGACCCAAGCCCGGAAGATGACACCCCCCAATACCGCCTGGCCCAACTCACCGACCGCACCGGCCGGAAAGTGACCTATCACTACGATGACACCCAACAAGGCCGCCTCACACAGATCACCGACGTACGCGGCAAAACCTGGCGATACAGCTACAACAGCAACGGCGAACTCACCGGGCTGACCGACCCGGATGGCCGGAAAACCACCTACAAAATCGACCGCCACGGCAAAATGACCGGCAAACACAACGCCGACGGCGTCGGGACCGACTACCGCCACCGCTACGACAGCGCCAACGAAAAATACTACCTGAGCCAGACCGATGCCGCCGGCACCGTGCGCGAATCCTGGTACAACCGACAAGGCAGCGAAATCCGCCGCGACATCAACGGCGAAACCCGATTCAGCGCCAGCGTCATCCTCTCCAACAACAGCGAAGGCGTCAGCGACCTGGTCAGGCTCTACCGGAACGGAAGAGGCTTAAGTGGCAGAGGGACAAACCGGGCCGCTGCCGGGCAAAAAAACCTCTACGTCAAAGCCAAAACCGTCACTGATGCTCAAGGCAGGCAGACCCACACCACCTACGACATCTACCGCAACATCGTCAAACTGCGCCACCCCGACGGCAGCAGCATCGACACCCGCTGGCACAACCGCTACGCCCTGCCGATCAGCCGCAGCAACGAAAAAAAGATCACCACCGCCTACGATTACGACAGCAAAGGCAACCTGACCCGCCTCACCGAAGCCCAGGGCACAAGCGAACAGCGGATCACCGAATACCACTACGACAGCGACGGCAACCGAACCCAAAAAACCCAAAAAGGCGACAGCGACACCGCCGAAGCGAGCTGGCACTACCGCTACGACCAAACCGGCAACCGGACCGAACAGACCGACCCCGAAGGCAACACCACCCGCTACAGTGATTTTGACGCCCTAGGCAACGCCCGCACCATCCAGGATGCGAACAGCGTTGCCGCCAACGACAACCAACGCTGGACAAAAACCTACGATGCCGCGGGCAACCTGCTGACCGACAATACCCCCTACAACCAAAGCAAAACCTACCGCTACAGCGATGCCGGAGTTCTAAAAACCATCGAGGCCAACGGCACCCTGACCACCCTGACCGGTAATGCCGACGGACTGCCCAGCCGCATCACCGATGCCAACGGCAACACCACCCTCATCGAATACGACCGGGCCAACCGCCCGCCCGGCATCATCGACGCCGACAACCACCCCCCACTACCGCCAATACGACAAACAGGGACGGCTCAGCAAAACCACCGATGGCGAAGGCCATGAAACCCGCTACAACTACCAAAAAAACCAGCTTACCGGCATCCACTACCCGAGCTACAAAAAAGCGCTCAGCTACAGCAACCGCAACCGCCTCACCGGCCACCAACAACAAGCCAACAACCGCCAATACGACCGGCGCTACCAATACGACGTCACCGGCAACCTCCTCAGCCAGACCGATGCCAACCAGCAACAGACAAGCCACACCTACGACCGACACGACCGCCTGATCAGCAGCATAGACGCCAACCAGGGCAAAACCACCTACCGTTACGACAACCGCGACAACCTGCTGCAAGTCGAGGATCCACAAGGGCGGCAGACCCGCTACCGTTACGACAAAAACAACCGCCTGCAAACAGAAATCAAACAGACCGGAACCGGCACCACACAACGCCGCTACCACTACGATGCCAACGGCAACCGGAGCCGAATCATCAACCCCGGAGAAGAAAAAACAGAACACCACTACGATGCCGCCAACCGGCTGATCCGGACAACACTGTATAGCCACAAAGCCACCGCCCACCCGGTGAAAGTGATCGACTACCACTACAACAACCACGACCAATACAGCGGCTACAGCCAAACCCCGGGGAGCGACAGCGACAACGCCACCGCCGACATCCAGAGACTGAGCGAGACCCGCCGCTACAACAACCTCAACCAACTGACCAGCGTCAGCATCAACACCGGCCACTTCGAAAAAACCACCCGCTACAGCTACCGGCCCAACGGCCTGAAAAACAGCTACACCAGCCCCGAAGGCAAAACCTACCGTTACATCTACAACAAAAACAACCGGCTCATCGCCGTGATCATCCCCGGCAAAGGGACCCTCAGCTACATCAACCACCGCTGGCTCGCCCCCCAAACCATCAAATACCCCGGGGGCAGTCAACAAAACATCACCATCGACGACCTGCAAAGACCCGGCGAAAAACCAACTGGGCAACGCCCGATACCACTACGACAACGAAAGCAACCTCACCCGGATCACCACCGAACAGAGCGAAAATGACTACCATTACGACAACCTCTACCGCCTGACCGGCGCCCGCTACCAAACCTGGCGATACACCATCAGCACAAACGGATCAAAACCGCCGAAAGAAAAAACAAACGACACAGAAACCTTCGCCTATGACAAAGTGGGCAACCGCACCGTGCATACCCAAAACAACAACCGCAATCAACACATCGCCAACGATGCCGGCGTCACCCTCAGCTACAACGCCAACGGACACACCACGAGCAAAACAGACAACGGAAACACCACCGAATACCGCTACAACCACGAAGAAAGACTCATCGAAGTCAAAGAAAACGGCAACAGCAAAGGAGAATACGCCTACAACCCCTACGGCCAGCGGATCAAAAAAACCGTCAACGGCGAAACCACCTGGTACCTCTACACCGACCAGTGCCTGGCAGCGGAATACACCGACAGCGGCGAGCGATCAAAGAGTACCACTACAACCCCGAAGCCAGCTGGATGACCGAACCCCTGTTCCAGCGCACCGCCGACGATCGGGTATACTATTACCAGAACGACCATCTGGGCACACCGCAGAAGATGGTCACTCGCTCCGGCGGCGTGGTGTGGAGTGCCCGATATCAGGCGTTTGGGGAGGTGGATATCCTCGTTGAGGAGGTGGAGAATAATCTGCGTATGCCGGGGCAGTATTTTGATAAGGAAACGGGGCTGTATCAGAACTATTTTAGGACGTATGATCCGGGGACGGGGAGGTATTTGGAGTCTGATCCGATTGGTTTAGAGGGTGGGTTAAACACCTACCTTTACGTCAATGCAAACCCGTTAAGGTTCACGGACCCAAGAGGATTGGACAATGTTGGCTGTACTACTGATCCTCTGACCATAGATGGGCGCTGCAAGCGAATATGCTGCGCAATACATGATAAGTGTTACGACGATAATAGCTGTACGGCAGATTCGTGGACCTGTGATAGTGGTAGCAATGCCGAAGCGTGTGATACATGCAATAAAGAGGTGACGAAGTGTTTTGTATGGTGTGACCAAGCTGAGCCAATGGGTATAGAACCCGTGCCTGGAACTCCCGAGTACTACTGCCCCGCACAGCATAGGTACATAACAATACCTAGTGACTTTCCAAGCGTAGCAGCTGCAAAAGCAGTGTGCGGGAGTTAAGTGATGAATCAGTTAAAAGGTATTTCTGTGACGATCGCTTCGGCAATCCTGGTCTATTTTCTCCATACTGTGCTCAAGGCAGAAGTGATCCCCATAGTTTTGCTCTTACTCTCAACTTCTCTTGTTATAATAGATCACCCGAGGCGATATTTTTATCTTTTAGGCTTGGCGCTGTACCCATTGATAACAACATTCAATGTCGCGATAGCCCGTGACCAGTCGTTATATCCGATCGTCATATTCTATGAACTATCGATAGTTGCGATGATATTGTTTGGCACATATTTGGGGATAAAGATAAAGTGTTGGATGGAAACCAAGAACAGGTAAAGAGGTCGACAAGGGGTCAGTACCCAATGCCAGTAAGTTAAGCCGTAACTCATTGATTACAATGCCCGTTTATAATAGGGAAAATGCACGTTGTTCTTTAGCTTATGTGAGAATTTTCGCGCATAATGTCTGCCCCCTCGAACAGCCTCAAATGTCATGGCAATGTAGTGAGTTGTCTGTTCAATCAATGCTTTCATACCCACAGCTGCCTGCTGTATCAGAGCGATCAAGGTATGTTTCATTTTTGACAGGGCCTGGGGAAAGTTCGGGTCAGGGGGTCAGCACTCTTTAGATATGTAATAGTTATTTTTTTACAGATAGAAGGGCAGGGATATGCCACGTAAGCCACGTTTTTTTCTGCCGGAAGTACCGGTGCATATGATCAGACGGGGTAATAGCCGCAAAGTTATTTTTACGGAAGCTGAAGAAGGAGTGCCGTCGACAGCAGCGACAGCGGCAACCAGACCGGCGGGTACAATTACCGAATTGCCACCGTCAATCGCGTCGGAACCGGGAGTCCCCTGTCGGGAACAGCCTATGCGGTACTCTCGGTCCACGACCGGGTGGGCAACCGGGGCAGTGAAATCAGCGCCGGAAAGATCCTCACCATCGACACCCAGGCATCGGAACTGACGCGCCTGCAGCTCAACCTGACAGCACCGCTGCGGGTGGACAGCGACAACGGCCTGTTGATTGACGTTATTATCACCCTCAACGACCAACCGGCGGAAGGCACCACACCGCTGCTGGTGCCACAGATTGACGGCATCATACTGGACGGATACAGCGCCGGCATCCCCCTAAAACCGGATACCCGTTCCACGGCACAAGCACCGCGCTGGACCGGCCAGCTCCTGCTGCCCAATACCGTGGGTCAGGACGCACAAGGACAGCCGACAGTGGCCAGCCTGAGTTTTACCTACCAGGCGGAAGATGATCTGGGCAACCGGACCACCCGCATACGGGACAACCACCTGTTTCAGGTCTATCAGGGCGATCTGGTGCCGCTATTGCCGCCACAGGGACTGACCGCCAGTGCCCTGGCCGGCGGCCAGGTGGCGCTGAACTGGGAACCGGTCGAAGAAGCGGCCGGCTACACCGTCTATCGCCGGGCGGCCAGCGAAGCCGGGTTTGAACAACAGCAGACGGTAACAGAGACCCACTACCGGCAAACCGCAGCCAGCGACAGCGACTACTTCTACGCGGTGGCCAGCATTCGCCAAGAGAACAACCAAAGCGCAACCAGCGGACTCAGTAAAGCGGTGAGCGTGCGCGCCGACCGCATCCCTCCGCTGGACCGACAAACCTCACCCTGGAGCTCAACGGTGCCGGCATCGTATCGCGCTGGACCGAACCGACCCGGACGGCAGAAGGCACAGCGGAAACGGATACACTGAGCTACAATCTCTACCGCCTGTCGCTGGCCGAAGGAGAGAGCGCGGATGCCGACATGCTGGCGGCCGGCAAACCGATCCAGACCGGCATCCCGGAACCCATCGCACTGGACAGCCGGCCCAGTGAAGCCGCGCACAGCTACGTCATAACCGCCGTCGATGCGGCAGGCAATACATCGGCCCCCAGCGAGACCGTCTACCTCAACTTCGGGCTGCTGCCGGTGAACAACCTGCATCTGACGCTGAACGAGGGCGGCCTGCCGCAACTGCAGTGGCAATACGGCAGCAGCGGCATTACCGGCTACCACCTCTATCGCGGCGTGCCGGAAAATCCGATCCGCATCAATACCGGGCTGATCGTTCACAACGGCACCACCACCCGCTTTGTCGACAAAACCTACAATGCCGGCGAAGGCAGCGATGGCGCAACCCAGGCGCGAACTTACACCGTCGTCGCCGTCGATAGCCACAAGGTGGAAAGCATCGGCCACAGCATCACCCTGCCGGCCCTGTCAGTGAGTGCGGATGCCACGGAACACCGCGAGGCCCTGAAACGCGGCGTCATCAACCGAGTGTACTTCACTGTCATCAACCGGGGAGAGCGCACGGCCAGTGGTGTGCGCCTGTACGTGAGCGTCAATGACAAAGGCACAGCCCGGGAACATCACTCATCACCCTTCAGGGTAGAGGCGGGGGGGAGCACCCGGGTGCCGGTCGTCATCGGCGGTTACCGCAAGCTCGACAGCTACACCACCCTGCAACTGCGGCTGGAACAACAACCACAACCCGGCGAGACCGTCACCCTCCGCCAGAGTGAAGAAGTTCAGGCAGGGGATCTGGCTGTGATGATAGAAGAGATAAGTATAAGCAGGATGTTAAAGATGCATTTTCTAAGGCTGATACGGTAATTTTTAAATTTACTAAACCATATGGTAATGAAATAAAAGAAACTAATGATGCAAAAATAGCTGATATAAAAAACTGGTTATTAAGAGCAGAGCCACTTGATGATATTGGATCATATCCTGATACATTGATATCTGTGATCCTTACATCAGGTGGTATAGAGCTAATTTCTTTTCAAATTAGTCCTCCACTACAAGGTTTAGAATACACTGTTATCAAATGGGGTGGCGGGCGATATACGTCGGACCAATTACCATAGTAAAAACGATGTCAATGGAAACGTGTAAAGAGGTCAGATGCCGAATGGCACTAAGTTAAGCAGCTTTAGCACGATATCTACTCCGGTGTTTTATCTCGAGACTATCCTGAATTCTGTGTAACTGCCTATCATTAAACCCAAACAAGGGTGAGGCAGCATTCAACGTTGAGCTGGATGATCATCTTGGTTTTGCCAAACATGAACAGTCCGAAGCGAGTAATAGCCGCAACGGCACTACCAGCAAGACCTTGCAAACGGAAGATGGCCAGTTTGAACTGGATACTCCACGAGAAAGAGCGGGCAGTTTTAAACCTCGACTAGTTAAAAAGCACTAGCGTCGATTTACCTCAATGGATGACAAGATCCTCTTCTTGTATGCTCAGGGTATGACGACCCGCGAAAGAGGTATAGTCATTTCTGGTGTATGAGGAATTAAAGCAGCGTATCCTGTTGGAAGGAAAAGATCCTAGCCGATCACCAACCAACAAGAGTACGCTACATGAAGAATGATAATATTGTCGGGCTGAATAGGCCAGCGCGAGATGTCCTTTCTGAGCTTTTACATACCGGATCCCAGCAACTATTAGCCCAAGCCATAGAGGCGGAAGTCGCCACCCTGTTAGCACAATACCAAGGGTTGCTGAGAGAATCAGGCTTACAAGGTGTTGAGCGCAATGGGCACCTGCCGGAACGTATGATCCAAACAGGGCTTGGTGATATTGGGGTCAAGGTTCCCAAAGTAAGAGATCGTACCGGGCAAGGCATCAAGTTCAACAGCGGTTTGGTGCCACCGTACTTGAAGCGAGCGAAGACCATTGAAGAGCTGCTGCCCTGGTTGTACTTGAAAGGCATCTCTACAGGCGACTTCAAGGACGCACTGGCAGGTTTGCTTGGCGCTGATGCCGAAGGTTTGTCCTCCAATACCATAAGCCGCCTCAAGCAAACTTGGGAAGGCGAATATGGTCAGTGGCGTAAGCGCGATTTATCAAAGCGGCGCTATGTGTATATTTGGGCCGACGGTGTTTATTGCAACGTAAGGCAAGACGACAAACTTTGCTTGCTCGTGATCATGGGTTCCGACAGCACAGGTCGTAAGGAAGTCATTGGGCTTACGGATGGCTACCGTGAGTCAGAAGCGAGCTGGTTAGAGTTGTTAGAGCAGCTCACAGAACAAGGTTTTACGGTGCCGCCAGAGGTGGCCGTTGGTGACGGTGCACTAGGCTTCTGGAAGGCCATTACCAAGCATTGGCCAACGACGAAGCACCAGCGTTGTTGGGTGCACAAGACCGCCAATGTGCTCAACAAAGTGCCTAGGGCGATACAGCCTAAAGTCAAAGAGGATCTGCATGATATTTGGATGTCTGACTCTCGAACCAATGCCGAAAAAGCCTTTGATTTATGCTTGCGAAAATATGAGGCTAAGTACCCGAAAGCGATGCATTGCTTACAAAAAGACCGAGACAAGATGCTAACTTTTTATGATTTTCCTGCGGAACACTGGGGGCATATACGAACCAGCAACCCGATTGAATCGGTGTTTGCCACAGTGTGGCTGACCTTCCCCCCATCTTAATACCAAGACTTGGATGAGATAATTCATTCTAAGCGGCCCTATTTACAAAGGCCACAGGTGACAAATAATTTAATGCGCTATGAGGCCGCACGTGATTGTAGTGCTCTCGCCATTGATCAATTTCATGTCTAGCGTCATCAATGGACCTGAACCAATGCTGATTTAAGCATTCATTTCTGAATTTACCGTTTAAGCTTTCTACAAACGCATTCTGAGTAGGCTTACCTGGCTGAATAAAACCTAGCTTAACGCCACTTTCTTTTTGCCAGTAGAACATCGCCTTGCTAGTAAACTCAGTACCGTTGTCGCAGATTATTTGATCCGGAGCACTCCTTAGCTCAATCACCTGAGTTAAAAAACGAGCGACCTGGTGACTATTGATCGAGAAGTCAGAGAGCTGGCCAATAACTTCTCTTGAGTAATCATCAATCACATTAAATACTCGAAAGCGGCGACCATTAGCCAACTGATCACTGACAAAATCCATTGACCAGCGTATATTTTTACCAATGGGCATAATCATTGGCATTCTTGGTCGTATTATCTTCTTGCGTTTTTTAGTCCTCACTTGAAGACCTTCTTCGTTATAGACTCGGTAGGTCCGCTTCTTGTTTTTCACAAGCCCCCCTCTCCTCTCAGGAGGCCATGTAAAAACAAATAACCATAACTCGGATACTTTTTTGCCAGCTCAAGTAACCGTTTGCGTAGAGGCTCATCTTTTCCCCATTGAGTAACGTACCGAAAAGCGGTTCTACTTAAGCCTACTAATTGGCAAGCTCTACGCTCACTTAATTTGAACCGCGACTTAAGGTAGCTCACGATTTGTTTTCTATCAGCAGGCTTTACCACTTTTTTGAGAGCACATCCTTCATCGCCTCAGCTTCAAGCATTTTCTCGGCAAGTAACTTCTTAAGCTTGTTGTTTTCGCTTTCAAGCTCTTTGAGCCGTTTGGCTTCTGAGACATCCATCCCGGCGTACTTGCTTCGCCAGTTATAAAAGCACTCGGTTGAAATGTCGAACTGACGACAAATGTCATCAACTTTTACCCCTGACTCATGCTGCTTGATGGCACCAATAATTTGCTCTTCTCTGTAACGCTTCTTCTTCATCTTGAGATCTCCTAATACACAGACTAATTGGAAATCTCATCCTTGTCATGGCTCTATTTCTGGGGGAAAGGTCAACGTAATCCTTGCCGTTGTCGGTGCGAACCGCCTCCGGAAGACCCCAGCCCAACATGCTGCGCCTTAGTACCTGCTTCACAGCGGCCGCCGTACTGCTCTTGCTCACTATCTCATCAGTGCAAAAGTTGAACTTGAGGCTTGTGCCTTCTTGCCACTGCTTCTCCGCTTTCATTTACGTGCCTCTAAATAGCGTTTTAAGGCCGCTTTTTGATGCTTTAATTCAGCTTCCATCTGCTCCACCCGGCCCAGCTCCGCCAGCAGCGCGTCGTCCCCCACCAGGACTTCGCAGCCCCGTGCCTTCGCCAGCAGATTCGTCAGGCAGAAAGAGCCGGTAACAGACTCGAATGCGCTGGCGTAACGCAAGGGAAAATTGTGATCAGAGCGACTATCGGCAGTGTAGGCGTCGAGCATATACTTGCTGATATCGTGACCAGTGAGCCGACTCATATCAGCAGCCACCCGGTAGCGGTCCTGCTCGCAGTGTTTCAGTGCCTCGGAAAGGGCACACCTTAGCGCTATATCAAGGTCCAGATTGCCGGGGGTTGGTGCCTGTGCTCGGGGGATATTGAACAGGTCCATGGTCAAGGGGTCACGGATACGCCTGGGCATCGTCTATTACTCTCCCTTCAGGTTTACATTGCCGGAATCAGCAGAGGTGCTAGACTTCTTACTGGAAGGTCCGCTCCGGCTTCGCCCAATTTGCGGGTCGACAGACAGGAAAGGTGCCCCGTTTCCGGATGTGGCAGTGATTCTCGTCATAGCGGCTGGGCCAGATTTTCCAGGGGTCCATGCCGATGGCGTCAGCGATCAATCGCTCACCGTTTGGATATGGTTTCACTAGGGCATGGATCGCCATGCTAGGGGGATAACCATGGTGAGTGGCAAGCCGACGTAACGACCAGCCGGCCTTCTCCAGGGCAGCCTTGATATCGGCACGATGCCAGTCTTTATGTCTGGCTTTTTTTGACTGTATGTGATTGCTCATACTTCATGCACTAAACACGTTAGAGTCTGCTGTCAACTACGATCGAGTGTATTCCGCAGTCGATTATGTTTCTTTGATTAGATTGACTTGTAAATAACTTATAAAACAATGAGATAATACTTCGGATCTTCAGATAATGTTCCGTATTGAAAACTTAATATGACTACGGAACCTGAAAATACCATAGGGAAAGAACTCGAACGTGTCCGTAAGAAGCGATCGAGGCCAGATTTTTCAGCCATTATCGGCGTTCATCCGAACACGCTTGCATTATATGAGCGAGGAGAACGCCTGCCCGAAATTGATTTTCTTGCTGTCTTCGCTGATCGTACTGGCGCGGACTTTAATAAGTTGCTGCGCCTGCGCTTGGCGTCTAGCAAAACCGAGGAGGCCCGCGCGCGCGAAGACCCTGGTTCCAGTCGAGCCAAACCTGGCTTTCCAGGAAAGGGCGTGTGAAATCCGGGAGCCAGACACGGAGTACGCCCTGATCCCGCTCTACGATGTGCGAGCGGCGGCGGGCCACGGTGCGGTGGTGGAAGAGGAACGGATCATTGATTTACTGGCCTTCAAGCGCCGGTGGGTGCGGCAAGAGCTAAATGCCAACCCGGACGATTTCTATCTGATCTATGTGGATGGTGAATCGATGGAGCCCACCCTCTGCTCTAAGGACGTGATCCTGGTGGACCGCCGCAACGCCCAGGAGGTGCCTCGGGATGGGATCTACGTACTGCGGATCGATGGCAGCCTCTTGGTCAAGCGCCTCCCCGGTCGTCAGGTGAAGGTCACTAGCGACAACCGGGCCTACGAGCCGTTTAACATCTCCCTGGAAACACCAGGTGAAGACCTGACGATCATCGGCCGCGTCGTCTGGACCGGCCGCCGGATGTAAAGCGTGTAACCTCGCTAAAACAGCTTGGTGAACGCCGTTTAAAGTCGCTTTACAGCGTCATTATGTCGGTGCCGCACTAATCGCATTTCATCTGTCGTTGACAATTTTTCGGCGACTTTCGTGTGTCGTGCCGATTTTCGCTTGAATCTGTGAAATCGTCGCCATAACTTCTCCAAGCCATTGATTCCCTGCTTACTATTGCTCATCATTGCCCACCACCCTATGTTTCGCTAATTAAATGTCTCTTCACAGGTAGAGAGGGGTGATTTCAGGGGGTACTCATGCGGCGTGCTACATTAGCGGTTGATTGTATGCACCATACCAGATTATCCGGCCGAATAAAAAAGGGTTTGCAGCGCTGCAAACCCTTGCTATATATGGCTCCTCGGGACGGGCTCGAACCGCCGACCTAGTGATTAACAGTCACCCGCTCTACCAACTGAGCTACCGAGGAATATCGTAGAGGCGCGTATACTAATCACCTCTTATCCTATGGTCAAGAGATGGGCTGAAAAAAGTTACCTTACCGGCAAACTATTTTGCTGCCATCCGACCGTTTTTTTGAAAGCCGTGGGCGTCCGGTATTTGAAATGATGATGGCACGCGGCTGGGCTATATTATCGGTGTCACAGAAGCTGATGGTGGCGTTTAATCCGGGTGAGGTGCCATCAGGTCTGTAGCCTAGTTGTCTCCTTCCTGTCGAGGTGATTATTCGGATGCCTGAATTATCTGCCTGGTGTATCCGCAGCACAGGATCGCCTGTCATCAATGGTTCCGTTTCGGTTTAAATCTGTAAACAGGATGAAGCCGTGGTGCCATTGATAATCATCGAAGCAGTGCTTTCCATCTCTGCTGGGGCAGAGTGTTGATCGCTCCCTGCGATTAATTGATTCACTCCGGGCCAGATGGAGATGGGCCACCATAAGGTTAACAGCAGTGGTGATGGCTGTTTCCCTGATCAAAGATCTGAAATTTGGGATGGCCAGGGTAAGTAGGATGCTGGCGATTGCCAGGGTGATGATGAGCTCGATGAGGGTAAGGCCGCCAAAGCGGAAACGCCATGAATGATGTTTCGGTTCCACAGTTGCACTCCTTTGCAGTATGGTGGGCACACAACCCTGTGTGCGGTTTGATCTGGTCGATCAGTTGCCGGATGCAGCCCACTCCCTGGGCATTCTCCGGTAACGTTTGGTACTTCGATTATACGACTAATACTTTCTCAATTCGGTCCAGCGCTTTCTCCAGATTCTCCATGCCGGTGGCGATAGAGATGCGGATATGGCCAGAGAGACCGAAAGCAGAGCCGGGTATCAGGGCTACTCCGGCATGTTTAATCAGGTACTCTGCCAGCTCCAAGTCATTGTTTACGCCATCGATTTTCTCAATAGCCTCCTGTACTCCCGGCATGCAGTAGAAAGTACCGTCTGTGGGGAGGCAGCTGACGCCTGGCATCTTGTTCAGGCGCTCGACCACATAATCGTGCCGCTGCTTGAAAGCCACCAACATCTCGCTGATACACTCCTGAGGGCCTTCCAAAGCCGCCTGCGCCGCCACCTGAGAGATGGAGGTTGGGTTGGAGGTGCTCTGGGACTGGATCTTTTTCATTGCCTTGATGATCATCGCCGGGCCACCTGCATAGCCGATGCGCCAGCCGGTCATGGAGTAGGCTTTGGAGACACCGTTCAATACCATGCAGCGGTCCTTCAGATCAGGGCAAGCGTTGAGGATGTTGACGAAAGGCTCATTACTCCAACGGATATGCTCGTACATATCATCGGTGGCGACGATGATCTTCGGGTGCTCCAGCAGCACTTCACCCAGGGCCTCCAGCTCCTCTCGGTTGTACGCTTTTCCGGTAGGGTTGGAGGGACTGTTGATCACCACCAGACGGGTCTTGTCTGTGATAGAAGCGGCAAGCTGGCTGGGGATGATTTTGAAATCCTGTTCCGGTCCGGCATGGGCAAGCACGGGGACACCACCCGCCAGAATGGTCATGTCTGGATAAGAGACCCAATAGGGAACGGGAATAACCACTTCGTAACCCGGGTCAAGGATCGCCTGGGCAAGGTTGTAGAAACTCTGTTTGCCGCCGCAGGAGACCAGGATCTCATCCAGCTGAAAATCAAAACCGTTATCTTGTTTGAATTTGTCGATAATGGCCTGTTTCAGCGCAGGGGTGCCGTCTACGGCGGTATATTTGGTAAAGCCATTGTTAATGGCTTCAATGGCAGCTTGTTTGATGTGATCGGGGGTGTCAAAATCAGGCTCACCTGCACCCAGGCCGATAACATCCTTGCCGGCTGCGCGCATCTCTGCTGCGCGCGCCGTAATGGCCAGAGTGGGGGAGGGTTTGACTGCCTGTACACGGGCGGAAAGTTTGATGCTCATTCTTATAGAAACTCAACGTGTTAAATTAAGGGCGATGAACAGTAAAACAGCCTGGGACCACTATTTAATCCGGCAATCACACTGTCGATTCGATAATATTGTCCTAATACCAGCAATATGTCACGGCCTCTCCGGTTATCGGCAGGTGCCATGATCGGCAACAGCCGTAATAATACCCAATCCACTGAACCAGCAGAATCCCCGATGTCAAAAGAATTTCAACTTGTCTCTGATTTTTCACCTGCGGGTGATCAGCCTGAGGCAATCCGTCAATTAGTCGAGGGGCTGAATAATGGGGAGGCAGGCCTGACTCTGCTGGGTGTTACCGGTTCGGGTAAGACATTCACTATTGCCAATGTGATCCAGCAGTTACAGCGTCCGGCGCTGATTCTGGTGCATAACAAGACCCTGGCAGCCCAACTCTATGGGGAGATGAAGGCGTTTTTTCCACATAACTCTGTTGAATACTTTGTCTCCTATTACGACTACTACCAGCCTGAGGCCTATGTTCCATCCTCCGATACGTTTATCGAAAAAGACGCTTCGATAAATGAACACATTGAGCAGATGCGTCTCTCTGCCACCAAATCACTGCTGGAGCGGCCGGATACCATTATTGTGGCGACAGTCTCCTGTATTTATGGCCTGGGCGATCCACGTTCCTATCTCAGTATGGTGCTGCATCTGGTGCGGGGGGATGTTTTGGACCAGCGGCATATCCTGCGGCGGCTGGCAGAGCTGCAGTACACCCGGAACGATGTGGAGCTGCACCGCGCCACCTATCGTGTTCGCGGTGAATTGATCGATATCTACCCAGCAGAGTCGGATGGTGAGGCGGTTCGGCTGGAGTTGTTCGATGATGAGCTCGAATCCATCTCGCTGTTCGATCCCCTGACCGGTGAAATATTGCGCAGGCTTCCTCGCTATACCATCTATCCAAAGTCCCATTACGTCACACCAAGAGAGACCCTTCTGGAGGCAGTGGACTATATCAAGAATGAACTGAAGGGTCGCCTGGAATGGTTACGTGAGGCGAATAAACTGGTGGAGGCCCAGCGTCTGGAGCAGCGCACCCGGTTTGATATAGAAATGATTCTTGAACTGGGCTACTGCTCCGGCATCGAGAACTACTCCCGCTATCTTTCCGGCCGCAAGCCAGGAGAGCCGCCTCCTACTTTATTGGACTATCTGCCGGAAAATGCCCTGCTGGTGGCGGATGAGAGCCATGTTTCTATACCCCAGGTAGGCGGTATGTATAAAGGCGATCGTTCCCGTAAGGAGACGCTGGTCGAGTACGGCTTTCGTCTGCCGTCCGCTCTGGATAACCGGCCGCTCAGATTTGATGAATTCGAGGCCAGAGGGCATCAGAGAATCTATGTCTCTGCCACTCCGAGGCCCTATGAGCTTGACCATTCCGGGGCTGTGATTGAGCAGGTGGTGCGTCCTACGGGTCTGGTTGATCCCGAACTCGAAGTGCGGCCGGCCGGTAGCCAGGTGGACGATCTGTTGTCAGAGATTCATCTGCGGACCCAGGTGGGCGAGCGGGTACTGGTGACCACCCTTACCAAGCGTATGGCTGAAGATCTGACTGACTACTTGAATGATCACGGTATTCGGGTGCGCTATCTTCACTCTGATATTGAGACTGTGGAACGGGTGGAGATTATCCGTGACCTGCGCCTTGGGGTTTTCGATGTACTGGTGGGTATCAATCTTCTGCGAGAAGGGCTGGATATGCCGGAAGTCTCCCTGGTGGCCATTCTGGATGCCGACAAGGAGGGTTTTCTACGCTCGGAAGGGGCGCTGATTCAGACCATTGGCAGGGCTGCCCGAAATGCCAATGGAAAAGCGATTCTCTATGCCGATAAAATAACCGGCTCCATGCACCGGGCGATTGATGAGACAGAGCGCAGGCGCGCCAAGCAAGAGGCTTACAATGAAGAGCACGATATAACCCCGCAGACCATTCGCAAGGCGATTGCCGATATTCTGGAAGGGGCCCGCCCCGGAGCACCAATGCCCGCCAAGCAGTACGCCAAAGTGGCGGAGGACGAGGCTGAGTACGCCGCGTTATCGCCCAAGCAGGTGGCCAAGCAGATCAAAGCGCTGGAAAAAGAAATGTACCAGCACGCCAAAGACCTTGAGTTTGAAGAGGCTGCCGCTGTTCGTGATCAGCTGCGTAAATTACAGGCAGCGGGGGTTTTGGTCTGAATTTTGTATTAAGTGCATTTGTGTGAGGGCCTTAAAAATCTCCACAGCCGTCAAGAACCTTGCCAGCGTTTGGGCAGAATGAACTCCAGAATGCGCTCTCCCAACCTTTGCAGGTAATAAGCTACGGGTGTACAGAAAATCCAGGCCATTATCAGCAGCACCAGGGTAGCTGAACCCACCAGATTGTCCGACAGCCAGTGGGCACCAGCGACCATCCGGGGCAGCAGTATCAAAACACTCATCATCAGTGCCGGGATACCCCACCGCCAGCCGGCAAAGAACCAGACAGAGCCAAGCCAGATAAAGGTCACCATCCCATGGTCGCCGGGAAAACTGCCAGATGATGCATCTTTAGCATGAATCCAGGGCACCAGTTCACTCAACCTGTGGACAGGCTCCAATGTTAGGGATGGGCTGATTCTTGAGACCGAAATCATCTGCGTGTAGAGGTCAACGACCCCGCTATCCTGGCTGAGGAGGATAGTGCCCGCCATAATGCCAAACATTGTTAGGCGTTTTACCATCGCCGTAGGCCCACAGGAAAAGGCGAAATAGAGAAAAAAGGCGATCATCACCAGGCCGGTCGTAATATCTGCCGACTTGCTGTTGGCACTAGCCCAGAACACCTGCCACTCGTACCCCCAGGCAAGAGTGCCGTTGAGGGTGTAGAAAACGGCTGTATCCAGGCGCTCCCAATAGCTGTGTGTCGGTTCAAACAGCCAACTGCTGAACAGGAGTGCCGCAAGCAGATGACACAGGATAAAACCAATGGGATGCCAGTAGACACTATTCTGGGACACAACCGACTCCAGTCTGAAAAAAGAGCATGGTTTGTAGCTTTAAACAGGGTGAAAAGTCAATAAATATTCTATCAATCTGATGATAGCTGAGGTTGGTTTTCAGTTTGACGGCGTACCGATGATCACTCCGTATGCAGTGGCTCAATAGGATCAAGTCCGGCTGCCTGCCAAGCAGGAACAACCCCGGCAACCAGGCCGATAGCGGCGGCTATCCCCTCTGCAAGCAGCACATAATTCCAGGGTGTGTGAACGGGCAGCGCAGGAATCAACGCCAAGCAGCCAGGCGCCACCGGCTCCGATGATCAACCCGGCCAGCCCCCCCAAGCTGGCCAGTACCACCGCTTCGCCAATAAACAGCCAGAGAATCTGTCGTTTGCGGGCACCGATGGCACGAAGCAGGCCCACTTCGGTCGTACGCTCAGTTACTGAGATGGTCATTATGGTAAGGATGCCGACCCCCCCGACCAGCAGTGAAATGCCACCAAGGGCAGCAACCGCCAGTGTCAGAATATCCAGTATTGAGCCAAGCGTCTCCAGCATCTGGTCCTGAGTGGTAACGGTAAAATCTTCGTTGCCGTGACGTTGAATAAGGCTCTTTTTTATCTGCTCGGAGAGCGTTTCACTGTCACTGCCGGGCCTATAAAGCAGGTCGATCTCCATCAGGCTATCTTGGTTAAACAGAGCCATTGCCTTGTGCGTGGGGATATAGGCGGCATCGTCCAAGTCAAAGCCGAGCGGTTGCCCTTTGGACTCCCGGATGCCAATAACCCGGAAACTCTCACTGCCGATACGGACTCGCTTCCCCAGTGGGTTCTCAGTGCCGAAGAGTTCGCTTCGGACTTTGCTGCCAAGGACCACAAACGGTCGGGCGAAACGGGGATCGTCTGCAGGCAGAAAGCGGCAAATAGCTGGCTTCATCTGCCATACCCTGGGCATATCCGCGCCAACACCATAGATGATGGTGCGTCGCGTCCGCTTACCATGCTCAATGGCTGAGTTACCCTGCGCCATGGGTACTACAGCCTGAATGAAGGGCAGGCGTCTTAAGCTCTCAGCATCCTCAATACTCAATGGGCGCACATTGTTCACAATGGCGCCGGAGACACCAAAAGTGGTGGATTTTCCTGGACTGATGGCGATCAGGTTGGTACCGAATTGGGTGAACTCTCCCAGAACGAACCGGTTAACGCCTTCACCGATGGAGGTGAGAAGTACGACGGAGGCAATACCAACGGCAATGCCCAGAGCGGTGAGCATACTGCGTGTCCGGTGGAAGATGACCGAACTGAGAGAGAGTTTGATAAAGTCACCCAGTAGCATCGTCAATGCCCCGCCAGTGCCTGAACCGGGTCCAGTCTTGCTGCCCGCTTGGCAGGCAGCACGCCAAATAACAGCCCGGTTATCAGAGAGACACTCACCGCCGCAGCCAATGCCCAGAGGGGTATCGCCAGTGGGAACTTGGGGAGGAGCTGGTTAAGCAGCCAAACGCCCCCATAGGCTGTGGCAACACCGCACAGTGCGCCGGCAACTGAGAGCAGGCCGTTCTACCATGAAGAGCAGCAAAATATCATTGTTGCGACTGCCAAGAGCTTTTAACAGTCCGATTTCAGACGTACGCTGAGACACGGCTACCAGCATGACATTCATGATCAGGATTCCGGCAACCGCGAGACTGATGGCGGCAATGCCCGTTACTGTATAAGTGAGTGAGCGAAAGATGCCGTCAAAGGTCGAGAGGAGGGCGTTTTGTGGGAGACCGGGGCAGCGCCAAATGCAATGGGTGCAATGCGGCGAATGGCGCTGGATCGTTGCAGGGCGAGGGCGTCGTTCAGTGTCAGATCCCGTGGTGTGCCGCCAACCAGCGGTGGCGTACTGCCTGTGGTTTCCACTTTCCCGGGCACAACAATAATCAGGTGCGTACCCATGCTGGAGAACTCATTGGTGACAAACTGCCTCGCCCCTTCACCAAGGGCGGTGAGAATCACCACTGATCCTACGCCAATGGTCATGGCCAGCAGCATCAGCCAAGTGCGGCCCTTGGCGCCAGTGAGAACACGGTTGCCGTAAGTAAGTGCATCTTCAATTCTCATCGTCAGCTATTCGGCGGGTTATGTCGTCATCCGCAACCTCTCCGTCAATAAGATGAAGCCGGCGCCCGGCGCGACCACCGATCTCTGGGTCATGGGTGACCACAATAAGAATAATGCCGCGCTGGTTCAGTGCCTCCAGGGTTCTGATGACATCGTCCCCCGTTGCCTTTGACCACCGGAGAGCTGGTCAGGCCTGTGGCCGCACAGCCTACCATTCCCAGAGCTTCAAATACCTGATGAACCCGCTGATGACGCTCTTTTGGCTCAATCCCTGCCAGCATCAGAGGCAGTTCAACATTCTCCGCTGCCGTCAGGCGGGGGATCAGATGAAATGACTGGAAGACAAAATCGATATGATCGCGCCGGGCCGATGCCAACTTCTCTTCACTCAAAGAAGTGGTATCAATCCCGTTGAGAAAATAGCGCCCGCTATTGGGTTGGTCCAGCAGGCCCAGCATATTCAGCAGTGTGGATTTGCCTGAGCCCGCCGGGCCCATTATCGAAAGATAGTCTCCAACTTCTATCTCCAAATTGATATCACGCAGGGCGTGGACGGTTTCGTCCCCCACTTGAAAATTACGATTGATCCCTTCTAGTCGAATCATCTCTCTTCTTCAGTGTCACGCTTGACCAGAGCGTCATCCTCTACGCCTTCCCTGTCCACCGAGGTGACGACCAGTTCACCCTCCTCCAGGCCTGAGACAACTTCTGTGTAGTCCCAATTGGACATGCCGCTTTTTATCTCGCGCTCTTGCAACAAACCCTCCGCAGGCAGGAAGACAAAAACCCGGTTATCATCCACCACTGCCTCAGACGGGATTCGCAGGGTGTTCTCATGACTATCCAGAATAATCTCCACATCAGCTGAATAGCCTGCCAGTAACTGCACCAGATCATCCGGGTTGCTGAACTCAACCTCGACCTCCACGGTGCGGGCCTGTCGCTCTCTATCCAACACATAGGTCGCGATACGGCGTACCTTTCCCGGAAAGCGGCGCTCATCGAAAGCATCCAGAGAGACCCGCGCGATCTGGTTCAGATAGATCTTTGGCGCATCCACCTCATCAATGGGAGCGGCCACATAGAAGCAGGAGTTATCGATCAGATCAATGGCCGGTGGTGTGGCAATACCGGGGGGAGATGGGGTGGTGTACTCATTCAATTCGCCGTTGATCTCAGCGACTACACCATCAAAGGGGGCGACCAGACGCGTTCGCTCCAGTTTGGTACGGGCGACTTCGATCCGTGCTGCAGCAACCCGTGCTTTGGCAGTGGATGATTCACACTTGGCCTGGCTCGCCTTGGACTCGGTCACTGCATTGTCCACCGAGTCCTCGGAAACTGCGCCGCTTTTCCGTAGTCGCAGCAATCGATCGGCTTTACGTCCGGCAACATCGGCCTCAAGGCAGGCCGCCCGGGCAGTGGCTTTACTGGCCTTGGCTTCTGCTTCATTCAGGGCGATCTCGGCCATCAGATCTTTATTCCAGAGTTCAAGCAGAAGTGTGCCTGTTTTGACCCGTTGGCCCTCACTGATATTCAGCCTGGATATCTGTCCGCCGGTTCCCGGAGAGAGTAGGGCTCGGCGGCAGGCCTTGACTGTACCTGCCCGGGTGTTCGCCACTGTCTCTTCCACCAGACCACGCTCCACGGCTTTAACGACAACAGCGATGGGTTTCGGACGGTTTAAATACCAGATGCCGGTGGCAATCATGGCGATTACCAGTATGGCTGAAACAAGATGCTTGATTCGACGGGTCACTGTTGTTGGCCTTATGTCTGATAGATAACCTTATTACGATAGTTATACTCCAGCATGACCCTAATTACTAAGCATAAGGGTTGATATGGCGTCCGCTCTTATGTACTATCGCGGCCCTGAAAGTTTTTAGAATTTTAGGCTAGAATTTTAGGCGCGTAGCTCAGTTGGTTAGAGCACCACCTTGACATGGTGGGGGTCGGTGGTTCGAATCCACTCGCGCCTACCAATATAGAACCCTCGATAACCGCCCCGGTTTTCGTGGGTTTCTTCTTTAGTTTATTATTCATGTGGCCTCTCGTATGGGTCACCACTGAGAGAGTAAAATGCCGAATATTACCCTTCCTGACGGCTCCCAGCGGAGCTTCGATAATCCTGTATCCGTTCATGATGTTGCAGCCTCAATCGGCCCCGGCTTGGCAAAGGCGGCTCTGGCAGGCCGTGTGGATGGCAAGCTGGTAGACACCTCTTTTACAATGGAACAGGACAGCGAACTGGCCATTGTCACTAGTCGTGACGATGATGGATTGGATGTCATTCGCCATTCCACCGCCCACTTGTTGGCTCAGGCGGTGAAAACACTTTTTCCGAAAGTCCAGGTGACTATTGGTCCTACTATTGAGGATGGTTTCTACTACGATTTCTCCTACGAACGCTCCTTCACCCCGGAAGATTTGATGGCTGTCGAAGGTAAGATGAAAGAACTGGTCAAGGCGAATCTGAAGATCACCCGTTCTGTTATGTCCCGGGATGATGCGGTGAAGTTTTTCCGGGACCAGGGTGAAGAGTACAAGGCGGAGATTATCGGATCGATTCCGGCGAACGAAGATCTTTCCCTGTATACCCAGGGTGAGTTCACCGATCTCTGTCGTGGTCCCCATGTGCCTGGCACCGGTGTGCTGAAGAGCTTTAAATTGATGAAGGTGGCGGGTGCCTACTGGCGCGGCAACTCGGATAACGAGATGCTGCAGCGTATTTATGGCACTGCCTGGCAGGACAAGAAGGCGCTCAAACTCTACCAGCATCGATTGGAAGAGGCAGAGAAGCGGGATCACCGCAAAATCGGCAAGGCCCAGCATTTGTTTCACACTCAGGAAGAGGCACCGGGGATGGTATTCTGGCACCCTCATGGCTGGACCATCTACCGCACTGTAGAGCAGTACGTCCGGGAAAAAATTCAGGCAGCCGGCTACCAGGAGATTCGTACCCCGCAGATTGTCGATCGCAGTCTGTGGGAGAAGTCGGGGCATTGGGACAAATACCGGGCTGATATGTTTACCACCAGCTCTGAAAACAGGGACTATGCGATCAAGCCGATGAACTGTCCCTGTCATGTCCAGGTTTTTAACCAGGGGCTGAAGAGTTACCGCGATCTGCCTTTGCGGTTGTCGGAATTTGGTTCCTGTCATCGGAATGAGGCGAGCGGCACACTGCACGGTTTGATGCGGGTCAGAAACTTTGTCCAGGATGATGCCCATATCTTCTGCACAGAAGATCAGATTCAGAGTGAGGTCTCCGATTTTGTCGACCTGCTGTTTGATGTCTATAAGGACTTCGGTTTTACCGACGTCAAACTTGAGCTCTCCACCCGTCCTAAAAAGCGTGTCGGCAGCGACGAAGTGTGGGATAAGGCTGAAAAGGCACTGGAAGAGGCGCTCAATGCCAAAGGGCTTGATTGGACGCTGCAACCGGGTCAGGGCGCATTCTACGGCCCCAAGATCGACTTCTCGCTGCGCGACTGTCTTGGACGGGTCTGGCAGTGCGGTACTATCCAGGTCGATTTTTCCATGCCGGGACGTCTGGATGCCAGTTATATAGCTGACGACAACAGCCGGCAGGTACCGGTGATGCTTCACAGGGCGATCCTCGGATCTCTTGAGCGTTTTATCGGTATTTTGATCGAAGAGTATGCCGGCGCTCTGCCTCTCTGGCTCTCGCCGGTTCAGGCTGTTGTGATGAATATTACCGATCATCAGAGCGAATATGTGGAAAAAGTGGCCGAAATACTGCAAAAACAGGGATTAAGGGTCGAAATGGACTTGAGAAATGAGAAGATCGGCTTTAAAATTCGCGAACATACATTGGCACGGGTGCCTTACCTGTTGGTAGTTGGTGACCGTGAGATGGAAAATGGGACGGTGGCTGTTCGCACCCGCACCGGCGAAGACCTTGGCAGTATCAGTATAGAGGCGTTTGCAGAGCGGATGAGCGAAGAGATCGATCGTCGGTCGAATTAGGGCTTGCCCAGACGAAAGCACCGGTTTCCGGTGCTTTACTGTTTGGCAGGCGCTGTTCTTTGGGAGGAACTGAGTTATCGCTGCACCAAAAAGAAATCGCCTGAACGAGGATATTACAGCTCGTGAGGTACGCCTTATAGGGGCGGATGGGGAACAGGCAGGTATTGTCTCGCTGATCGAAGCTAAGGGAGTAGCCTCTTCTGCGAGCATGGACCTGGTTGAAATACAACCAAACGCAGAGCCTCCTGTTTGCAGGGTGATGGATTATGGCAAGTTTGTCTTCGAGGCGAAAAAGCAGAAGGCAGCAGCCAAAAAGAAGCAGAAACAGGTTCAAGTCAAAGAAGTGAAGTTTCGTCCAGGGACGGGCATAGGAGATTATCAGGTAAAACTACGCAACCTGATACGTTTCCTGAACGATGGGGACAAGACCAAGGTAACCATGAGGTTCCGCGGTCGAGAGCATGCCCACAGGGAGTTGGGTCTAGAACTTTTGCAGCGGGTAGAAGCCGATCTGGCAGAGCTTGCGGAAGTTGAGCAATCACCACTGATGGAAGGTCGTCAGATGGTGATGGTGTTACGTCCCAGAAAAAATTAACCATTGAATGCGAGTTGAGAAATTATGCCTAAGATTAAAACTAATCGCGGCGCGGCCAAACGGTTCTCCAAAACCGGGTCCGGCGCAATCAAACGGGGTCAGTCCCATCGTCGTCATATTCTGACGAAGAAAAGTACCAAGCGTAAGCGTCACTTGCGGTCACCCGCACAGCTGGCCAAATCTGACGTGTCAGTAGCACGTCGTATGATTCCCTACGCTTAATTGACATTGGAGACTGAGATATGCCTCGCGTAACACGTGGTGTAACAGCACACGCCAGACACAAAAAAGTGCTGAAGGAAGCTAAGGGTTATTATGGTGCCCGTAGTAAAATTTATCGCGTTGCCAAGCAGGCCGTTATCAAAGCCGGCCAATATGCTTACCGTGACCGCCGCCAGAAGAAACGCCAGTTTCGTGCGTTGTGGATTGCCCGTATCAATGCCGGTGCCCGCAATAATGGCATTTCGTACAGCCGTATGATTAACGGTCTGAAGATAGCGGGTGTTGAGATCGACCGCAAAATGCTGGCCGATCTGGCTATCTTTGACAAGCCTGCTTTTAGCGTCTTGGCAGAACAGGCCAAGGCTAGTCTCTCAAGCTGATAGCTTGTCATTGCACCGGTAAACAGCCGGTGTTGCAAAAATGACGTAATGGGGAAAGGCCTTAAGGTCTTTCCCCTTTTTGCATTTTAAGGACCAATACAATGGGTGCTGAATCCAATTCCCAACTTTCGCAGCTCGTCGATGAGGCTACTGCGCTTATTGATAATGCCACCAGTCTGGCTGCACTGGATGAAGTGCGTGTCCGCTATCTTGGCAAGAGTGGATTGATCACGGCTCAGCTAAAGCAGCTGGGTAAGCTGCCGAAAGAGGAGCGGCCCCAGGCGGGGCAGGCGATCAATAAGGCTAAGCAGGCGCTGCAGGTTCTGATCGACCAGCGCAGAGGAGAACTGGAGCAGCAGGCGCTGACTCAACGGCTCGCCTCGGAGCGTATCGATGTCACTCTGCCTGGCCGTGGTCTGGGGCAGGGCGGGCTCCATCCGGTGACACGTACACTGGAACGCATTGAACGTCTGTTTGCCAACTTGGGCTTCAAGGTGGAAGAGGGGCCGGAAATCGAAGATGACTACCACAACTTCGAAGCGCTCAATATACCTGCGCACCACCCGGCAAGGGCGATGCATGACACCTTCTATTTCGATGCCCATATGCTGCTGCGCACCCACACATCCCCGGTGCAGATTCGTACCATGGAGAATGCCGGGCCACCACTGAAAGTGATTGCGCCGGGACGGGTCTACCGTTGCGACTCAGATCTCACTCATACCCCAATGTTTCATCAGGCGGAAGGTTTGCTGGTGGATGAAGATATCTCCTTCGCAGACTTGAAAGGAGTGATCTACGATTTTCTGCAGAACTTCTTTGAACGTGATCTGAAGGTGCGTTTCCGGCCTTCCTACTTCCCCTTCACCGAACCCTCGGCTGAAGCGGATATCGAGTGTGTGATGTGTAATGGTGACGGCTGTCGTGTCTGTGGTCACACCGGTTGGCTGGAGGTGCTGGGTTGTGGCATGGTCCATCCGGAAGTGTTCCGTCATGTGGGTATCGACAGTGAGAAGTATACCGGCTATGCCTTCGGTATGGGTATAGAGCGTTTGACGATGTTACGCTATAAAGTCAATGACTTACGGCTATTTTTTGAGAATAATTTGAGATTTTTGAGGCAGTTTGCATAGACCGGCAATCCTGACTTGCAGGTCCAGCATCGTAATCGATCGAATGGCAGGTAGAGGCGTTTCAAAACCCCACTGGTTCCCACGCTCTGCGTGGGAATCCATACGGTACGATAACGAGAGCCCGGGAACGAGAAGTCATGCGTCTTTGTCAGATTGTAAAGAGTGCTAGAGAGGAAATCTCCTCATAGTAATAAAATCAGCGTTGATTCGCTGGTTTGCAGCCTTTATATATAGTTGGAATATAAACATGAAATTCAGTGAAGCCTGGTTGCGTGAATGGGTCAATCCCCCGGTCAGCACAGAGGAACTGTCGGACCAGCTCAGTATGGCTGGTCTGGAAGTGGACTCTGTGACACCGGTGGCCGGTGAGTTTTCTGGCGTGGTCGTTGGTAAAGTCGTCACTCGTGAACAGCACCCGAATGCAGACAAGCTCAGCCTCTGCAGTGTCGATGCAGGTCAGGATGAGATGTTGCAGATTATTTGTGGCGCTCCAAATGTGGCCGCAGGTATGAAGGTTCCGGTCGCGTTGATCGGTGCTAGGTTGCCCGGTGACTTCAAGATCAAAAAGGCCAAGCTGCGCGGCGTGGAGTCCCAGGGCATGATCTGCTCAGCCTCGGAACTGGGGCTGGCTGACTCATCAGACGGCATCATGCCGTTGCCGGAAGATGCCACTATTGGTAGCAATTTCCGTGAGTACCTGGCCCTCGACGATCAGGCGATCGATGTGGATCTGACGCCGGACCGGGGCGACTGCCTCGGATTGATAGGGATTGCCCGTGAAGTAGGGGTAATCAACCGCTGCCCGGTGAACATTCCCTCGATGGAACCTGTTGCGGCAGTGAACGATGACCGCTTTTCGGTAAAGGTAGAAGCCCCTGAGGCCTGCCCGCGCTATACCTGTCGGATTATCCGCAACATTGATCCTAAGGCCGAGACACCGCTCTGGATGCAGGAGCGGCTACGCCGCGGCGAACTTCGTCCCATCTCTCCGGTGGTGGATGTTACCAACTATGTGATGCTGGAGTTGGGGCAGCCGATGCACGGTTTTGATCTGCGCCAGTTGGATAGCGAAATCTGCGTCCGTATGGCTGTAGCAAACGAGAAGCTGACGCTGCTGGATGGCCAGGAGATTGAACTGCGCAGCGATACGCTGGTGATCACTGATGCCTCGAAGGTGGTGGGGATGGCCGGCATTATGGGTGGTGAGCACTCCGGTGTGGCTGATGACACAACGGATATCCTCCTTGAGTGTGCTTTTTTCGCACCCATGGCAATTACCGGTAAATCCCGCAGCTATGGCCTCCATACCGACGCCTCACACCGTTATGAGCGCGGTGTCGACCCACAGTTGCAGGTTAAGGCGATTGAGCGTGCCACACAGCTGTTACTGGACATCGTCGGCGGTGAGCCAGGTCCGGTAGTTGAGACGGAGGATGAGAGCCGGATTGAACAACGCCCTGAGATTCTGCTACGCAGCGCCCGGGTTGCCAAAGTGCTTGGTGTGAAGATTGACGATGAGACCATTGCCGATATTCTTACCCGCCTGGAGATGCGGATAGAGCCAGTGGAGGAGGGGTGGAGGGTAGTCGCTCCGAGTTGTCGTTTTGATATCAGCATCGAAGAAGACCTGATCGAAGAGATCGGTCGTATCTACGGCTACACTAACATTCCAACCAAACGTACTGCCGCCGCCACAGTGATGCAGGGAGAGCCTGAAGTGGCTTTCAATCTGCATAGGGCAAAGCAGATGCTGGTGGACCGTGACTATCAGGAGGTGATCACCTACAGCTTTATCAGCAAGGAGATGCACGACCTTACCGATCCCCAGCACGGCACGGTAGAACTGGCCAATCCGATCTCTGCTGATATGGCAATTATGCGTACCAGTCTCTGGCCCGGTCTATTGCAGACGGCGGTGTACAATCAGTCTCGTCAGCAGAGCCGTATCCGCATGTTCGAGTCAGGCCTTAGGTTTATCAATCAAGGCGCTGAAATTAAACAAGATATAATGCTATCAGGACTGGTGTCTGGCCCCTCTCTGCCGGAACAGTGGGATAGCAATGACGGTTCAGTCGACTTCTTCGATATCAAGGCTGATCTGGAGACAGTATTGGCTTTGGGTGGCAATCGAGATGAGTTCGACTTTATAGCTGCCGAGCATCCAACTCTGCACCCCGGTCAGAGCGCTAAAATTACCCGCGGTGAAAAGATAGTCGGGTGGATTGGCATGTTGCACCCCGAGCTGGAGAAGAGTCTCGGCCTATCAGGAAAGGCCTATTTGTTTGAAATCAGACTTGATCAACTGCTGGAAGGTAGATTGCCCGGATTTAAGGCGCTCTCAAAATACCCCTCTATTCGTCGCGACATTGCCATAGTGGTTGACGGACAGGTTGAATTCAATGAGATCAGGGCGTTAATCAGGCAGACTGCCCCGGAAATTTTGCAAGACATCCGTCTTTTCGACGTCTATACTGGGGAAAAGGTAGACTCAGGACTAAAAAGTCTCGCTTTGGGCTTGATTTTACAGGAAACTTCCCACACTCTTACAGACCAGGAAGTTGAAGATGTGGTTAGCAGAGTGCTTAGTGCGCTGTCCGATAAGTTCGGTGCAAAGTTGAGAGATTGATATGGCATTGACCAAAGCTGAGATGGCTGAAAGGCTTTTTGATGAACTCGGCCTTAATAAACGTGAGGCCAAAGAGATGGTCGAGATGTTTTTTGAGGAGATCCGGCTCGCACTGGAAAAGGGTTCCCAAGTGAAATTGTCCGGGTTTGGCAACTTTGACTTACGTGAAAAAAAACAGCGCCCAGGGCGTAATCCAAAGACCGGTGAAGAGATACCTATCTCTGCCCGGCGCGTGGTGACATTCCGTCCGGGGCAAAAACTGAAGGCGAGGGTGGAAGCTTATGCTGGAAGCGAGCATTAGCACGGTAGAACTGCCTGCCATTCCCGGCAAGCGTTACTTTACCATTGGTGAAGTAAGCGATCTCTGTGCGGTCAAACCTCACGTGCTGCGCTATTGGGAGCAGGAATTCCCCCAGCTCAAGCCGGTTAAACGCAGAGGCAACCGACGATATTACCAGCGTCATGATGTTCTGATGATTCGTCAGATCCGGGGCCTTCTGTATGAGCAAGGCTTCACCATCGGCGGCGCAAGACAACAACTCTCGGGTGATGGAGCCAAAGAAGATGGTTTCCAGAGTCAGCAGATAATCAAACAACTCTGTACAGAACTGGAAGAAATTTTACATATTCTGAAGCGTTAACCTCACATTGACAATAATGCGTATACCACCTAGTATGCGCGCTTTGTTACGGGCGGTGGCGCAGTTTGGTAGCGTACTTGCATGGGGTGCAAGGGGTCGCTGGTTCGAATCCAGTTCGCCCGACCAACTCAAAAAAAGGGATGCATTAGCATCCCTTTTCTTTTGGGCCAGATTAATCTCTCCCCACTTCCCCGTGCCGAAAGCAATCAGCAGTATGATCATTCACCATCCCCACGGCCTGCATATAGGCGTAACAAATTGTGCTGCCGACAAATTTAAACCCGCGCTTTTTTAGTTCCCGTGCCATGGCATTAGATTCTGTCGTGGTTGCCGGTACCTCTTTCAATGATCGCCAGTGGTTATGAATTGGCTCTCCATCGACAAATTTCCAGATGTAATCGGAAAAGCTGCCCATTTCAGACTGGATCTCCAGAAACAGCCGGGCATTGCTGATAGCCGAGTTGACCTTTAACCGGTTGCGCACAATACCGGGATCAGCCAGCAGAGCTGCGACTTTTTTCTCCCCATAACCTGCGATCTTCTTTGTATCGAACTGATCAAAGACTTTATGGTAGTGATCCCGTTTACGCAGAATGGTAATCCAGGAGAGACCCGCCTGAGCACCTTCGAGAATAAGGAATTCAAACAGAGTGCGGTCATTGAAGCAGGGAACACCCCACTTTGTATCATGGTAGTGTTGATAAAGTGGATCATTACCGGCCCACCCACAACGCTTTATGTTGGCTTTCGACATATCAGCGTCCGATACTGCTGAAGTCACTGCCGGGAACCAGACCAAAGCTCTGTTCGAGATCCAGTTCATGGATCAGCCTGTCCACTGCCGCCTGTCCATGCTCGCGCTGTATCTCTCCAAGGATCAGCCGCACGGCATTGCGGTTATAACCACTTCCGAACTGAAGTTGCTGCTGGATGAGTTCTTGTGCCCTTTCCGGGGTCATGCTGAATCTCCTGTGTGCTGCTGTGTTTCCCTGATAAAAACAGGTTTGATCGACCTAAATTACTAAGAAAAAGCATTAGGGTTATGGAAACGATAAATTATCGCCTACCTATGCAGGCAGCTTGAGTTGGCTCACAGACACTGAACCCGAACACCAAGGCGGCCCAGAAGCCCATAGCACCATCGCCGATAGCAAGTAGCAGGCTGTTTATTCCACGTGATTTCAACTTCAGCAGGACTTCATGCCAGCTCTGCGTGGACTCCCGGATACTGCCAGAAAATGCTTCTCAGCCTGTTCATTGACACCAATAATAACCAATGCGCAGAGTTTTGCCTATTCAGCTCCCAATCCACTGTAGATGCCGTCAATCTGGTGGCAGGCCAATCTCGATACTCCTGTGTCCATACCTGCTTCAGTCGGGAAACCGTACTGGCAGATAGCCCTTTTCGGGTGAGAGCTATAGTCAAAAAATGTTCGTATACAGGATCGTGTTCTCTTCTTCAGATTCGTTCACAGAACGAATCGCTTCTCCGTTATGAAGCATGCTTTTCAGATCACAGTTCAGATACTCGTCAGGGTCCAGTTCCGGTGAATGGGCAGGCAATAAAAAGACTTCCAGATAGCATTTTATGGCCCGGTTAGATCACCAGTGGTTCACCTTCTTGGTATGATGCACTCGCAGGTTGTCCAGTATCAGAGATACCTTTACCCGGTATAGATTCAATCAGTGCCCTTAGGAATTTGATTAGCACTTTTGCATTCATGGATAACTCATGCAGCATGAAGCTGTAAAACTGCTTGATAAGCTGAGCAATGAAACCTCGAGTCCAGAGCGCAAAACTTGAGAGCCTATAAAGTTTTCTGTGTAACAGCCAAGGTTAAATATATACCGCTAAGCGTTCTTCGAATCTCAATCATAAATCTAGTCAGTGCTGGTTTCCAATGACGGATCGGCATTGTCCACTTTTTCGATGGGGCTTGGATTGCCAGGTGGATTACCTTCTTCGCAGAGTCATCGGTTGGAAACAACTTCCGCTTTTTGATCGCTTTGCGAATGACGCTGTTCAGCGACTCAATGGCGTTGGTCGTGTAGATCACTTTTCGTTTGTCCTCCGGGTAGTTGAGCAGCGTGTTGAAATTCTGCCAATGGGTGCTCCAGGAGTGGCTGATCTAGGGGTATTTATCGTCCCATCGGTCAGAGAATTTATCCAGCGCCGGTAAGGCTTCTTCCTCGGTGATGGACTGGTAAATCTTTTTCAAATCAGCCGCGACAGGCTTGTTGGCAAGCCCCTAGTTCTCTAGACGTCCGACAGCTTCTCTAACTCCCTTCTTTCAAATTCAGCAGGTGATAGCCCATTATTAAATCCATGTCGCCGCTCTGCACCACGGATTTTTTGAGAAAAAATATCGCGTTCTTCGTCTTCCTGTTTTCTTTTCCCAGCGGGCTTGTTTGTATGAAGATAAAAAGCGCCATTTTTGTGCCTTTCCATGACTAAAAAAATGGGAGAGGAGGCCAGAGGCGTGAATGGGGCAATGTACGCGAACTTGAGCAGGAGCGCCAAAAACTGATCGATTCCAGTCTCCCGCTGGATGAGTCAATAGCAGACCCTCGGTTAGCCGGCAGGCATATCAGGGCATTGGTACATAGCTGTTAACCAGCATTAACTCCTAATATCACCTCAACCACAAATTTGCTGCCAAAATAGGCCAGCATCAGAACCACGAATCCGATCAGGGTCCATATCAGGGCTTTTTGTCCGCGCCAGCCGAAACGGAAACGGCCCCAAAGCAGTGTGCCGAATACAAACCATGCGACAATGGAAAGGATGGTTTTATGGGCCAGCCTTTGGATGAGTATATTCTCTAGGAAGATAAACCCGCTGATCAACCCAATGGTGAGGAGTACGAAACCCAGGCCAATCATTTCAAACAGGAGTGTTTCCATAGTTATGAGTGGCGGCAAGGCGCGAATAAATCCCCCGGGGTGGCGATGGTGTAGGTGGTGGTCATGTACTGCAAGGAGTACCGCCTGGACACTGGCCATGGCTAACAGACTGTATGCAAGCAGTGAGATAAGCACATGCACACGCAGGCCCCAAGAAGCATCAGCCGGGAACAGATGAGCTGTGGAGAAATGCATCTCAAGGAGAATACTGAGTATTGCCAGCGGCAGCAGAAAAATACCCAGGTTTTCTACCGGCTTGGTAACGGCAGAGAGCATCAGAAGAAGCAGAATGCTCCAGGCGATAAGTGAAAATGCTGCATAAAAGCCCAAGTTGATGCCGCTGTCACTGATAATGCCCTGATAGAGTATGGTTCCATGGAGAAGTACACCTGCCAACCCTAGTCCGATGCCAACTGGGCGCGGTATATTGGTTTCGGTCTTTTCATGGAAAAGCCGAACAGAGATGACTATTCCGCTGGCGGCGTAGCTGGCGATAGCTAGAAAGGCAATTATGGTAGTGCTCATATTGGGGGTGATAATCGCATATCTGCTATTACGCGACTAGCCTATTCTTGTACTACAGTCGTCATTCTGGATACAGAAGGGAGTTTGAGATCAAGCGCTCGATCCTGAATTCTGCCCATGTTGGGATGGCATTGCTTAGAGGGAACCTCTAGAGGATGGTCTGTCTCTAGTCTTAAGGCCGGAATTTTCTAAGAATGCCCGGTACAGTTTTTGGTAGAGGCTCAAGGGAGACCCGCTGCCAAAGCTGGAAAGGGCCGTAGACTAAGAGACTTTTAGGGTATTGTTGGGCTCAGTTTATAAAAACAGTGATCCCAGTAAAGGTGGGTGCCCACCTTACGATGCGGTACTGATGTTCAAGGTGTTGGTCCTACAGCATTTATTCAATCTGAACGATGATCAAACAGAGTTACAAATACGGGATCGCTATAGCTTTTGTCGTTTTCCTGGGCTGAGCCCAGGAGGGTAAGGTACCCGATGCTAAAACAGTTTGAGTATATCGTGAGCGCCTGAAGGGACGGGGCCTTGTTGATAAACTCTTTTCAGAGCTGTTGATCCAGCAGGCTTCGCTCGCAAGGGGCAGATTGTAGATGCCGCTATTGTTCCAATACCCAAGCAACATAATACGCGAGAAGAAAATAGGCAGATCAAAGTCGGGGATAGCCCTGAGGCATGTGGTGATAACAAACGCCGCCAGAAGAATGTTGCAGCACGCTGGACCATGAAGCATGGCAAAACCCACTGTGGGTACAAAAGCCGCATCGGCATAGACCGGAAGCACAAGGTCATTCGCAAGTATGCCGTAACATCAGCTGAAGTTCATGGTAGCAAAGTCTTCGAGTAACTGCTGGATGAGAACAACAGTAATAGCAGTGTCTGGGCCGATTCTGCTTACCGCAGTGCAGAGCAGGAGTCTGCTTTACCGGGGTGCGCATTACCGCAGTCACATTCACCGCAAGTCGGCACACAAACGCCTCTTGAATGAACGGGAGCAAGAGGCAAACCGAAAACGATCAAGAGTTTGGGTTTGCAAGTTGAGCACGCGTTTGCCCAGCAGGCCAATCGACTAATGCAGAGACAGGGCTCTCCGGATTTGCTAAAAACTATTGGTCTTTGCCGGGTTTTTAGAGATTCCCTTTACCAAGTGTGCCTTGATTAATCGGGCTACTGGTTAAGCGGCATTTATTAGCCGTTTCATAGGCAAGTTGCGACTGAAAGCCCCGGAATAGCCAAAATTGAGGTCAAATCCGGGAATAGCGCAGGTTGTTTTTGCAAATATTCAAGATTGGATGGCAATTGAAGTGAAAAACTTCAATTTTTCAGACCATTCGTTAGAAACGCACCCTTTCGGTTGTAATTCGATATAATAACCGGATTTTTCAATGCCAGAGACTGAGCATGTTTGATAATCTGACAGATCGACTAGGCGGCGTACTCAACAAACTGCGTGGCCAGGGCCGCCTGACCGAAGACAATATCAAGGAGACCCTGCGTGAAGTTCGTATGGCGCTGCTGGAGGCGGATGTTGCTCTGCCAGTGGTCCGTGGTTTTGTCGATAGAGTAAAAGAGAAAGCCATGGGTGGCGAGGTGATGAGCAGCCTCACCCCAGGCCAGGTACTGATCAAAATCGTCAATGATGAGTTGATCGGGGTGATGGGAGAGGCCAATGAGTCGTTGAATTTGGCCGCTCAGCCACCGGTGGTGATTCTCATGGCCGGTTTGCAGGGATCAGGCAAGACCACCAGTGTTGCCAAGCTGGCTCGTTGGCTCAAGGAGACCCAGAAAAAATCTGTCATGGTGGTTAGTTGTGACGTCTATCGGCCTGCCGCTATTGATCAGTTGGAAACCCTGGCAACAGAGGTCGAGGCGGAGTTTTACCCCAGCGGTACAGATCAGAATCCACTCGCTATTGCCAGCGCAGCACTGAAGCAGGCACGCAAACAGTTCATGGATGTGCTGATTGTCGATACAGCCGGACGCCTCCACATAGATGAAGAGATGATGGGGGAGATCAAGGCCCTCCATGCCGATGTCTCACCGGTGGAGACTCTGTTTGTAGTGGACAGCATGACCGGTCAGGATGCTGCTAATATCGCCAAGGTATTTGACCAGGCACTGCCGCTGACCGGCGTCATTCTCACCAAGACGGATGGTGATGCGCGGGGGGGTGCCGCGCTCTCTATTCGTGAAATTACCGGTAAGCCGATCAAGTTCCTCAGCGTGGGTGAAAAGACCACAGCACTGGAACCCTTCCATCCGGAGCGCATAGCATCACGGATACTGGGTATGGGCGATGTGCTCTCCCTGGTGGAGGATGTGCAGCGTAAGGTCGATCACAAAAAAGCCGAGAAACTGGCGAAAAAACTGCAAAAAGGAAAAGACTTCGATCTGGATGATTTTCGTGAACAGATGGAGCAGATGGCTAATATGGGTGGGCTGAGCTCGATGATGGATAAGCTGCCCGGAATGGGCAATATCCCTGATCACGTGAAGAACCGGGTCAATGACCGGGAGATTATCCGCTCAATCGCCATTATCAACTCAATGACGTTCAAAGAGCGCCGTTTTTCCAATATCATCAAGGGTTCCCGCAAGCGCCGTATTGCTCTGGGCTCCGGCAGTCAGGTGCAAGAGGTAAACAAAATGCTCAAGCAGTTTACCCAGATGCAGAAGATGATGAAAAAGATGAAGGGCGGCGGCATGGCCAAGATGATGCACGGGCTTAAAGGCAAAATGGGGCCGGGCGGTTTGGGTGGCCCGGGTGGTGGTGGTGGTATGCCGCCGGGTGGGTTCCCATTTTAACTGGGCTTCTTTTAATTAATCGTTTATAAAAAGTATTTCACTTTTTCTGCAAAGTACGTAAAATGCCCCATTCCACTTCGATCGGTTTGGCTGGCCGGTAGTGCGCGGCAGATTAACTTAACATATAATATAGGTAGGACATGGTAACAATTCGTCTTGCACGGACGGGCGCTAAAAAGCGGCCCTTCTATCACATAGTCGTGGCCGATAGTCGCAAACCTCGCGATGGCCGTTATATAGAGCGTCTGGGATTCTTTAATCCTATTGCTGTTGGCAATGAAGAGCGCCTTCGCCTGGATCGTGGCCGCGTGGACCACTGGATCTCTCAGGGCGCACAGCCCAGTGATCGTGTTGCTAGGCTGGTGAAGGATGCTGCCAATGCAGCTACCTGATCGTTACCGGGCCTATGCCCAGCTGAAATATGTCGGACCCAGGCGCGCATAAATCGGAAAAGCCCCAAGGCTCAACCGATAGGAGTGATGATCCTAAATGGGTCGAGATGGGCCGGGTTTCCGGCCTGTTCGGTGTGCGGGGATGGATAAAAGTCTTTTCCGGCACGGCTCCACGGGATAATATCCTGAAGTACCACTCTTGGTATCTGCGCAGAGCAGGGGGGTGGAAACTGTTTGAACTGGAAGCGGGAAAGGCTCATGGCAAAGGTATTGTTGCCAAGCTGTCAGGCTGTATGGACCGCGATCAGGCTGCGGAGCTGGTGGGAGCGGATATCGCTATTCCACGGGACCAGTTGCCGAAGGCCAAGCCGGGTGAGTACTACTGGATTGATCTGGAAGGCCTGGAAGTGCGGACCCTTGAGGGTCAACTGCTCGGCCGGGTGGATCATCTGTTTGAAACCGGGGCCAACGACGTGATGGTGGTAGAGGGAGATCGCCGGAGGCTGATCCCCTATATAAAGAGTACCATTCACAAGGTGGACCTTGTGGCGGGCGTGATTAGCGTGGACTG